>JAEWMH010000022.1 GCA_023393235.1 Bacillota bacterium | reverse complement strand
GTTCAGTCCGATCATGCCCACCATCTCGCCGGGAAATACGTCAAAATCCACATCCTTTAGAACAGGCTTGCGCGGGAAATACCCCCCGTACAAACCCTTAACCTGCAGCATCGGTTCCAAACCGGTTCACCCGCTTCTTACGTTATGTATTCTTCCGCTATTATATAGAAAAAGCTCCAGACGATGCAATTAAACCGGGGACAAGATAGTGGAAAAGGGAGGGGAAGGGAGGGCAAAACGGAAGGATTTGGGGCTGGAAAAAGAGCAGAGGACAGGGTATTGAAGGAGGTAAACAAACTGTAAATATGATGGGAAATTAGCCCTCCGATGTCAAAATTTTTTGATAATTCTTTTGGGAAAGCAATAAAAAATTCATATTTGAGCCGTCATAAGCCATTGAAATTAAGAAATAAAGAGAAAATGAATAAAACGAGTGAGATAATGAGATAAAAAAACCATTTTTAACCGCATACATGGCTAATTTTAACCGATTTATGGACTTTTCGCTATTTACAACTTTAGCTTGAGGCATTAATATACAACACATGATAACTTAATAGTGCTTGCCAAATTTCCAATTCGCTGAGTTTCCATTTTGGAAAACGGGGGAACCGAATGTGAACAGCTTCATGGCATTGTGGAGGGCCTTGAAGTGACGGCACGGTTTTGGGGTGAATCCTGTAACGGCTGCTTTGCAGTCTTACAGGTAGGGCGACTCTTTCGTCCGAATCCGTCAGCTAACCTCGTAAGCGTTGAAGAGAGGATACTTGTCGTGCATTTTTATGCTTAGTTTGCCACGAGAAGATACCTCTTCACGGGGCTTTTTATGTTGTCCCCCGTGATATTCATAATTCAACCACTCATCATATTCGCGAAGGAGGTGCTGCGCGAGGAGCCAGAATTCCGGCTGCAGCTGCTTTGAATGCGAGGAGAATTGGCTTTTAAGCATGAAGTTATAATCAAACCAATAGTCACGTCAAAAGAACCCTGTATCATACCAGACGGCGGACTATGAAGGAGGACCGATTGAAGTGGGCGCTATCCCTGTTCAGGAAACCCATGAAAAACGATCATCCAGCATGGCCTTCGCATTGCGATGGGAGCATGAAAACGGGCGCTGAATTATTATAGCAGCAGCTTTCTCGATCGCCTTAGCCTTCATGTTTTTCATGTTGTTGTACGGTACGGCTACCAAAAGCGTATCCGTAGTGGTGGACGGACAAGAAACCGTGGTGGTAACCCGGGAAGATGTTCTTAAACACCTACTGGATGAAAAAGCAATTTCGTACGGTGAGAATGACCGTATTTCCCTGCCTGTGGATACCAAGCTGCGGAATGGGGACGTCATTGTGCTGAATCACACCTCGCCGGTGCAATTGACTGCCGATGGAAAGACCTTAACGTTGTATACAACCGGAAAGACGGTTGCAGGCGCTTTGGAGGATTTAAATATTGGCATGGACCCGCTGGATAAGATTACTCCGTCGTTGGAGGAACCCTTAGACGCCGGGGAAGAAATCAAGATCGTCCGCGTCACCAAGGAAATCGCTGAGCAGTCGCAGCCGATTGCCTTCGAAACGGTGAAGCAGAATGACAGCAGCCTGCTGAAGGGCAAGGAAGAGGTTGTTCAGGACGGTGTAGAAGGAACCAAGGTCATCAAAACAGAGAAGGTTTACGAGGATGGCGTTTTGGTGGCGGAAAATAAGGTGGACGAAACGATTGCCGCCGAAAGCGTCAGCAAGGTGGTAGCCGTGGGTACCAAAGCTCCGGTGGTAACCGTGTTAAGCGCAAGCTCCCCTAATGTGGATGAAGTCACCAAAAACGGGGTAAACTTTGGCTATAAGAAGATTTTGAACAATGTGACTTTGACGGCGTATTCCGCCGGCGTGGCCTCCACAGGCAAGGATGAGGATCACCCGCAATACGGTGTTACCTCCAGCGGCACGACTGTAACCGAGGGCCGTACCATTGCTGTGGATAAAAGTGTGATTCCCATGGGCTGGTGGGTCTATATCGAAGGCATCGGCTTCCGCCGTGCTGAGGATACAGGCAGCGCCATCAAGGGCAATAAGATCGACGTATACTTCGACAGCAACGCTTATGCCAACAAATTCGGCACCAAGCGGGGTTATACCGTATATGTGATCGGTCCGAAAAAGCCTGTTACCGACTAACGGGTTTGGATCTGTCCGGCTAGGGCTTGTTCCAAGTGGATACCTTTCGAGAAGAGGCTGCCGGCCTCTTCTCTTCCTGTTTATTAAGACGAAGCGGCGAGGGGAAAAGTTGCGTCTATGCTAAAAGAAATTATTGTGGTGGAGGGCAAGTCCGACACGGCGGCCATTAAGCGTGCCGTGGAGGCAGAAACTATCGAAACCGGCGGCTCCGCCATCAATCAGGCCGTCTACGAAAAGATCCGTTTGGCCCTGGATCGCAGGGGCGTTATTATCTTCACGGATCCCGATCATGCGGGAGAACGGCTGCGGCGGCTGATCACCGCCCGCTTCCCGGGGTGCAAGCAGGCTTTCCTGAGCCAGGAGGAAACCACCAAAAACGGTGATGTGGGCATTGAGAACGCGACCCCTGAAATGATCCGGAAGGCGCTCGAAAACCTCAAAACGGACTATCAAACGGCTGAATCGGAAATCACCCAGGATGATCTGATGGGCGCAGGACTTTTGGTTCATCCGGATGCGGCAGCCCGGCGGGAAGCGATGGGCAGGCTGCTCGGAATCGGCTATGCCAACGGCAAGCAATTCTTAAAAAGATGCCAGATGTTTCAAATCACACGGAAAGAATTCGAAGAAGCGCTGAAGCTTTTTCGTGAAGAGGGCTTCCAATGACAAAACCCTATTCCGCACAAACGGATGTTGCATCCCCGGCCAGAACGAAGGATGTTCTGGGCCGGTACGGCATTACAGCCAAGAAAAGCCTTGGCCAGAATTTTCTCGTAGATCTCAATATCCTGGGCAATATCGTGAATGCGGCTGAGCTGGACGAGTCCAAGGGCGCCTTGGAAATCGGCCCCGGACTGGGGGCTCTGACCCAGCAATTGGCTAAACGTGCGGGACGTGTGGTGGCAGTGGAGCTGGACCAGCGGATGCTGCCTGTTCTGGAGGAAACGCTGTCGGCCTACGGCAATGCGTCTGTGGTTCATGGGGATATTCTGAAGGTGGATCTGGATGATTTGTTCCAGCGTTACTTCGCAGATGTGAAGGGTGTCAGCGTGGTGGCCAACCTGCCCTATTATGTGACTACGCCTATTGTCATGCGACTTTTGGAGGAGCATATCCCCCTGGAGAATATCGTGGTGATGATCCAGAAGGAAGTGGCGGACCGGATGGCGGCCAAGCCCGGCAACAAGGATTACGGCAGCCTGAGCATTGCCGTGCAGTATTATTGCGAGCCCCAGGTAGTGGCCATTGTTCCCCGCACCGTCTTCATTCCTCAGCCCAACGTGGACTCTGCCGTGATCCGGCTGCGGCTGCGCAAAGCTCCGCCTGTCCAGGTGTCAGATGAGCAGCTGTATTTTCAGGTGGTGCAGGCCTCCTTTACCCAACGGAGGAAAACCATCTTTAATAATCTCTTAACCCGGTTCTTCACCAAAGAAACCCGGCATCTTCTGGAGCAAGCGCTGGAGAAGGCCGGAATTGATCCTATACGCCGCGGTGAGACATTGAGCCTCGAAGAGTTCGCCCGCCTTACAGAGGCCCTCCAGGAGGCCGGAATCAGCGTTTAAGCGCATTTACTCCCCTTGCCGGCAGCCGGCGGGGGAGTTTTTGTTTGAATTCCTGATTTGCACCGCACCAAACGCCCAGTCCCGCCATACGATACATCGTGAGGAGGGGATAGGCGCAATGAAGCAAGGCGATCTGGTGGTTCGGAAATCCTATGGCGGTGACGTCATTTTTAAAATTCAAGATTTTTCTTATCAGACTGCGCTGCTCCGGGGGGTGGATGTGCGGCTTCTGGCGGATGCATCCGTCGCGGACTTGAGCCCTGCACCTGAAACCCGCATCGCCCGCCATGAGGAAGATATGCAGCAGCGGTGCACCGAAATGCGCAGCGTGATGACCAAAAGCCTGCCCCAGCCGGTTAAGCAGGCGGCTTCCGCCGCAAGAAGCGGACGCCAGTCCCCCGGGCATTTTGAGGTGCCGGGCAAGGTGCTCCACTTGGACGGGGACCCTAATTATCTGCGCAAAAGCATGGGACTCTACGGGGATCTGCGTGTGCCGGCAGAGGGCATCTATGTGCCGGAGCAGAATATGGCGGAGGCTTTGACCCGGCTACTGCCCCAGGTGCATCCGGATATCGTGGTTATTACTGGACATGACGGGATTCTGAAGGATATCAAGCATGGGGATGCTCAGAGTCTGTCCAGCTATAAGAATTCCCAGAACTTCGTGAATGCGGTACGCACGGCCCGGAAGTATGAGCGCAACCGGGATGCTCTGGTTATTATTGCGGGAGCCTGCCAATCCCATTTTGAGGCGCTGCTGCAGGCCGGGGCCAATTACGCCAGCTCTCCGGGGCGGGTGCTGATCCATGCGCTGGATCCATTGTACATCGCTGCCAAGGTGGCGTTTACCCCCATTAAGGATACCGTCCAGATGGCGGATATCCTCCAGCATACCATGAGCGGTCTGGAGGGGCTTGGGGGAATCGATACCCGCGGCAGCTACCGCCTGGGAATTCCGGGCTTTAAAACATACTGAACGTCCGATGCCGCCCGCCTGGTCACCAGGAGGGCGGTTTTTCTTTTTTTGGAAAAGACGGATAAAGGAAACGGGTTCAGGACATATTAAAAACGGGATATGGGGATTACCATTGACAACTGGTTTTCTTCACTGGTATAATATTTGGCTTCATTTGACAAGATGGACAATCTGAGGTATAATGGGATAGAAAGAGGTGGTAGTAGTCCATGGCTAAAAATGCGCTTTTGGAGATCAAACGTACCATGGAAACACATGTGGGACAGAAGATTACTCTCCGCGCCAACGGCGGCCGGAGGAAAACCATTGAACGTTCAGGTGTGCTTGAAGAAACCTACCCTTCTGTATTTATTGTCAAGCTGGACCAGGACCAGCAAAGCTTCAAACGGGTTTCCTACAGCTACGCGGACATCTTGACGGAGACAGTGGAAGTGACTGTCTGCAGTGAGGATGGCCAGATGCGGATTACATACATTCAGGGGTGACCCTGCGAGACTGCCGCAAGGCTCCGGTGATGTTCGCCGGAGTTTCTTTTTTTGGTTTCATAAAACATTAATCAGCAGCGGCTAAAACCGGCCCTGTCTGCGCATCCTACCGGTAAAGACAAATTGTCACCAAGGAGGGATTGTGGAATGGGCAGAAGGCGCCGCGGGGTCATGTCGGAGCAGCTGAAATACGAGTTGGCGAAGGATCTGGGTTTTTATAATACTGTCCAGCGGGAAGGCTGGGGCGGCATCACCACCAAGGATGCGGGCAATATGGTGAAGCGGGCCATCCAGATGGCCGAGCAGGCAGCCAAGGCACAAGGGCAGGGCCAGCCGCCGGGAAGATAAGCCGTTAACCGAATAGAGCGCAATCCAAGCCGGGGCGTTTTCATACGCCTCGGCTTTATTTGAAAACCGCCGAATGAACGCCAGATGCTTTTCCCAACGGGGTTTGCTATAATATGTAAAGTTGGATCAGGCCGTTATTGAAAGTAGGTGCAGCCTTGTGCGAGTGATGGAAAAAGCTTCAGCCAAAATCAATCTTACCCTGGACGTGCTGCATAAGCGGCCGGACGGTTATCATGAAGTAGAAATGATTATGACAATGGTGGATCTGGCGGACCGGATCGAAATGAAGGAACTGGACCGGGATGCCATCATTATCTCCAGCCAGGCGGGGTATATTCCGCTGGATGAGAAGAACCTGGCTTTTCAGGCAGCCAGATTAATCAAGGACCGTTATGATGTGAAGCAAGGGGTCTATATTCATTTGGATAAAAAAATTCCGGTAGCAGCAGGGCTTGCCGGTGGAAGCAGCGATGCGGCGGCTACACTGCGGGGGTTGAACCGCCTGTGGCGGCTGGGCATCACTGATGAGGAGCTTCGCACGCTGGGTGCTGAGCTGGGGTCAGATGTACCGTTTTGCGTAACCGGCGGGACCGCTATTGCCCGGGGCCGCGGCGAGAAGCTGGAGTTTATTGATTCCCCGCCCCAATGCTGGGTGGTGTTGGCCAAGCCCCCTATCAATGTGTCTACCGCAGATGTGTACGGCAAGCTGAATGCTTCCCGGATTGCGAAGCATCCGGACACGGCGGCTGTTGCCGAGGCCATCCGGAGCAAGGATTACCACAACTTGTGCGCGGGTTTGGGCAATGTTTTGGAAGAGGTTACATTATCCTTATATCCGGAGGTCCGGCAGCTGAAGAACTGCATGGAGCGGTTGGGAGCGGACGGAGTGCTGATGTCCGGTAGCGGTCCCACAGTTTTTGCCCTTTGCTCCAAGGAGAAGAAGGCACAGCGTATCTACAACGGGCTCCGCGGCTTCTGCAAGGAAGTCTATGCGGTGAGGATGTTAACCGGGGAACATGCCGCCCCCTAAGAGAGAATTTACACGGATGTCAGCTGCATGTAAGAAACAATTTCATTGGGAACTTGAATAAATACGGACATAAATGATATATTCTCATTATAATATTCGGATTTGAGTGTGGATATGATCCGCAATCGGGGGTGCATGCATGAAAAAATTAAAGCGAAGCGCAAGATTGGTAGAAATGACGCAATACTTGCTGTTTCGCCCCCATACGTTGATTCCGCTGACAACCTTTGCTGAGCGATATAATTCGGCCAAGTCGTCCATCAGCGAGGATTTGGCCATCATCAAGGAAGTGTGTGAATCGGAAGGGCTGGGGGATCTCCAGACATTGGCCGGAGCCGCCGGCGGGGTGAAGTTTATTCCGAAGGTTTCCAAGGCGCAGTCGGAGATCTTCATGGTGGATATATGCAGACAGCTGGAGCAGCCGGAGCGGGTTCTGCCGGGCGGATATATGTATATGTCCGACCTGCTGGGCCGTCCGATGATTCTGAATGAAATCGGCAAGATGTTTGCAACCGCTTTTGCCGGACGGGATATCGATGTGGTCATGACGGTAGAAACCAAGGGGATTCCGCTGGCTTATGCCACGGCTACGTTCCTGAACCTGCCGGTGGTGATTGTGCGCCGGGACAACAAGGTGACGGAAGGCTCCGCCGTAAGCATCAACTATGTGTCGGGCTCCAACAAGCGGATCCAGACCATGTCCCTCTCGAGACGGGCATTAAAGGAAGAAGCCAAGGTATTGATTATCGACGACTTCATGCGTGCAGGCGGCACCATTCACGGCATGATGGATCTGTTGTCGGAGTTCCGGGCGACCGTGAAGGGTGTTGGAGTTTTTGTGGATTCCGATGAGGTAGAGGAGCATTTGGTAGAGGATTATATTTCCCTTGCCCGTCTGACCCATGTGGATTCGCGCAGCAAGCAGGTGAAGGTGGTTTTAGGCAATTATTTTGAATCGGACCAGTAAATGGCAGTGTGGGTTTATGAGCCCGCCTTGCCGGCTGGCCGCCGGAAGGAGACAAGCATGATTATGCTCAAAATTGTAGCGACGGCAGAAGCTCCTGCCGCCATCGGGCCGTATTCCCAGGCCGTAATTGCAGGCGATATGGTGTATACCTCAGGGCAAATTCCCCTCCGTCCGGACGGGACTCTTCTGGAGGGCGGCATTGCCGAGCAAGCGGAGCAGGTGTTGAAGAACTTGGTAGCGGTGCTGCAGGAGGCCGGATCGGGTTTATCCCAAGTGGTCAAAACCACCGTGTTCCTGAAGGACATGAACCTGTTCGCAGAGTTCAACGAGGTGTATGGTTCCTTCTTCAAGGATCACAAGCCGGCACGCTCTACCGTAGAGGTTGCGCGCCTGCCGAAGGATGTTCTTGTCGAAATAGAATGCATCGCGTTGAGAAATGTCGAAATAGTTTAAGTTGTATAAATATTTTTAAAAAAACCTTTTTTTTAAGCACAAAAAAGAAGGATTTTCCCAGCTGTTGTGGAAATATACAGCAAGTCCTGCTTAAAAAAAAGGTGGTGAACGTAAACGTGCAAATTACTGATGTCAGACTCCGCCGCGTGAATTCCGAAGGAAGAATGAAGGCCATCGCCTCCATTACCATCGACAACGAATTCGTCGTGCACGACATTCGCGTTATTGACGGAAATAACGGAATGTTCGTTGCTATGCCCAGCAAGCGGACTCCCGACGGAGAGTTTCGGGATATCGCTCATCCCATCTCTTCCGCCACCCGGGAAAAAATTCAGGCAGCCGTTCTGGCTGAGTACGAAAGAGCCGCTGTCGAGGAAGAAGTCATGGAAGAGGGAGCATAAAATAACCGCATTTTCCGTGGGAGCCTCCGGGGCTCTCTTTTCTTTTGCCGGAAAGTAGGATATATTCATATTGGAATTTATGATGGAGATGATAAATTTGAACATACTCAGTATTGTCCTGGCAGCGGGTAAGGGCAAGCGGATGAAGTCGAAGCTGTACAAGGTGCTTCACCCCGTTTGCGGCCAACCGATGGTCGGCCATGTTCTGGATGCCGTTGAAGGGCTCGGCGCTTCCCGCAATGTAGTCGTGGTTGGCCATGGCAGCGAAGCGGTCAAGGCCTATTTGGGCAGCCGGGCGGAGTTCGTGATGCAGGAAGAGCAGCTGGGAACCGGCCACGCCGTGCTTCAGGCAGCTCCTTTGCTGGAGAAAGAGGAAGGCATCACGGTTGTTGTCTGCGGTGATACTCCGCTGGTGATGGAGGAAACCCTAAGCAAGATGATAGAGGTGCATGGGCAGTCCGGAGCTGCGGCCACCGTGCTGACTGCGGAGTTGTCAGACCCCACAGGATACGGCCGGGTGGTCCGCAGCGGTGACGGCCAGGTTATGGGCATCGTGGAGCAGAAGGATTGTACGCCGGAGCAGGCTTTGGTAAAGGAGATCAACACCGGCACGTACTGCTTCGACAACCAGAAGCTGTTTGCGGCATTGGGCAGGGTGACCAACAACAATGCGCAAAATGAGTATTATCTCACGGATGTGATCCGGATTCTGCAGGAGGACGGACATAAGGTAGCGGCCTGGCAGACAACGGATCCGGCTGAAGCCATCGGAGTGAATGACCGAGTGGCGTTGTCGGAAGCGGAGCGGCTGATGCGGGAGCGCATTGTCCGCCGTCTGATGCTGGATGGCGTGACGGTGACGGACCCGGCCCATACGTATGTAGAGAAGGGTGTGTCTATCGGAGCCGATACGGTACTGCTTCCCGGCTGTGTGCTGAAGGGCCAAACCGCCATCGGTGAAGACTGCGTCATCGGGCCCAATGTGGAAATGACCGATTCTGTGGTGGGCAACGGTGTGCACATCAAACAATCCGTATTGCTGGAAGCTAAAACCGGCAATGATGTGAATATTGGACCCTTTGCGTATCTGCGTCCGGGTGCGGATTTGGCGGATGGTGTGAAGGTCGGAGACTTTGTGGAAATCAAGAATGCGGTTATCGGGGAAGGCAGCAAGGTGCCCCATTTGAGCTATGTAGGGGATGCCACTGTGGGCAGCCATACAAATATCGGGTGCGGTGTCATTACAGCCAACTACGACGGCTTCAACAAGTCCCGTACGGAAATCGGCAGCAATGCTTTCATCGGCAGCAATGTGAATCTGATTGCGCCGGTGCGGGTAGGCGACGGTGCGTTTGTGGTGGCGGGCTCCACCATTACCCATGAGGTGCCGGACAATGATCTGGCCATCGCCCGGGTGCGCCAGGTGAATAAGGAAGGTTATGCTGAGAAGCTGCGCAACAAGTTCAAGGCCAAGAAAGAAAAGAAGTAGGGGCTTTGCCGGTCGTACGCCGCCTTGGATGGGCATTATAAGGGAGCAGAGCGGATGGCGTGTTGGCCCAAATACAGGATGTATTCCCATTATAATAGTTCTGTAGCAACATTATCCTGTGGCCTTGCCGGAATCGGAGAGGCTATAATGCAAATGTGCAGTTAATTTGTCCCAAAGGGGCTCCTTTTATGGGTTGTAACTGCAAAAATGCAGTTAATGGGGGTTATTTCCCCGGAAACGGCAGAATGTGAGAGAAATAACTGCATTTTTGCCGTTGAACCTTGGCTGGTCAGGCAATCTGCTTCGATTACCTGCACTTTTGCAGTTCGTTCTTTTTTGGGAACATCGGATTGGTCCCGCTGTAGTGGTAGTTATGCTTACGACGCCAGTTTTTGCCCCAGCAAAAACTCAAAGATTATGCTTACGAAGCCGGCTTTCCTAACGAAAAGCCCTTAGGAGGAACTGTTTGTGTCATACTTAGATCCGAAGTTGAAGATTTTTACCTGTAACTCCAATCCCAAGCTGGCGGAGGAGATTGCCTCCTACATCGGCGTATCCTTGGGGGATTCCGAGACGCTGCAATTCGCTGATGGTGAAGTGCGCATCAAGCTGAATGAAAGTGTGCGGGGCTGCGACGTATTCGTCATCCAGTCCACCTGTCTGCCCGTCAATGATAACCTGATGGAGCTGCTGGTTATGGTGGACGCCCTGCGCCGCGCCTCCGCCAACAGCATCAACGTGGTGATTCCGTATTACGGCTACGCGCGGCAGGACCGGAAGGCCCGCTCCCGAGACCCCATCACCGCCAAGCTGGTGGCGAAGATGATCGAAACCGCCGGTGCGGACCGGGTAATCAGCATGGATCTGCATGCGACACAAATTCAGGGCTTCTTCGATATTCCCGTGGATCATCTGCTGGGCAACCCGATCCTCGGCAAGTATTTCCGCAACAAGGCTCTTCCCAATATTACCGTTGTTTCCCCCGACCATGGCGGCGTCGTGCGCGCCCGCAGATTGGCGGATTATTTGTCTGCGCCTCTGGCCATTATCGACAAACGCCGTCCGGAGCCCAATGTCTCCGAAGTGATGAATATCATCGGCGACATCAAGGGCCGCACCGCCATCCTGGTGGATGACATCATCGACACTGCAGGCACCATGGTGCTGGCGGCCAATGCTCTGATGGAATATGGCGCGGCGGATGTATATGCATGCTCCACCCACCCGGTATTGTCCGGACCGGCGATGGATCGCATTGCCAATTCCCCGCTGAAGGAATTGGTTGTGACCAACACCATTCCGCTGCACCATACCAATCCTTCGGAGAAGATCCGGGTGCTGTCCGTTGCGCCGACCATCGGCGAGGCGATCATCCGGATTCACGAACAGCTGCCCATCAGCAAGCTGTTTGAGGAATAATTTTTAAGCCTACGGTCCAGTCAAGGGTTGGAATCCATCCAAAACGGGCAATCTAGTGAAAGACGCACAGGAAAAAAGCGGCTTAACCTGAAAACCGTTTAAGGGAGGCTCTACCAACAATTATGGCTATATCGTTGCAGGCTCAAACCAGAGGCAATTTGACCAAATCCGGTGTAAAACATCTCCGCTCCTCGGGCAGTGTTCCGGGTGTGGTATACGGCAAGAATATCGGCTCCATCCAGGTTGCGGTGGATAACCGGGAGCTGTCGGCCCTTTTGAGATCCCATGCCAACGGGATTATCGAGCTGGAGCTGGGCAGCTCAGGCAAACAGACGGTGATGATCCAGGATGTGCAGCGGGACCCGTTGAACAGCAATCTGCTGCATATTGATTTTCACCAGATTAATATGAATGAGCCGGTCCGTACGGAGGTTACGCTGGACTTTGTGGGCGACGCCAAAGGTGAAGAAGAAGGCGGCATGCTGCAAATTCAGCTTCACCAGGTGGAGGTGCGCTGTCTCCCGGCTGCGATTCCTGCCTCCATTGCGGTGAATGTGACCCAACTGGATATGGGAGACACCATTACCGCCGGAGAATTGCAGATGCCGGCGGGTGTGGAGCTCAAAACCCACAAGGATGAAGTGGTGGTGACGATTCTGGCGCCGCAGAAGGAAGTGGAGGAGACTCCGGCAGAGCCGGCAGCCAAGGATGCGGCTCCTGCCAAAGCAGCCAAAAATGCGGAGCCTGTCACCTGACACCAGTTCTCTAATAAGCAAAATGGAGCGGGCGCAATACGCGTCCGCTCTTTTGTGTTAGGTGAATCCCTAATCAACAACATGATCGGGAGAGTGAATGTTGAACTAGGAAAAGGGATTCACCAAAACCACTCCGCCAGACAGATTCCTAGTAGCCCGGCCTGGAAACAAAACGGTAGACGCCTCGGGTGTAATATACCGGACCAATCCGGATAAAGTGCGGCGAGATACCGCTTACAAAACCAATGTCCGCATGTTGGGCCCCCAGATAAACTTGCACGGGGATTTCATGCTCCATATGGTGAAGAAAGTGAATATCCTGGGTCAGAATCTGACCGAAGAGGTACATAGGCGGATGCTCCTTCGGAGGAGTATGTTGGCAAAGTAGGGCCCACAGGAAAGACAAAGCCAAAGGGAATATAGTTTGCGGCTTACCGAAATTATTTTTTTCGTGCGGATTTGCTATAATCGAAGGATGTGCGAGAGGAGCGATAAAGAATGAAATGGTTTGTGGGTTTGGGGAATCCGGGCAGGGAGTATGAGAGCACCCGGCATAATATCGGCTTCATGGCTGTTGACCGTATGGCGGCGGAATGGGGGTTATCCTGGAAGTCCGTCTCCAAGTGCAAGGGACTGGTGGCGGAAGGGATGGTGCAGGGTGAGAAGGTAGCGCTGCTCAAGCCGCAAACCTACATGAATCTGTCCGGGGAATCCGTGCGCGGGTTTATGGATTTTTATAAGGCCAGCCTTGCGGATATGGTTCTGCTCTATGATGATATGGATACCCCCTTCGGCCAAATCCGGCTGCGTTACCAGGGAAGCGCGGGAGGCCATAACGGGATCAAATCGATTATTGCCCATACCGGCACCCAGACCTTCAACCGGATCCGCATCGGCATTTCCCGGCCGCCTGCAGGCTATGATATCGTTCAATATGTGCTGGCCGGCTTCCGCAAGGAGGAGGTTAAGGAAATTCCTTTGATTCTGGAGCGGGTCGGTGAGGCGATGACCCATACCTTCACCGCCACCTTCGAGCAAACCATGGGCAAATTCAACGGCTGAGCCGACCGAAATCGCTCGGTGCGCCTCATAAACCAGCCTTTTTTCGGACATACTGGAGGATAACGTGCAAATCTGGCACAAAACCCGGTATGGCTGGAAAGGGGAACTGGTGTTATGGATGTTCGGTATGTGTGTCCGCATTGCGGCACGGAGGTGGGCCGGTTGAACGGCAGCCATCTGACGGAGGCGCAGTTGGGCTTCCATTCCTTGACCCTCGAAGAGCGGAGCGATATAATAGCTTATAGTGTGAACGGAGACGTAACCGTCAAGGTAACCTGCGATTATTGCAAGCAGGCTCTGGAGGCGAATCCCGAGCTGATGCTGGTTGCCAATCCGCTGCAGTAACCAAAGTGATGAAGAGGCCTTGGTGGATAAAGCCCAAGGCTTTTTTTACCGGTAGATGGGCCAGTGTGCTCTTGCCGTAATAAGGGAAGATGCCCGATTTCTTGCGGGCAGCCGCGCGGCGCCGGAAGGGCGCCTTTCAGCCGTTTCTTCCCTGATCATATGGACAATAAACGGCAAAAGGAACGGCGTTGACCTAAACGCCGTTAGTTGTGTATCCATCCGCTGCCCGTGCTCATTGGCATAGGCGGCTCTTGCATGGGGATAAGGAGTTGGTCCGGTGTTACAGGCTTTGATGAGTGCTTTTTCACAAGATACGGATTTCCGGTCGATCCTGGCCGGGCTGGAGAACGGGCTGCATGAGCAGATTATATCCGGCCTGTCCGGCTCCGCCCGCCAAATGGCCATTGCCGCTCTCTCCGAGGAGATGAAGCGGCCAATTGTGGTTTTAACCCATAACATGTATGCCGCCCAAAAGATTACCGAGGATCTGGCCGAATGCCTCTCCTCTGACCAGGTGGCGCTTTTTCCCGTCCAGGAATTGCTAGTGGCCGAGATGGCCGCGCAAAGCCCTGAGATGCTGGCCCGCCGGATTGATGCGCTGATGCGCCTGGCCTCAGGCTTCCGCGGCGTATTGGTGGTGCCTTACGCAGGGCTGCGCAAGCTGCTGCCGCCGCAGGCGGTGTTTGCGGAGGCGCGGATAACCATACGGCTCGGTGACAGGGTACAGCTGGAAGGGCTCCTCAAGCGCCTCTCCGCAATGGGCTACGAGCGCAATGACAAGGTGGAGAATAAAGGGGAAATGAGCGTCCGGGGCGGGATTCTGGATTTCTTCCCCATGACCGCCCCCAATCCAATCCGGGTGGAATTCTTCGATGACGAGGTGGATTCCATCCGCACCTTCGATGCCACCGAGCAGCGCTCTCTCGAGAAGCTGGAGCAGGTGGAGATTGTGCCGTGCCGCGAGATTTTGGCCGACGGTAAGCGGTTGCAAAGTGCATCCCAGCATGCCTACGAGCTCCTTCAAGCCCAACTCGGCAAGATGAATGACCGGAGCGCCAAGCAGAAGCTGCAGGAAGAGCTGATGCATGAGATTGAACTGCTCCGGCAGGAGCAATTTTTCCCGGGAATCGCCAAGTATATCTCCCTTCTCTATCCGGAACGGGAGACCCTCCTGGATCAGCTGCCCAAGGATACCATCCTCGTCGTTGATGAGCCTGGGCGCATCGTGGAAACCGCCAAACAGCTGGAGCGGGATGAAGCCGAGTGGATGACCAGCATGCTGCAGGAGGGCAAGTGCCTGCCTGCCTTTGTTATGTCTAAAACCTATGATTCGCTGCTGTTCCGCAAGCCATTTCCCACTGTGTATCTGAGCTTGTTCCTGCGCCAGGTCCATGGCACCCAGCCGCAGAACATCGTCAACATGGTGTGCCGTTCCATGCAGAGCTTCCACGGCCAGATGAATGTGCTCAAGTCCGAGATGGAGCGCTGGAAAAAGACGGGGGCCAAGGTTATTCTCCTAGCGCAGGGCCAGGAGCGTCTCGACCGGGTGCGCCGCGTCCTCCAGGACTACCATATCGAGGAGCCGCAGCTGCTGGACGGCAACCTCCAGGCAGGCTTTGAGCTGCCGGCGGTGAGGCTGGTGGTGATTACCGAAGGCGAGCTGTTCACTCAGAAGCAGCGGAAGGTCCGGAAGATCGACAAAAAGCTAGAGAATGCCGAACGGATCAAGAGCTACCAGGAGCTGAAGGTGGGCGATTACGTCGTCCACGTCAACCACGGTATCGGGAAATATGTAGGCATCGGCACCCTTGAAATTAACGGAATCCATAAGGACTATATTCACATTTTATATGCCGGGGGCGACAAGCTCTCCGTTCCCATCGAACAGATCGACCTGATCCAGAAGTACATCGGCGCAGATGAGGGCAAGGAGCCGAAGATCTATAAGCTGGGCGGTACGGATTGGAATAAGGTCAAAACTAAGGCCCGTTCCGCTGTTCAGGATATCGCCGACGATCTGATCAAGCTGTATGCCGACCGCCAGGCGCGGCCCGGCTACGGGTTCAGCAAGGATACGCCGTACCAGAAGGATTTCGAGGGGATGTTCCCCTACGAGGAAACCCGGGATCAGGCCCGGGCCATCGAGGAAATCAAGGTGGACATGGAGCGCAGCCGCCCCATGGACCGTCTGCTGTGCGGCGACGTAGGCTACGGCAAAACCGAGGTGGCCATCCGGGCGGCCTTCAAGGCGGCCATCGACGGCAAGCAGGTAGCGGTGCTGGTGCCTACCACCATTTTGGCCCAGCAGCATTACGAAACCTTCCGTGAGCGGTTTTCCGGCTTCCCCTTCCATATCCAGGTGCTCTCCCGCTTCCGCTCCAAGAAGGAGCAGAACGAAACGGTGAAGGGCATCAAAAACGGCACCGTGGATATTGTTATCGGCACCCACCGGCTGTTGTCCGCGGATATGATCTTCAAGGACTTGGGCCTCCTCATCGTGGACGAGGAGCAGCGCTTCGGCGTGGCCCACAAGGAAAAGCTGAAGCGGCTGAAATCCAATGTGGATGTGCTGACGCTGACCGCTACGCCCATTCCCCGGACGCTGCATATGTCCATGCTGGGTGTGCGGGATCTGTCCGTTATTGAGACGCCGCCGGAAAACCGCTTCCCCGTACAGACCTATGTGGTGGAGCACAGCAATTCACTAACCCGGGAGGCTATCGAACGGGAGCTGGCCCGGGAGGGCCAGGTGTATTATCTGTACAACCGGGTGCAGGGCATCCAGCAGATCGCCGATCAGATTACCATGCTGGTGCCGGATGCCCGGGTAGCGGTAGCCCATGGCCAGATGGGAGAGCAGGAGCTGGAGAAAACCATCCTGGATTTCTTGGACGGGGAATTTGATGTGCTGGTCAGTACCAGTATTATTGAAACCGGTGTGGACATCCCTAACGTTAACACCCTTATCGTCCATGACGCCGACAAAATGGGCCTGTCCCAGCTCTACCAGCTGCGGGGCCGGGTAGGGCGTTCCAACCGGATTGCTTATGCGTATTTTACCTACCAGCGGGATAAAATGCTCACGGAGGTGGCCGAAAAGCGGCTCCAGGCCATCAAGGAGTTTACGGAGCTGGGGTCCGGCTTCAAAATCGCCATGCGGGACTTGTCCATCCGCGGTGCCGGCAATCTTCTAGGGGCCGAGCAGCACGGCTTCATCGCTTCCGTAGGCTTTGACCTGTATTCCCAGATGCTCGCCGAGGAAATCAAGAAACGCAAGGTGGAGCTGGGGGAGGAGCCGGAGGAGAAGCGGGTTTTCTCGACACAAATCGAGATGCAGCTTGACGCTTATTTACCGTCGGATTATATTTATGACAGTATGCAAAAAATAGAAATCTATAAGAAGGTGGCTACGGCCGTCAGCCTGGACGAGGTGGCGGATATTGAGGAGGAGCTGGTTGACCGGTTCGGGGACATCCCCGAGGCTGTCAAGCATCTGCTTACCGTGGCCCGCCTGCGGATTTACGGCTCCGAGTACCGGATCGAAACCATCCGGCAGCGGGGAGATGATGTGGAAATTCTCTTCTCGGGCAATATGGCCGAGCAGGTGGATCAGAAGAAGCTTGCGATCAGCCAGCAGGCCTTCGAGAACCGGATCCGGCCTGTGCCCGGTTCCCCGAACATGTTGATTATGAAGGGCAAAGGTTTGACGCCGGAGCAGTCCATCGGTATGTTGGAACGGTTTCTGGTACAATATAAGGAAGCTCTAAAACCGAAAGGGGAACTGGAGAATGTTTCAAATTCTTAAGAACGCCCGCTTGCCCAAAGCGGCTTTGGCTGTCATGTTGGGTGCGGCTTTGATTGTCAGCGGCTGCGGCAAGAAGGAAGGCGACAAAACCGTTGTCGCTACCTATACAGGCGGGGAAATTACGCAAACGGAGCTAACCCAGTTCCACAGTATTTTCTTCTCCCAGTACGGGGATATGGCCGGCAGTCCGGAAATGCAGGAGTACCTGCTGAAGCAGCTGGCAACCCTGAAGATCATGGCCGGCAAGGCCTCCGACGACACCAAGAAGGAAGCGGAGAAGGAAGCCAAGGACCAGATCAAGCAAATGGAGGAGTATTACAACTCCCAAGAGAAGGGCGCCTTCGACAAGCAGTTGGAAACTTTGAAGGTGACCAAGAAGGACCTGGAGAAATACGTGACACTCAGCACTACTGTGCTGAAGGATACCAGCGGCAAGGTGACGGACGATCAAATCAAGTCTAATTACGATGCCAAGCTGAAGGAAGATCCCCATGTGTATGACCTGGCATCAGTGGCCCATATTCTGGTTGCGCTGAAGGACCCCAACGACGCCACCGGCACCAAGGAGCTGCGCACCAAGGAGGAAGCCTTGACCCGGATCAATGAGGTCAAAGCCAAGCTGGCAAGCGGAGGCGACTTCGCGGCGCTGGCCAAGGAATATTCCGATGACCCGGGATCCAAGGATAAAGAAGGCAAATACGAAAACCAAAATCCTTCCGTATGGGATCCTGCCTTCAAAGAGGCAGCCATCACCCAGCCGGTAGGCCAGGTAGGCCAGCCCTTCGAGAGCTCCTTCGGTTACCATATTCTCCGGGTGGACAAGCGTGAGGTGCAATCCGTGGACGCGGTGAAGGAAGACATCCGGACGGAAATTGCCGACAAGATGATCGGCGATTTCATCACCAACGATTTGCCCAAGCTGGAATTCAAAATCACTCTTCCGGCAGCCAGTGCAAGTGCGGCAGCTTCCCCTGCGGCATCGGCAGGCGCAGCGGCCTCTCCTGCGGCCAGCACCAGTCCTGCGGCAAGCCCGGCAGCGAGCGCCAGCCCGGCGGCGAAATAAACCATCAACCAACAGCGGTATGGAGCGAAAGCTCTGTGCCGCTTTTTTGTTTTTAGGTGGGGTGGGGGAGGGCTAACGGACAGAGGAGCCGCTAATTCGTGGGAAAATGGTGTTTTCTCATTTTAACGGACAGAGGGGACGTTATTTGCGGAAAAACGGCAGATTTCAGCTGGTCATCGGGGAAATAACGTCCCGTGGGTCCGTGAAATCGCCGGAAGCATGTATTTTGGCAAAATAACGGCTCTGCGGTCCGGATAGCAACAAACAAAAGACCGGAATGCGTTTGTTTGAAATGAAACCCGGAGAAACCGCTACAGCGCCCTAAGCGGATAAACAGATGAAAAAGCAACGGGTGGCTTGAAGCCGCTGACCCGCGGGCAATTCGCCGTGATGCTGGGGGATGCAGCGCGAAGAGAGGGCACAGCAAGAAGGAGGGGGCATTTGGCCCCCTCCTTTTTACGTAATGAAAGCAGATATCAGTTTTCCTTATAAATGTATACAGTAACTGGATTGGCCTTGAGTTGCCCGCCGGTTATTTTGAGATGATTGATCTTGATAACCGCCTCCCGGCCTGAGGAGACCTGTGATAAATTCAACGCCAATATCCGATCCGGCAGCACCTGGACAGAGCCGATGGGAAGCAGGCTGTCATTGACATATACCTCCAGCCCCTCCTGATCAGGGGACAGCTCCTGATTGAACTGAACCAGAAGGTAAGGAGCGGTTGACGGAATATGAAAGGGGTTAACACTGCTGTTGGGATGTGATCCGTTCTGCTGGCTGTACACAGCGTGGGTGACGGTATTATCGGTTGACGCGTACAGGGCAGTTAGTGTAACCGCAGAGCCTGCAGGAGGGGCATCCTCTGTGCGGACCTCCAGCTCCCGCCGGGCCAGGCCGTTGGCGCCGGTGATGACGACAATATCGAATTTTTCTACAAAGCCGGTGCGGACTGTGGTCCGGTCTTGTTCATATACCTCAAGATGCGCCGCCGGGTCCACTGTAGACAGAGTTTGCTTGAAGGCTTCCACAGTGGTGCCCTGGGGGATCTTCTCGATCCACCGGATTCCATTATTAATGGGATACAAGCGGGAGCGGATCTCGGTGTTATTGCCCAGCTTGCCCACATTGTTCCACGGGTCGGAATCGGTGAACTCATTCATGGCCATGAAGGAAATATCCTCGTTTTTGACCGTCATTTGGAACACGACCCAATATTCCTTGCCGCTAGGCGTCAAAGGCATGGAATACGTATGCAACGGCTCCTGACTCGATCCCTGATATACCCTAACCGTGGCCAAGGAGCTGCCGGGTGAGTGGGCCACCCCGGAATATTGATGCGCATAAAAGACATAATGCCCGTTGGCCGGCTTCCGCACGGTAATGGTCTCCATTCCCGGAGAATCTGGATCATCGCGGTCCAGCTCTATATGGCTGGAAGAACCATAGCGCCCAAACCAGGCTTTGTACCATGCATGCAGATCATTTCCCCTGCCTGTCCGATCCGGTCCCATAAGGTGGGCATCCAAATCACGGGGTTGGAGCCCCCAGGATAATACCATCTGGAATTCATTGTCCTTCAGGGTTTCAATGGCTAATGCATCAACATTCGGGGTCCATGCGGCGGAAGCGGCCACAACCTCCAACGGAGTCCGAAGGAAGCCCTCACCCGTAATCTCTCCGGTATAGGTTCCAGGGCTTAAACGGATGGAATAATGGCCGTTTTGGTCCGTTACCGTTTCCCAGGTAGGTACACCGGATTTGGCATCCGCAGTTTTTGGGCGGAAAACAATTTTCGTTCCACCAACAGGCAGTCCGCTTTTATTCGAAATACGGCCGGAGATGCCGGATAAAATTGTATGTAGGTGGCCGGCGAAGGCGCCATTCTTTGCTTTGACCGAAACCTTCAGAAGCTCCATAGAATCAACAGCCAGCGCAGGGAATAAAAGCGTTCCGCTCTGGGCCTCATAGGTCCAGCCGTCGAGGCTGAAGGGCTTCTCTCCGAGCTTTGCTTCAATGTCAAAATCTCCAATGGATAACGTCCCCGGTTTACGGGAGAATTGCAGCTCCACTTTGCCGTTGGACATAACCGCTTTTTCCAAAATGGGCAGGGCCATGTCGGTTTGGACGACGGATTTGGAGGAAGACGGAAGATTCAGCTTGCCGATGCTTCCCTCCGGAGCTTGCAGAAACACTGGAGAATGAACGTCCACCGTGTTGAATTTGCCCTGCAAAGACACATAGCTTTGGGCAGGAGCCTCAGGCGGGATCACCACCTGGTCGAAAACGGGTACAGGCTCACGTGTGCGGAGCTGGTTCACCACTGCAGAGGAGGCCAGAGTGGTTTGCACGACCCGTGTGCCCTGATCCGCCACAATATCCGTAACCTCCCGGGGATTGTTCACGGTTAGCGAATGCAGCAGGGTTCCGGTCAGATGAACACCGCCTTTTCCGCTTCCCAGCACAAGGGTTTCCCCCTCCACCTGCACATCCTCCAGATAAACCGGCTCGCTGCCCGTTTGTTCCGTAATAACTAGCTTTCCGGTAACCTTCACCTTGCGCAGCTTCACTCGGGGGGCATCTATGTACAAGTCTCCATGAATGACAGCAGTACCGGTTAAGGGTCCGTATACCGTATCCGGTTGGCTAAGCTTGAATATCCCTGTTTTATCCCCGTTAATCTCGGTCAGGTAATCGGCAGAGCCCGTAATATCGGTGAACGTATTGCCTTCATCATAATAAAGCCGATAGAGCTCACCGGGGCTCTGCTGCCCCGTGGTTAGTACAACAGTGGGGGTACCGGCTTTAACGGCAGTCCGTTTCACCTCAAGCCCGCCGGGGAAGGAGAAAGCTCTGACATCGGCTTCTTTCTCAATGGCCTTGTCCAGAGTCACCAAAACGGTGGTCCGGTCATAAGCCGCCGCCTTGATTACGCGGAAGATCTGTCCCGGATATTGGAGGGAAGGCGGTTTCCCTGTAGGTGCCGGGGTGGGCGATGAGGAAGGTGCGGGATTAAGCCCTGACAGTTCCTTCACCTTTGCGGTAAAATCCGCTTGACGGGTCCAGCATGAATGGGCCAATATAGCCAAGGCCTGCCGCTCTGCCTTCTCCCGGGGGGCAAACCGCAGAGAGCCGTCTGCGTTCTCCAGGCCGTTAACGAAGCCGATTTTGTAGGCGAGGGCAACACTGGGTTTGGCCCAATCCGCCACCTGTGCAAAGTCGGCAAACCCGGCGTCTGCCGGGAACACTGCTGCCTGACTACCCAGACCCATCGCCCGGGTAAAAAACACAATCAGCTCTTCCCGGGTCACGTAGGTGTCCGGTGAAAAGCCTGAGTCGGAAGATCCCTCCGTAATGCCCGCTTCTGCCAATGCGGCTACATAGCCCCGGTACCAGCTGTCCGGTGGCACGTCTGTGAAGCCTGTTGGAGAAGAGCTCTCCGTTCTTCCGGTAGCCAACACCAGGATTTTGGCCAGCTCTGCACGGGTAATGGGACGCTCCGGACTGAAATGCCCCTGTTCATAACCCGAAAGAATTCCCGCTTGGGCAAGCGCAATGATTTCCTTTTGAGCGTAGGAACCGGAAATGTCGGTAAAGTAGGGCGCGGTGGATCCGGCTGCTGGGGGGGAGACCGGCTTGTCCTCCGCGGCGGCAATGCCGCTAAAGGCCGATGACAGCAAGGCGGCTGCCAGGGTAACCTTGGCGGTCAGCCGTTTAAGGGTTGAAAGCGGGGGCGTAGGGTAGTGATGCTGCATGCTACTGTCCTCCTTTTTTGGATTTGACTTACTTCGATTCCAAGTTATGAGAACATTATAACCCTCCTGGATAAAGAAAGATGACGGTTTTTGTCGAAAGTAAAAAAAGCAAACAGTCTTTACCAAGACATCCCCCGGACCGGATGACGAAGGAGAGTTTAGGACATAATGTAAGCACCGGGAGAGGAACCCAACGCCCCATCAGCGCCTTCCCGCAAGCAGCATACAGGAACTTGCATAAGACACTGGCAACAGATGAATACTATGGACAGTCCTCGAGCTCCCATCCACAGTGATAAAGCACCAGGAGATCAACTACTTTTCGCGGAAAGTGAGGCATCAAGAGCATGAAAGCAACTGGGATCGTACGCCGCATTGATGATTTGGGAAGAGTTGTTATTCCGAAGGAAATCCGCAGAACCTTAAGAATCCGTGAGGGAGATCCCCTCGAGATATTCGTGGACCGCGACGGAGAAGTGATTCTGAAGAAGTATTCGCCCATCGGCGAGCTTGGCGACTTCGCCAAGGAATATGCCGAATCCCTCTACGAAAGCACCAGCCACATCACCATGATCTCCGACCGGGACAACATTATCGCTATCTCTGGCGGCTCCAAGAAGGATTATCTGGAGAAGCAGATCGGTTCGTTGGTGGAAAGCTGCATGGAGCAGCGCAAAGCGGTGCAAGAGCTCAATCCCGGCACCTATGAAATCTGCAAGGACGTGCAGGAAAACTATACTTCTGTAACGATGGCTCCTATTGTGGCCAGCGGGGATCCCATCGGCGCCGTCATTCTCTTCAGCAAGGAAGAGGGCGTGAAGATGGGCCAAATGGAAGTCAAGATGGCCGAAACCGCAGCAGGGTTTCTTGCCAAACAAATGGAGCAATAACCGGTATGGGTGAACCATGTCCAGCTTCCTTTACAGGCCCCGGGCCTGTGGGGAAGCTTTTTGTCATGGAACGGGACAGGGCGGGGCTGGCGTGGAACCGCCGGATTCTGTATAGTTAAAGGGGCGGAGAGGGAAGAGGAAGAAATTGCCGCTGCGAAAAGGACTGCCTACTCATGGATAACACAGGAAAGCGGAAGGACGGACGGAAGGAAAAGCCCGGTGCGGGGACGGGCAGCTCTCTTCTGAAAGGGGCGGCCATTCTCGGGGTGGCCACGGTGATCTCCAAGTTTTTGGGGACGCTTCAGAAAATTCCGCTGCAAAATATCGCAGGCGATGAAGTTTTTGGCATTTATAACGCGGTTTATCCGTTGTATTTGTTTATTCTGACGCTGGCCTCGGCGGGTTTCCCCATCGCCGTCTCCCGCTTTGTGGCGGAGGCGGCCGGGCGCGGAAATATGGCCGAGGCCCGGTTAATCTTCCGTCGGGCGTCCTGGATTCTGGCGCTGACCGGTACGGCGGGTTTTGCTGTGCTGTATTCGTCGGCTGGCGGGATAGCCGCGCTGATGGGCGTCGAAGCTGCGGCAACGGGTATCCGGAGCGTATCCTTTGCCCTGCTGGCAGCGCCGCTTATGGCTGCGGTACGGGGATATTTCCAGGGGCTGCAGGACATGGTGCCTACAGCGGTGACACAGGTGATTGAGCAGGTTATACGGGTAGCCGTTATGCTGCTGCTATTGTTTTGGCTGACGGGACGCCAGGAGTCAGCGGACCGGATTGCCGCCGGTGCAGTATTCGGCTCTGCGGCCGGAGCGGCAGCGGGGTTGATGGCGGCATGGTGGTTTTGGGTCAAACGGGGAAAGACAAGCACTGGCGGGGCAGACGGGACTGCTGCGGAGAGCGGTAGCGGACAAACACACGCTCCAAGTCCCGCTGCGGACAGGGAACCCGCAGGTGTTTTTCTGCGGCGGTTTGCCGCTTACGCAGTACCGGTATGTTTGGGTTCACTGGCCATGCCGGTGCTGACTCTGGTGGATACGTTCACCATTCCCCGGCAGCTGATGGCCGCAGGGGAGAGTGCCTCCGAGGCCAGCCGCCTGTTCGGCGTGTACAACCACGGGCTGCCGCTGGTGCAGCTGGTGACCATGGTGGCCACCTCCATGGCGGCCGCCCTGGTGCCGGCGGTGGCCCAGGCCAAGGCCACCCGGGACCCGCGGCTGTTAGCCGCCCGGGTTAGGCCGGTGCTGCGGTTCACCTGGCTGGCCGGGCTGGCCGCGGCCTTCGGCCTGGCGGCGACGGCACTGCCCGTGAACGTGATGCTCTTCGCGTCGCCGGAGGGCTGGCCCGCCATGGCGCTGGTGTCCTTCACCGCGCTGTTCGCCACGCTGCACATTGTCAGCGGCTGTGTGCTGCAGGGTCTGGGCGCGGTGCGGGTACCGGCCCGCAGCTTGTTCCTGGCTGCAGCGGCCAAAACAGCGGGCAACCTGCTCCTGGTGCCCGCCTGGGGCATCGGGGGCGCCGCGGCCAGCGCCGTCCTCGCCTATGGCCTGGCGTCCGCGCTGAACCTGCGGACGCTCAAGAGCACGGCGCCGGAGATCCTGGCGCCGCTCCGCACGCTGCGCGGGCCCGTGGCCGCAGCGTGCGTCATGGCCCTGGCGGTGCTGGCGGTGGAGTGGAGCATCCTCCACCTGCCCTGGGGCCAGGGCCACCT
>JAEWMH010000186.1 GCA_023393235.1 Bacillota bacterium | reverse complement strand
CCGCCGGATTTCTTCCAGGTTTCGAAAGCAGCACGCATGCCGGCTTCGTCAATTTGGCCGACGATGAACTTGATACGGGCATCATTGATGATGTTTTCCAATTGGGGTCCCTTTTGGTTGTACACGTCGGAAATCAGCGGAGCTGCCGGATTGGCAACCACAAACTCCTCATTTTTCTTGATGAGAGCGGTTTGTTTCTTACGGAGCTCGGTTTGTTTCACGGTAAGCGCGTTGCTGGAAGGCAGGAAGGAGAGCATTTGGTTCAGGCCTTCCACTTCAGATTCCAGAAGAACGGTATCCTTGCTGATGGTCACATTCTTTTCGGCATCCAGGGTATAGTGCTTGCCTTCCAGACCATAGCTCAACAGCGTTTGATTTTCAGAATCATTAATCTTATCCAGGAAGGCCAGCACACGCTTCAGCTCGGCTTCGGTCTTCACTGTCGACTTCGGAATGGACACCATGCCGGAGTAGCCTGCAGTAGGCAGAGTGCGCAGCTTGCCGTCCTTGCCCACAACACCGCTGGATACATCGATATAATGGATATTCGGATTGTCCTTGCCTTCCTTGACCAATGCGGCATGGATCTTGTCGTCGGCACGGGCGCCGCCGTCGATTACGTCGACGATTACACCAGCTTGGTTGTTCACCATAGGATCCGTCCACTTGGCGCTGTCGAAGACGGCAAAGTCGGTATTGATGAGCTTCTCGTCATACAGCTTCTTCATAAACTTCAGGCCTTCGATATATTCCTCGTATTGATGCTCGGGAACGAGCTTCCCGTCCTTCACGCCCCATTTGTTGGGAGCACCGAACCACAGCTTGATGGTATCGAAGCCGCTGGCCCAGCCGCCGGTCCATTTGACCAGGATCATGCCGTAGGTATCGGCCTTGCCGTTTTTGTCCGGGTCCTTTTCTTTAAACGCTTTCAACATATTGTAGAAATCGTCGATGGTTTTCGGCTCCTGCAGGCCGACTGCATCCAGCCAATCCTTGCGGTAGTAGTAGCCGTTCCGGCCCAGATCGCGGCCGCGGTAAACGCCGTAAATTTTGCCGTCAATGGAGCTGTTGTTCAATACGGTTGGGTTGGCGCCGGACAGATTCTTGTAATCCTTCAGGTACGGGCTCAGCTCCCAGAACGCGCCGGAACGTACGGCATTGACGAAGCTGGAGGATTTGTCACCCAGTACAGCAATCAGGGAAGGCAGCTTGCCGGATGCCAACGTGATATTGAACTTATCGTTATAAGAAGCATTGGGAACCCATTCGAAGTGGATATTGGTATTGGTTCGTTTCTCCAGCTCTGCCGCAACAGGGCTGTCATCCTTGGGGAAGTTGGTTTTGAAAATAGGCAGCATAATGGTCAGCTCAAGGGGCGGCTGCTGGGTGGGCGCCACACTTGCCGCTGCCGAGGGGGCGGTTGACGCGCCGGCGGAAGGGGAAGCGGAGCTTCCGCTATCACTGCCACCGCAGCCTGCAAGTGTACCGGCGGCAATGGTTCCTACTGAAACCACTGCAACAAAACGTTTCATGCTGCTTGCTTTTCTTTTCATTTTGTACCCTCCTTGTAATGGTCAAGCCTGTTTGGGTTGTTTTATTTGCATGTATGGAATAACTCCCTTTGGAGTGATTCGCAATCCGGATAAAACGAGGTGCGTTGCCATCAACCCTTAACGGAGCCGATCATAACGCCCTTGGCAAAATGCTTTTGCAGGAACGGATACACACAGAGAATTGGAATGGTGCCGACGACAATGACCGCCATCTTGATGGATTGCTCCGGAGGCTTCACGAAGTTGGGGTCCATGGAGTTCAGGTCACCTGCTGCCTGGGACAGCATGACGATCTGACGGAGCATCACCTGCAGAGGCCACTTGCTGGGGTCATTGATGTAAAGCAGGGCCGAGAAGAAGTTGTTCCAGTGGCCCACCGCGTAGAACAGGGTGAAGGTGGCGATAACCGGCATGGACAGGGGCAGCACGATTCTCCATAGAAGACTCAGCTCCTGGCAGCCGTCGATCCGGGCCGCTTCCTCAATTTCAGGGGGCAGCTCCTGGAAGAAGTTCTTCACGATAATCAGGTTGAAGGCGCTGATGGCGCCGGGAAAAATCAGGGCGTTGAAGGAATCCAGCATGTTCAGCTCGCGGATTACCAGATAGGTTGGAATCATCCCGCCGCCGAACAGCATGGTGAAGATCACCATGTTCAGGAACAGATTGCGGCCCATCAGACTGCGCCGGGCAAGGGGATAGGCCATGGTGATGGTGAAGAACAGATTGACGATGGTGCCAACGACGGTGATATACACGGAAACCCCGATGCTTCTCATGATGGAGTCGGTTGAGAAGATGAATTGGTAAGCATTCAGGGTGAAGGTTTCGGGAATCAGGAACACGGCGCGTTTCGTAATCTCCGCATCGGAGGCGAAGGAGCCTGCGATAATAATGATGAACGGCAGAATGGCAAGGATCCCGGCCGCCCCCAAAAAGAGGTAGTTGGATATGTCGAAGACCGTGCCGCCGACGGTTTTGTATTGCTTGGCCATCTAAAAAACCTCCCCTTAGTAAAGTCCGGCTTGCCCGAATTTTTTGGCCAGCCAGTTGCTTCCCAGCACCAGCGTGACGCCGATGACGGACTTGAAGAGGCCGACTGCCGTACTGTAGCTGAATGCGCCTTGGGTAATCCCGACGGTATAGACGTAGGTGTCGAAAACCTCGGCTACCTCGCGGTTAAGCGCATTCATCATCAGAAAGATTTGCTCAAAGCCATTGTCGAGAATATTCCCCATCCGGAGGATCAGCAGAATCACGATGGTGCTGCGGATAGAAGGAAGCGTAATATGCCAGGTTTGTTTCCAGCGGTTGGCGCCGTCCATGATCGCCGCTTCGTATTGCTCCACATCCACCCCGGCCAATGCCGCCAGGAAGATGACCGTTCCCCAGCCGCACTCCTTCCAGATGGTCTGGATGATGATCAGCGGTCTGAACCATTCGGGATCGGTAAGAAAGGATATTTTTTCACCCGTTAATTGATAGATAAATTCATTGATGGTTCCGCCCTCCGTGGTCAACAGGATGTACGTTAAGCTGGCCACGATAACCATGGAGATAAAGTGGGGCACATACACCAGAGTCTGAACAGACCGTTTGTACCAGGAGATCCTGACTTCATTCAGCAGAAGCGCTAGCAGGATCGGAGCAGGGAAGGAAAACACCAAACTATATAAGGATAAGACCAGGGTATTACGCAGAAGCATGCCAAACTCGATATTCTGGAAGAACATGTTGAAGTGGTCGAGACCTACCCAGTCACTCTTGAAAAATCCGAGGAAAGGCTGGTAATTCTTAAAGGCCAGCAGGATACCCCACATGGGTGCGTATTTGAATACCAAAAAATAAAGCAATCCGGGTGTAATCAACAGGTACAACCACTTGTCCCGTTTCAACCGTTTACTGATCAGGCTCCATTTGCTCTTCCGGGTACTCGGTGCAACAGTCATCTCTTCCGCGGCTGTTTCTCCCACTCCACATCACCTCCGGGTTGTCTATCGCTTTTCTAGAGCGGTTATGCTTTGATTATGTGCGAACCCGCAGTCTGACAACAATCGGAGATTCTTGTTTAGGCCCCAAAACGGCATTTAGAGCCGAAATCAAAAAAGTGCAAGGCGTGCGAAGCCAGTGCAAACGGCTGAAAATAGAAAAAAATCCCGGCGGATCATCCGATCCGTCAGGGATTTTTGGAATGGAATACAAGTAGAGGTGGAAGGCTCAAGCGGGTGAGGGGGAGCCCTTATGATCGGAATAGGACCGGATCAGCGCCATGGAGCCCCGGACGGCCAGGAAGGTGCCCAGGAAGAAAAGGAACGAGTAGTACCAGGTCCAGTTGTGGAAGGCAACCAGCCGTGTGTTCTCCGATGCCCACCATTCGAAGAGGGGTGGCGGGATACTGTACAATACCGCTTGTGTCAGGATCCCGCCGAGGCCGGATCTGTAAGAGGTTTGGTTGTACAGGACACAAAGCAAGGGATATGCTAACACAGCAAATACGATGGTGGTTTGGAAAATATTGGGGAAGAACCGGTCCGGATAGCTTAACCATCCCTTGGCAACAAAATAAGTATCGCACAGGATGGATAAAAAGCCTTTTAGAAAAAAAACAATGATCCAGTCCTTAACCGGAGGTTTGGTAAATACATAAAACATGGTCCCGATCGATAACGCCAACACGGTCCAATTAATAAACCAAGCCATACAATCTGACCTCCACGCGGTTTCCATATTTAGGGAACAACATCAGTATGCCACTGATTCCAGGAATTATCCGGCTTCGATTCAAACTGTATCACATCCGTCTCGCCCAGATACTGCAGGAAGGCCCGGGCTACAATGGTCACCGCGCTAACAGGCAGCGATACGATCCCGATATTCCGGTATTGAGGCGGATCCAAGGGCCTCCTGGCCATGGGGAAGGTGACATTGCGGATGATCAGCTCTGGCATGATGCTGATGCCGAAGCCGTTGGCCACCATCGCCATAACCGATATATCATCGTTCAGCGTATATCTTACCTTAGGCGGGGAGCCGGTATCCTTCAGCACCGCCCGTATATCATTATCCGAACCCTTCATTGGCATAATGAAGGGTTCTTTGATGATGTCCTCCAGAGCCAGGGTTTCCATTTGAGTCAGGGGATGCCCCGGCTCCATCAGCACCAGCAGAGGGTCCTGCTTTAGGGGGAGGAAGGACAGGGTTTCCGGTACTGGAGCGGTCAGGAAGCCGCAATCAATTTTGCCCTGTGTGATCCATTCCATAATCTCATCATAGTTGCCGTCCAACAATTCAAAGTCTACCAGCGGATAACGCTCGGAAAAGGAGCGGATGATGCCGGGCAGCCATTGGGAGGAGACGCTGGTGAAGGTTCCCACCCGGATGGTTCCGGCGACGTTATGATTGATATTCGCGATGGTCTGGGCAAGGCTGCGCTGCTGGTTCACCAGACTCTGCACCCGCTCCAGGATTTGCTTGCCGTTGTCGGTCAGGGTGACGCCGTTGCTGCTCCGCCGAAATAAGGCAAAGCCGGTTTCCTTCTCCAGAGCCGCGATGGCATGGCTGACCCCGGATTGGGTGTAATTCAGCGCCTCCGCGGCTCTTGTGATATTCCCCAGCTCCACAACCTTCAGGAAAATTTCATAACGGTTGCTGTTCATGTATAAGGGACATCCTCCCGGGAATGATGCCGGTGGCCAGCAGCCATTCCTCGCATAGATTTATCCACATGGCTACCGCTCCTTCCGCTCCGCGGATACCAAACCCATGCCCGCCTGCTCTAAAAATATGAAGCTCTGCCTCCACGCCGGCTTGCTTTAAGGCGGAGTAAAAGCGGATGCTGTGTTCAGAGGATACCCAGTCATCATGCGCATGGAATAAAAACGCCGGCGGTGTATTCACATCCACCTGCTGATCGCCCGGGTACATTTGAAGCGGTGCAAAGTTGGGTTTTGCCTCCGTGTTGCCGGGTACGATAGCAGGATAACCGAGGATAAGAAAATTTGGCCGCGCATCCAATAGATCCGCTTCATCCACCGGAGCATATACCGGCTCTGCATAACGCGTTCCCAGCGTGGCGGTCAGGTGGCCTCCTGCGGAAAATCCGATACATCCGATTTTGTTCGGATGAAGACTCCAGCGCTCCGCATTGCTCCTGATGAGCCTCATAGCCCGTTGAGCATCCTGCAAGGGAACGCAGTGACTGTTCCGGTGCCCCTCTGCAGGCAGCCTGTACTTCAGAACAAAGGCCGTCACTCCAATCGAATTAAACCATTTGGCAATGTCGATGCCCTCTTTATCGAAGGAAAGCCGTTCGTAGGCTCCCCCCGGCGCGATCAATACAGCAGCTCCGTTGCCTGTACCGTCCTCCGGAAAAAACGGTGTAATACTGGGGGCCGATACGCCCATAACCGCTCTGTTCTTGATGGTTGAATCCGTACTTCTGTCCAGAACCTGCTGCTTCAATTCAAGCTGCTCCGAGCCGGGAGGTGTTCCCGTCCAGAGCAGCATTTCGTTCTCCATTAATAAGCCGTCCAATTCCATCGCCTCCTGACTTCATGATAACATCCGCATTTATCCGCATTCAAGATAGGTGAACGCAGAAGCTGGCTGGACACGGCCACTATTTCAAAACAGAGATTGCCGCCGCGATGAGGAGGATCCCCATAAAAGCAGGTGCCGCATGGCCGAAGGAGACATAGAGGTGCCCTCCCGCAACCGGTCCAATGATTCTGGCCAATGCCTGAATGGACTGGCTGCCTCCTTGAAGCCTCCCTTGCTCATGGGCGTCCGCAGACTTGGAGACCAATCCATTAAATGAAGGCCCAAAGACTGAATCGCCGAAGCCGAATATAAACATGCCCGCAATGAGCAAAGGATAATACGAGAACAACGCTGATGCTGCGATGAAGCTGTAGCCTGCAATCTCCGATACCATTCCGATGATGGCGATCTGTGCATCACTGCGTGTTTTCAGAAGCCTCGGCATAACGAGACCTTGTGCCAGGATGTCCTGAATGCCCATGATGGAGAACATCAAGCCGATCAGCGCGGGCTTCCAACCGAACACATCCATGGTAAACTGCGAAAACACCGCCTGCAGAGAGCCGTTGGGTATCCAAAGCAAAAATGCGGAGAGAAAGAGTCTCTTTACATGTTTCATAGAAAGGAGGCCTGCCAGCTGTGAGAAAGGATTCAGCCTTGTGATGGAAATTCTGTCCGGTCTGCTTTTCTTCTCCAGACTCTCCGGCATATACAAAAACCCGTACACAACATTCAGTAAGGTGATGACCGCTCCAAAAAACATGGGCACAGCATAACCGAATCCGGCAAGCAATCCCCCCAGTGAGGGGCCGATGACGGCTCCTACCCCTGCAACCGCACTCACCCATCCGAAGGTTCTGGTCCGCTCTTCAGAAGGAGTGATGTCGGCAAAATAGGCGAAGATGGTGCTGATGCTCCCGCCGGTAATCCCCTCCAGGATACGGCCCGCAAAAAGGACCCATAAAGCCCCCCCTAGGCCAAAAATGGTGTACCCGGCTGCGGAGCCCAATAGGCAGACCAGCAGCAGCGGCCGCCGTCCAAACCTGTCGCTCAAGGCTCCAAGGGCGGGAGCCGCCAAAAAAACGCATACGGCATAAGCGGTGGTCAACAGCGTAACAGCAACAGCTTGATCTGCCGGATTGCTGATATAAGGCTGTACCAGGAAGGGGATAACAGGGGCTGCGATACTGAAGCCGATCCCGCATAGAAATACAGAGATAAGGCCAAATAGGAAGGCGTGGTTATATCGGTTTTGGAACATGTAACTTCTCCCTTCATGTTGAACTTTTATTTTGTTTCCTTGGAATCAAAAATAATAGTATCAGCGTTTTGTTTCCGCGTCAACAAAAATGCAGAAAATAAAAAAGCAGCCAGTCTCTTACGGAGAGGGCTGCTTCTGGTTCCATGACCTTATTCAAATTTGTCTGCGCTTAACTCCAGGCCCAACTTCTTGATTTCTCCATCCAAATGCCGGCTGTACCGTTCCATAAAACCAAGCATGTCGTCAAATTGTGCCTCGGTGACCTGCGCAAAAACGGCTTGATCCCGCTCCCGGAACTCCTTATGCAGCTCTTCGTGGATGTTATAAACCTCCAACCCTTTCTCCGTCAGGCGGAAATAAATCTCTTTTTTATTCTCCGGCTTCTGGTAGCTTTCGATACAGCCCTTATCCATGAGCTTTTTCATTATTTTACTGATCGCGCTTCTTGTCATATAAAAGGTCTCCGCAAGCTTGGTCACGTTGGAGTCCGGATGCTTCCCAATATATTCGATGCAATGAACCTCAGAAGGTTTGTACCCCTGAAGGCAGTCCTCCATCTTAAGCTTGTTCAGCCAAACCATCTTATTGAACACGTCCCTGAAGCCCGTGATCACTTGATCCTCTTTATTCATGTCCGTCCTCCTGCCGTCCCGGCCATTGCTGCATTACCTCTATTATATTCAATTCCGTTGCAAGGAGCCATGACAGGTTTAATGCTGCCTCCGAGACATTACAGATTCTAATGGCGGGGATGAATAACATTCTCTTCCCAAATGATAAGTCTTCCCTATAATAATGGATGGAAATAAAAAACAAACGGATTATGCATCTGTGGGGGAGAACCTGATGATTGCCCAAACGACGCTTCAACCAACGGTAAAAACGGGCTGGACACAGCAGCGGGCGGATAGCTGCATCGCTTTAATTTCCATGGCTTGGGGGGCTTCTTATCTCTTGATGAAAGCCGGTCTGAACGGACTGGGCCCTTTTAATCTGATCGGGCTGCGCTTCGGCATTGCTTTTTTGGTGACGGCGCTGATTTTCAATAGAAGGCTCAGGAAAGCCACTCTTCCCGTTATCGGCAGAGGGGCAATTCTGGGCTTGACGTTGTTCGGAATGTTCAGCTTCCTGATGATTGGCCTGCAGACTACCACAGCCTCCACCGCCGGTTTTCTGACCAGCACAACAGTAGTGTTTGTGCCGATTCTGCAGATGATCATGACCCGGAAGAAGCCCCAGGGAAGGATCGTTGCCGGGGTCATCCTGACGGTGATCGGGATTGGGCTTATGACCATTCAAGATTCTCTCGCCTTGAACCGGGGAGCGGTATTCTGCCTGGTGGGGGCCTTGCTGTATGCGTACCATATTATTTTGACGGACCGGTTTGCCCAAAAGACGGAGGGACTGCTGCTGGGTATTCTGCAACTTGGATTTGCCGGCTTCTATGGATGGGTGGCGAGCTTTCTTTTTGAAGCTCCCTCCCTGCCCGCCGGCACAGTGCAATGGGGCGCGGTATTGGGGCTGGCACTGGTGTGCAGCGCATTCGGCTTTGTGATGCAGCCTATCGCCCAGACCTATACCACACCGGAGCGGACCGGTCTATTGTTTGCATTGGAGCCGGTGTTTTCCGCGCTGCTTGCTTTTATCTTCCTGCAGGAGGTCCTTTCGGTCCAAGGCTACATCGGTGCCGCGCTGGTGCTGGCCAGCGTCTTTATTGCCGCGGCGAAGCCCAGGGACCGGAAGCAGACGCGGTCCTCTCTGCGCAAATCCATCCGGTTTGCGCCCAGAGGGCAGTGATAAGCATACCTGCCTATATGTCGGAAGCGTCTGTCTAAGGACCGGCAGCATCCGGCAAGCATCCCGCTAAGGAATCTATAACACGCTATTTCGCGAAAATGAGGCACGAAAAAAAATCTAGCGAATCTGTAACACGCTATTCTCCGGTTTGGAGGCATTTCGCCGCCAATTCCCCCGAATAGCGTGGCTAGGATTCGTTAGATTTTTTATTTAACCATAAATGGTCAAATAGCGTTGCTCAGATTCGTTAGAGTCTCCAGCGGCTTTTTTCTAACATCGCACATATTTACGCTTAAAGCCCAGCTGCTGCTTGTCCACGGCTTTTTGAATATTATCAGCGGCCAGCAGGACGCTGCTTTTTTTGTTGTCCCGTTTCATTTCTACAGGCCCTACTGCCTTAGCGGTCTCCACCGACAGGTCATGGAGAGGCAGGTAGGACACCGCCGTGGTGTACAGGAAATTATTCATGGACGCCTGCGTCCGGCCGGGTGAATGGTGAATCATCTGTTTCACCAGCTCCAGCATGGAGGCGAGTTTGCCCTGATCAAATTCCGTATCCGGACGGCTGCCCAAGAGCCAGCAATAACAGCTCCAGCCCGCCGACATCCGCAGCTCCTCCCCGCTTCCAATCCACTTATCCGCCACTTCCTGAGCAATACCCGTTTCCGCCAATGTCACCGCTACTACGTAATCCGAAAGCATATAAAAATAGGCACCATCCATCCAGCGTTCAAAATCCGCCTCCGTCATCGCTTTCGGATCGGCAATAATCCCAGCAAAATACATGGCATCGTAATTCCCCGTGACATACAGCTGCTCAGCCAACGGTTGATTGATTTTGATTGTTTTGGCAATGGGCTTCATGGCGCCGGTGGCTACCCCAAACAGCGGTTCATGTGCGCCGTTGGACATGTATTGCTTCTTCAGGCGCTCCTTGCCAAGGGCTTCAAGCTCCTGCATAACCGTTTCAAAATCCATGGTGGATTCCCCCTTTGAGTGAATTATATCGGGAATCCGTCCGATCTGCCATTTCCAGTTAAAGGAGGTTTAAACGCCAGCTTTACAAGCTCCTGCCCTCCGGCAGGTAAATCCGGTAATGGCCGCTTAAGGCCAGGAACGCGAAGAAGTACAAACAGTTATCGTAATACCGGCGTTTTCCGGTGCGCAGCGGCGTGTTCCACAGCAGCTCCGCGAAGGCCGCCGCATCCGGGCTGTCTGCTGCCAGGGAGGCCATGGCGTTGGTGGCCAGCAGGCCGATGGGATGGAGCGCAGGCTCGTCGAAGGGAGTGCCGTCCAGATGGTACCGGCGGTAATCGGACACCTCCTTATCGCGGAAGAAGGCTTGAATCCGGTTGGATTGCTCCACCTGCCACGGATCTGCCCGGAACCACTCCCAGTCCAGGGCGATATTGCCGGCAACCCGGTAGGCATCGCTGTAGAAGTAGCGGTAATCCCCATGGGGCTGCGGGGGAGCGGGCGTGCCGTCGAAGTTGGCGTATTCGGGGGAAAGTCCCGTAACGGGATGGCATGCTGTGTGCAGATATGCCCGGCTGGCTGCCGCCGCTTCCTTCCAGAACGTCCGGTCCTGCTCATCCGCCAGCAGTGCGAACAGTTCGTAGAAATGGGGCAGATGATAAGAAGGATCGCTGAAGGGACTCTCCGGCACAAACTTGATCAGCTTGGTCGCCGGGTCCCACATGGCATCCCCCGGACCTTCCTCTCCCTGATGCAGGCAGGCTCTGAGGATCTGTCTGGCCTGCGCCGAATAATCATAAGGCGCAGGCCCGTCCCCCCAGCGGGCGGAGGCGAAGAACAACGCCATGGCATAGAACTCTTCCCCGTCCGGGGCAGGACCTGGAGAGAGGGGAGTTCCATCCAGACTGCAATGCCAGGCAAAATAATCCTTGTACCGGCCCTCCCGGTGCTGCATGAAGGTTTTGGAGAAGTTCCACAGCCGGTCGAACTCGTCCTTCTTGTCAAGTTGGACTGCAAACATCATGCCGTAGGACATACCCTCCGTACGCGCGTCATCATTTCCCGTGTCCACCATATATCCTTTGTCCCCGCCCAGGGGATGGTAGAGCCGGACCTCCGGGCTGCCGTGGAACAGCTCCTGCCAAATCTCCTCCAGCCGGCGGCGGACCGCCTCCTCGCTTTTTCCCATTTCCAAAAACACATTGCGGTATTGCCCGGTAAAAAAGGCGCCTTGCCTGCCGTTCCCCATATCCGTTCTCCTCCGATTATCTGGCGTGAAGGTCATAATGCCCAAAGTATAACACAGGGGCGATCCCCTCCTCGCTTTGGAAAATAAAGCACTTTCTTCGAAAAGTATAGAATGATTTCCGCCGGATAGCTGGCGCGTAAATCCATCCGTGTACATACAAGAAATTCCTGCTATGCTATGGTATTGTAAGGATAATTACCAAATTTACTCAGGGGGAGAGGGCTGCTGCCGTGTATTCCGCAATTATCGTTGATGACGAATTCTTCGTCCGCAAAGGCCTGATTGAGATGATCGACTGGGAAGGGAACGGGTTTCAAATCACGGGTGAGGCGGACAATGGGGAGGATGCCTTGGCGCTGATCCGCGAGAAGAA
>JAEWMH010000175.1 GCA_023393235.1 Bacillota bacterium | reverse complement strand
GGTCATCGGTGTTGGCCCAGAATTGGTAGAATTCGTAGGGGGTAGTTTTCTCCGGGTCCAGCCAAACCGCGCCGCCGGCGGTTTTGCCGAATTTGGTGCCATCGGACTTCAGCATCAGCGGAATGGTCAGGCCGAAGGCCTTGGCCTCGGAGCCCTCCTTCTTGCGGATCAGATCCAGCCCGCTGGTAATATTGCCCCATTGGTCGGAGCCGCCGATCTGCAGCTGCACATCCTCATGCTGGAACAGGTGCAGGTAGTCCAGCGACTGGAGGATCTGGTAGGAGAATTCGGTAAAGGAAATCCCGCTGTCCAGACGGCTGGCCACCACATCCTTCGCCAGCATGGCGTTGATGCTGAAGTTTTTGCCGTAATCCCGCAGGAATTCGATGACATTGATTTTGTGGGTCCAGTCGTAGTTATTGACCATCCGGATCTGGTTGTCCCCTTCGGTCAGGAACAGCTTTTTCATCTGTGCGGTAAGCTTGTCCACATTTTCCTGCACCTGCTCCAGGGTTTGCAGGGAACGCTCCGTTTGACGGCCGCTGGGATCCCCGATGGTGCCGGTGGCGCCGCCGATCAGAATTACCGGACGGTGCCCGGCCAGTTGGAACCGCTTGAGCACCATAAAAGGAATCAAGTGGCCGATATGCATGCTGTCGCCAGTCGGGTCAACACCGCAATAGAGGGAAACGGCCTTCTCCTCGGTCAATTGGCGGAGGCCCTCGGCGTCCGTCTGCTGGTTGATGGCATCCCGCCATTGCAGTTCATCAATAATATTCATGCGTGTAAACACTCCTTTGAGGTAATAGAAAAATGCAAAAAGCCGCCCCTGCCCGTAACCGGACACAGGGACGGCTGTAATAACCGTGGTACCACCCATCTTGCCTGAAGCTCAGCCGCGCGCACATAACGCAACGCCAAACAAACCTTCAAGCCACTCGTTTAGCGGGATAACGTCCGCCCTTCCGCCCGGACAAGCCGGGATGCTCCAAAGCTGTAATTCGCACGCTTCATGTGTACCGGGTTCCATCACCCCCGGCTTGCTGGGACAGGGATTAAAGAGCTGCGAGGAATTTAGTATCCGCTTTTGTTGACAAAATCTCCACGGTTTTGGGAGTTTTGTCGGCAAATTAGCGGTACTTTTTTCGTCGCAGTCTCAAAGCGGCTACTGTGGCTTTTTCCACGCATACTGGATATGCTACAGCCAGTATAGTGAATCCGCGCGGGCCTGTCAACCTGGGGTCAGCCGCCTTTTTTCTTCACCGGAATCCAAATTTCGCTTTTGTAATCCGGCTTGGACGTGTCCTTGCTTTCATTCCAGAGCATCTCCGGGCCAGGCGCAGCCTCGTACCCGGACATGGGAAACCACTCGGCATAGATGCTTCCCCAGACCTTCTGCAACGTCTCCGGAAAAGGCCCCACCGCCGTAAACACAGCCCAGGTTCCCTCAGGAACGGCAAGGCTCTCCCACTTCCCGGCAGGCAGCGCATCCACCGCAACCCCGATATAATGGTCCAGTTCTCCGCCATCGGCGCGCCCTTCGGAGAAGTTCAGCGAAGCGCTGACCAGTCCGGCAGGCTCCACATTGGACAGCCCCTTTAGCTCCATAATGTCCTCCATGGTCAGGCTGGCCCACATTTTGGCAATCTCCGGATTCAACCCGTGGTACTGCAGCGGCACTCTTTTGTGCAAGCCTGCAATATAAAATGCTTCCTTCTCGATGATGCGGTAATCCATATCAATTCCTCCCGTAACGGTTAATTGAAAGGTCATGGGCGGAACGGCCTTCAGGCTGGCCCCGGGTTTTCTGGCCTCGGAGGGAGTCAAGCCGTGAAGATTCTGGAACGCCCTTGTGAACGCATCCGGCGAATCATAGCCATATTTCAGAGCCAGATCAATGACCTTGACTCCCGTGTCCCGAAGCTCCAGCGCCGCCAAAGCCAGCCGCCTGCGCCTGATGTATTCCCCCAGCGGCAGTCCGCTCAAGAAGGAAAACATCCTGCGGAAGTGATACTCGGAGCAGCAGGCCAGTTGGGCTACCCGGTCAAAATCAATCTCCTCCTCCAAATGGGCTTCGATAAAACGCATGGCTTCGTTCAGCTGCATAAGCGGCTCCATATTGTTCAGCCTCCTTTCGTTTTCATCGTAACAGGAAGATGGATTAGGCTTCCCGACATATCCGGAACGGATCTTGCAGGCCGCTATTCATGAACGGCAGCGTAAGCCTCTGCAGCGGCCCCCAAATAATAGGATAACCCAGTCTGCTGGCTCTCCAGCATACTCCGGTGGAAATCATCCTGGCGGAAAAACCGTGCCTGCACGGCAAATTCTTCTGCGGTTGCGCCCAGTCCATAGTTTCCCAAGAAGGACAAATGGCTGCCGATTAAGCCCAAAATCTGCTGATCATCGTGCCGGACACCCGCCTGCAGCGCCTTGGCCATTCCGTTCATAAATGCCGCTGCTTCCGCCGCCAGCTCATTCATTCGGGCGGTTTCCACAGGATTAGCCTCCAGCAGGTCGAACCCGTATTCCTTCTCCAGATGCTCCGACTGCTCATGGAGTGCTTCCTTCCATTCTTCCTCATTGTTGAAGCCGCGGAACATGTCCTTTTCGCTCATCGTATCTCCCTTTCTGCTTGTGGCAATGGATTGCTGCAATGTGTCAATGATGGTCTCCAACCGGCGTTTGCGGAGCAGCAGCAGTTCCTCCTGGCGTTCCAGAATGGCGGCGCGGTTGGTTTCCCCCCTTAACAGTTGCCCGATTTCCTCCAAAGAAAAATCCAGCTCCCGGTAAAAGAGAATCTGCTGCAGCCGTTCCAGCTCCGCCTGCCCGTATAATCGGTACCCGGCATCCGTAATCCCGCAGGGCAGAAGCAGGCCAATCTTGTGGTAATGGTGGAGCGTCTTGACCGTCACTCCCGACAATACGGAAACATCCTTCACGGTGTACAGCATGGTGTACCTCCTTTCTGACAAAAGTCTACAGCCTCCTCTTAGGTGAGGGTCAACAGGTATGGAAAAAATCCTGCTTGTGCAAGCAGGATTCCTTGGGCTTTTTGGCTCCGGATTATTTGCGCCGGGGTTTGGTCATGCGGATGTACATAATAAGTGCAGCGAGAATCATGCCCATAAATCCCATGTTGGCGGCCGCCTCCGCCTCCATCCCCAGCAGCATGCACACATTCGTAACCAGACTTTTCACCAAAAGAGCGGTTACAATCAGCAAAATCGGGCGGATATAATTATATTTTCTCAACGTCGAACCTCCTGTGGGTTGTATATGCTTTCATTATACATGGTACAAGGGGGTACATGCACTACCAGCCCTTTTCCATACCGCGTATAATAAAGACCATGATCATTTCGGGTCGGCTGCTGCACGGTTTTTCCGCTGCGGTCCTGATACACTGGGTTTACAGGAGGAGATGCTATGGAGTGGCTGGACCGGATGAAAAGTGCCATGGACTATATCGAAAACCATCTTGAAGGGGAGGTGGACCCGGCGGAAGCGGCCAAACGTGCCTGCTGCTCGGTGACCCATTTCCAGCGGATGTTTTCGTTCATAACGGGGGTTCATCTGTCCGAGTATATCCGGCGCAGACGGCTGACGCTGGCAGCCTTCGAGCTGCAGGAGGGGAGCGTCAAAGTGATTGATGTAGCGCTGAAATATGGCTACGACTCGCCGGAGGCATTTTCCCGGGCGTTCAAGCAGCTTCACGGGATCATGCCCACGGCAGCCCGCGGCAAAGGCGCTGCGTTGAAGGCCTTTCCCAGGCTCTCCTTCCATATATCAATCCGAGGAGATGTTGAAATGAATTATCGTATTGAGGAAAAGCAGCCTTTTAAAATGGCCGGGCTTACAGCTGACATGGACTGCGCCAACGGCAAGCAGTACGCAGATATCCCCAAGATGTGGGAGACGGGGTTTGCAGACGGTTCGTTGGAACACCTCAGCAACCACTTCAGGCTGGACAAAAACAAGGATATGCTCCATGCGGCGCTATACAACTTCCGTGAACGGTATTTTACGTACATGATCGGAGCAATAGTACCGGTGGAGGCCGACGCAGGCGGCTTTGCTGTGCTGGAGGTGCCTGCGCTGACGTGGGCGATTTTCCCAACCGGGGAGCATACGGATGAAGAAACCACTGAAGCCATTCAAGCGGTGTGGAAGCGGATTTATCCCGAATGGTTCCCTACCTCGGGATATGAGCATGCGGAGGGCCCCGAGTTCGAGATGTACCACAACCTGGGCAATGGCCGCTACGTCTCCGAAGTGTGGATTCCTGTTGTGAAAAAGTAACACAAAGCTCGAAAAAACCTCTCCTGCGCGGCCCGGTGCCGTAAGGGGAGGTTTTGGGGGTTGGGTTGAACTCGGTTTTTCGAGTTTAATCCGGCTCTGGGCCTGGGTTTAGGCACTTTGTACTCGGTTTTTCGAGTTTATTTCGGCTCTGGGCCCGGGTTTGGGCACTTTGTACTTGAGTTCCTTGAGTTCGTTGCGCTCCCTCAGTGCGTCTACGGCCTATGCGCATAGATTGCCGCCGAAGAAACGATCTGCATGTCCGTCATCATGGGATTGAAACGGTCCACCGCGAATCCAGCCGCCTCCAACTCCTGCCTGTATCCCGCCTCCGTCTTTGCCCGGGCCGGGACCATGGGAATCTGCACTTCAACCTGCGCACCGGCAGGTCCGGCGTAGCGGGTCTGAGGCGTCCGGTAATCATCTCCGGTAAGCTTCAGCCAGCCTTCAAAAGAATCCACCGGGCTATCATCCGCATGTTCTCGGTAAGACTCCCGGAACAGAAAGAAAGGCGCCCCGCTTTTCAGACAGGAGTGAACATTCTGCAAGTAAGCAGCTCTGTCCGCATCCACCACCAGCATGTGAAAACCCATCACATCCAGGGCTGCGTCATATTGCCCCTCCACCGGTTCATGCACCATGTCCAAAAGGGTCACCTTTGCCCCGGGATAATCCGCCAAGGCGGCTCGGGCTTTGGCAACAGCCGAAGGAGCCACATCCACTCCGTGATACAGGCAGCCCAGCTGGGACAAAATGACCCCAGATGCCCCTTCCCCGCATGCAAATTCCACAACCCGCTTTCCTTTCAGATCGCAGCAATCTACCCATTCAGTCAGGTTGACCCGGAGCCCAACATCATCCTCCGCATGGCCCCATCTCTCCACTCCTGCCTCGTACACTTTCCGGTACCGCTCTTCATACGCCTGATAATAAGGGTTTCCGCTCATGGTTTCTCCATTTCCGATTTTGTTTGGCTTCCCATCATACCACCAGTTGAAAGCGGATTCAATACCTTCAAAACAAATAAATCCGCACCTCCCCCACCCTGCCTGCTTTAATTTTATCTCCAGACCGTCTACGGTTTACCACCTGTTTACTTTCGCTTTTTATAATCGGCATGAAGCGAGTGAGAAGAGCCGGCTGACACCGGAAAGGAGCGGAATATGAGCCAAACATCTGTTGTACAACTGCAGCACGCCACAAAAAATATCGGAAGAAAAAAAGTAGTAGACGATCTGACCTTCGATATCCCTGCCGGAGAGGTGTTCGGCTTCCTGGGCCCAAACGGTGCAGGCAAAACCACCACCATCCGCATGATGGTGGGACTGTGCGGGATCAGCGGCGGGGATATTCTCATCCAGGGGCACAGCATTACCAAGGACTTTAAGAAAGCCATCCGCCATGTAGGCGCTATCGTGGAAAACCCCGATCTGTACCCGTATCTGACAGGATACCAGAACCTGAAGCATTTTGCCCGGATGGTTCCCGGTGTGTCCCATGCCCGTATCCTGGAAACCGCCGAAGCCGTGGGGCTGCTGGAACGGATCGGTGACAAGGTCAAAACCTATTCCCTTGGCATGCGCCAGCGGCTCGGGATTGCCCAGGCCCTTCTCCACCGTCCCTCATTGCTCATCTTGGATGAGCCTACCAACGGTTTGGACCCTGCGGGAATCCATGAATTGCGTGCCCACCTGAAAAAGCTTGCCCATGAGGGGGGGGTTGCCGTTTTTGTATCCAGCCATTTGCTCGGTGAAATGGAGTTGATGTGTGACCGGGTGGGAGTTCTGCAGCATGGCAGGCTGGTGCGGATTCAAAGCATGAAGGATCTCCTCCAAAAAAACGGTGCCGCCCAGGTGGTCCTCTTTGTGGCCCCCTCCCAAACCGGTCAAGCCAAAAAAATAGCTGCCGCTCTGGGAAAATTCGCCGTGGAAGCAGAAGGACAACCAGGCCGGCTGATGCTTCAAATGAACCAAGAGGAGATACCGGCAATGAACAAATGTTTGATGAATGCGGGTATTCAGGTGTACAGCATCCACTTGCAGGAGCAAACTCTGGAGAATCAGTTTCTGAAGATTACGGAGGTGGCGGAATGGGCGGATTAATTGCCAATGAGTGGATGAAACTAGGCTGCAGGAAGCTCACCCGGATTCTGCTGGTACTCCTTGCCGCCATCTCCATCGGCACCGCTGTGCTGGGCAAAGTGAACAGCCCGCCGTCAGGAGACTGGAGGGCGGCAACAGAGCAGCTCGTCCGACAATACGAAAAACGGCTGAGCATTACGGAACTCTCCCCCATGCTGCGAGCCGATGCCAGTAATAAACTGGCCATTGCGGAGTATCGTCTGTCTCAGGATATCCCGCCCCTGCCCGGCAACCCGTGGTCCGCTTTGCTGGCCTCCTCCGGTCTGGTAGAAATGGTCATGGTCCTAGCCATTGTCCTTGCAGCAGACATGGTCGCCGGAGAATATGCCTCCGGTACGATGAAGCTGCTCCTGATCCGTCCCCGCAGCCGTACGGAAATCTGGTTCTCCAAATATATTGCAATATCCCTGTTCGCTGCAGCCATGCTGGTGATGACAGTGGTTTGCGGATACGCGGCTAATGCGCTGTTGTACGGTATCGGCAATATCCATGCGGCCGATTTATTCCTGGATGGGAATGGGCAAGTGATCCGTGAGAATGTTATGATGCAGGTAGTGAAAATGTACGGTTTGAGCATCATTCCGGTGATAGGTTATGTCACTCTTGCCTTGGCAGTGTCTACAATTCTGCGCAGCAGCACTCTGGCTGTGGGAATCTCGCTGTTCCTGATGATTACGGGCAATTCCATGGTCGAGGCAACGGCTAAGGTGGAATGGTTGAAATTTCTTCCTTTTGCCAACAGCGATATCAGCCTGTATATCTTCTCGCTTCCGCCCAGACCCGGGATGACTCTGGGATTTTCCATCTCCGTCCTTCTTATCTACATGGTCATTCTGGTTTTGATCAGCTGGACAGTATTCACAAAACGCGATGTATCCATTTAGCCCGGCCCATTAAGCTTTACCGCAGCCATCTAGGGCAAAGCACATTTTACCGGAGGGGGAAAGGGAAAATGCGTCCGCAATCCATTCTCCTGGTGGATGATGAAGCCGGCATTGTCAAAATGCTGGAGACCGTTCTGCGCAAGGAAGGGTATGCCTCCATTCACAGCGCCTTCACCGGACAGGAGGCTTTGGACAAAATCAGCCGTATTCGGTTTGACCTGATTGTTCTAGATGTGATGCTGCCCGATACAGACGGCTTCCTATTATGTCAGAAAATCCGGCAGCTGACTGCGGTGCCCATCTTGTTTCTCAGTTCCCGCAGCAGCGATCTGGACAAGCTTACCGGTCTGGGCATCGGAGGGGATGATTATATCACCAAACCCTTTAACCCGCTGGAGGTAGCCGCCCGCATCCACGTCCAGTTCAGAAGACTGGGCCACTATCAAGCCTCTCCGCAGGAGCAGGAGCTTTACCGCTTCGGCCGGATCACTATTGACAAGAAAGCAGCCCAGCTTCGGGTGGATGGAATAGAAATCCCCTGCCCCGCTAAGGAATTGGAGCTGCTGCTGTTTCTGGCCGCCCATCCTAATCAGGTGTTTACCGCAGGGCAGCTGTATGATAAAATATGGGGCTTCGACAGCATGGGGGATGAAAAAACGGTGGCCATCCATATCATGCGCCTGCGCAAAAAAATTGAACGGGATGCCAAGCAGCCCACCCTCATTATTAATCTGCGGGGAATCGGCTATAAGCTTGTCCCTCCCAAACAAGGAGAAGCGCCATGAGGGTCAACCTTACCAATGGCAGGCTGGTGGTCCGCTTCACCCTGAATTTTATCCTCCACCAGCTTCTGCTGTTCCTTGCGGTGTCCCTGCCTGCAATATTCTTTATTGTTGTGTTGAAGCAGCCGGAAAAGCTCTTTATTGTCAATCTCACAACAGGGGTGATGATTGCTGTATATTTTCTGTACTGTTTGTTCTACGGCTATTATGTTGCACGGCCGTTGGCGGACATTCTGGTCCAGCTCCGGAAGCTGTCCTGCGGGGAATATCTTATTCCGGCGGGAAAAAGGCCCGCCTTTTCCAGCCGTCTGTACCGGGAGGTATACGCCAATCTGGAAACCCTCTCCTCGGTTCTCCAGGACAACGAGCGCAAACGGAGGAAGTTTGAGCAGGAGCGGCAGGACTGGGCGGCAGGTGTGACCCATGATCTGAAGACCCCGCTGTCTTATATCTCGGGTTATACGGATATGCTGCTTTCGGAGGAGCATGACTGGAGCGAGGCTGAAAAGAAGGAGTTTCTGCTGCTGATCCGGCAAAAATCCGCCCACATGGAGGAGCTGATCCACGACCTGGGCATTGCTTTCCGGATGGACCAGTCCGGGTCGCCCAAGCTGTCACTCAGAAGAATTGAACTGGGAGAGCTGATCCGCAGAACCGTTGCCGAAACGGTGAACATGCCGCTTGATCGGACAGCGCAGTTTGAAATACGGGGCGGGGAAGAGCCTTTGCACATTATGGGAGACGCCGGACTGCTTAAAAGAGCTTTTTCCAACCTGTTAGTCAATGCCGTTGTCCATAACCCGCCCGGCACCTCCATTACAGTGTTTATCAGGAGCGCTTCCCAGGCTGAAGTCCAAATATCAGACAATGGAACAGGACTTGACGAGGATCAGCTGAACCGTCTGTTTGACCGTTATTACCGGGGAACCTCTACAGAGGCTCCTGCCGGCGGGACGGGATTGGGTATGGCCATCGTAAAACAGATTGCGGCAGCGCATAAAGGTACTGTAGATGTGGCCAGCCGGCCAGGACATGGGACCTCCGTTACCGTTTGCTTGCCTTATGACCGCCAAAATAACCTATAACCCGCAGGAGGATATGCCATGACTCATTATGAACCAGAGGAATTGACAGAGGCCATCCGGTCTATCACCTCAACCATCAGCAAAAGCGAAAAAGCACTGTCTAAATTGAAGGAAGGCACAGCTCAGCATACCATGACTGTGCGGGCAATAAAGGCCTACTATATCGCTGTAGAGCTGATTGAACGGGAAGCGGGGACCAAAGGTACAGAGGATTCCTTACAGGTAAATTTTTCGAAGGTGGACTTGGAAGAGGCGCTTCAGGCTATCGCTTCCGCCAACAGCAGGTGCGAGGGCATTCTGCCCAAGCTGAAGCCCGGCAGCTCCCAAAACACCCTGACGGTCCGCAGAATCAAGGCCTTTGCCATCACATCGGAACTGATAAAAAGAGAGTTGCGGTAATGACACCCGGCAGCACTTATTCGCTATTTTGGGCGATAATCATTTCCGCTTACGGAACTAAGAAGCCCTTAAAGGGGATTTTACGGCAAAAGAAAAACGTAACGGAACTGAGACGCTCTTAGCAAACAAAAATCACACCATGATCCGGCAGAATCCCGGCTAGAGGCTCCCAGTTCCGTTAACGTCCCCAAACACCGATTTTTAGGGTGTAAGAGCTCGTGAGTTCCGTTATAGCGCCCGCCCCGGCTCACGGCATACTACCTTCCCCCGCAGCCACCAACGGAATCAGCACGGTGAACACCGTCCCCTCCCCCGGCCGGCTGGCTACAGTGATGGTACCCCCATGCATCTCCACGATCTTGTGGGCGATGGACAGGCCCAGGCCGCTGCCTCCTCCTGACCGGGTGCGGGATTTGTCCGCTTTGTAGAAACGCTCGAAAATGCGGGGCTGATCCTCCCCGGCAATCCCCGGCCCATTATCCGCAACCCGCACCGCTGCACATCCGCCCTCCCGGGACACGGCGACGCTGATCCTCCCGCCTTGCGGAGTGAATTTAATGGCATTATGCAGCAGATTGAGCCATACCTGGCTCATTAAGTCCTCGTCAGCGGTAATCACCACCTCCCCGGGCTCCAGGTTCATCTCAATATCCTTGGCCTCCCATTGGGGTTCACAGGCCAGAATCAGAGCGATAAGCTGCTTATCCAGTCTGTAGGCCACGGGGTGGACGGAGGATTTCGCCGAATCCAACACCGCCAGCTTCATCAGATTGTCGCTTAGCTTGGAAAGCCGGATGCATTCCGCCTCAATGATATCCAGATAACGCTCCCGCTCCTCCGGGTCCAGCGCGCCGCTTTTGAGCGCTTTGGCAAAGCCCATAATTGAGGTTAAGGGTGAACCGATTTCGTGGGATACATTGGAGATAAACTCCTGGCGCAGCTCCTCCATCTCCTTCAAATTGGCCGCCATGTCATCAATAGTGGTTACCAGCTGGGCGAAAGGATGCCGCTCCCGTTCATGCCGCCCTATCTGGTCCAGCATGGGAGCCAGGTCCACCTGAAAATCGCCGCGGGAAATCCGGCGCATCACCTCAATCAGCTCGGTAAACAGCTTATGCTCATTGGGCCGGAGAAGCGGCCCGATTATCGAGATGGCAACCCCGAACAGAATAAAGCCCAGCACCGCATTGATCTGAAAAGCCAGCAGGCCGTGCGGCTCCCAGCCCAATCTGCCATAGACGGCTTCGGTCACCAGGTACATCCCTGTCCAGCAAAGCAGGAGAAACCCGATGACCATCAGGACACCGAAGACAAGATGGAGAACACTTCGTCTGTCCCTCATGGCTGGATGACCTCCAAACGGTAGCCCAGGCCGCGGATCGTGCTGATCTTGAAGGTGTGCCGATCTTCCGGAAACCGCTCCCGCAGCCGTTTAATATGCACATCCACCGTCCGTTCATCCCCTTCGTAATCATACCCCCAGATTTGCTCAATAAGCTGGTCCCGGGTGAAGGTTTTACCCGGATAACCCGCCAGCTTGAATAACAGCTCGAATTCCTTCAAGGGGAGCGTAATCTCCTCCGCACCGTCCATACACTGATATGTGTCCCGGCGGAGCACCAGACTCCCCAGCTGCACCATTTGGGAGGAGAGAATCCGGTACCGCTTCAATAGCGCCTTGACCCGGGCCACCAGCACCATGGGGTCGAAGGGTTTTGCGATGTAGTCGTCCGTGCCCAGAGCAAAACCCTTCACAATCTGAGCGGCCTCCCCTTTGGCGGTCAACATCAAAAGCGGCAGGTTTTCCTCCTGCTCCCTTAACTCGCGGCACAGCTCCCAGCCGTCCATTCCCGGCATCATAATATCCAGAATCACCAGGTCCGCCGGAGTGTCCGCCAGGACAGCCAAAGCCTCCCGGCCGTCCGACGCCTCCAGCACCTCCCAGCCCTCAGACTTAAGAAAATGCCGGACCATTTCGCGTATATGCAAGTCGTCATCCACAACCAATATCCGGGTCATAACGCCACCTCCACGAAAACCTTGCCTGATGCAGCCCTGTTTGTCAAGACTCCGGGTGCGGCAAAAACGCCGTTTCCGGCGTTCTGCCTTGCCTTACACCTTACGCCTTATGCCTTACGCATATATGCCCGTACTGTTGCAGGAGCGAATACCGCTACGATTACAGCCGCACCTACCAGGGAAATCACCAGATCGCTGCCTACAGTGCCTGCATTGGTGAGCTCACGGACAGCACTTACCAAGTGGGAGATGGGGTTGATATTTGCAAACCACTGAAGCCACTTGGGCATGGTTTCCACTGGCACATAAGCATTGGATAAGAAGGTTAACGGAAACAGAATAATCATGGACATCCCCTGCACACTGGAGGCCGTCCGGGCAATCACCCCGAAGAAGGCAAAAATCCAGCTGATGGCCCAGGAGCAGCCAATCACCAAAAGCCCGGCAAGCGCCACATGCTCTATCCCTCCGGCAGGACTGTAGCCCATCAGATATCCCATGACGAAGGTCAGCACAGTGGCAATGGTATAACGGACCGTATCCGCCAGAAGAGCCCCCGCCAGCGGGGCAATCCGCGCGATGGGAAGGGACTTGAAGCGGTCAAACACCCCTTTGTCCATATCCTCCCGCAATTGGACCCCCGTGACAACCGAGGTGGTGATAACCGTCTGAACCAAAATCCCGGGAATAATAATAGGCAGGTAGCTGGCCACATCCCCGGAGATAGCACCACCGAATATATAGGTGAACATCAGGGTGAAAATAATCGGCTGAATCGTAACATCAAATAGCTGTTCCGGCGTATGCCGGATCTTTAGCAGGCCGCGGTAGGCCATGGTTAAGGAATGCCGGATGGTCTGGCCCAGGCTGTTACGGCTTTTCAGTTGGCGGGCTGCACCGGGTGTAATGGTGGTCTGGCTCATACGTTTGCCTCCTTCAATTGAGGTGCTGCCGTGTGCTGCCCGGACGGCTTATCTTCTGCCGGCGCATCTCCGGTAATGGTCAGGAACACCTCATCCAGCGTCGGCTTCTGCATGCTCATTTCCGCCAGGCGGATGCCTTCCTCCCGGAGGGCGATAAGCAGATCCGCCACTTTGTCGGGATCAGACATTGGTGCCGTAATTTTTCCGGCCTCCGCCGAAACTGCCGCCCGCACCTGCAGCACCTGCTCCACCTTCCGCCGGGCATGCTCCGTTTCCAGCGGCTCTGCCACCCGCAGCTGCAGGGATGCAGTGCCTACCGACATTTTCAGCTCATCCACCGTACCTTCCGCTACCACATGGCCGCGGTCGATAACAGCGATCCGGTCCGCCAGCTGATCCGCTTCATCCAGGTATTGGGTGGTCAAAAGCACAGTGGAGCCCGTTTTGACCAAACGCCGGATGGTTTCCCACATTTGGGCCCGGGTCCGGGGGTCAAGGCCGGTAGTCGGTTCATCCAGAAAGATCAGCGGCGGCTGGGCGATGAGACTGGCGGCCAGATCCAGCCGGCGCCGCATTCCCCCGCAGAAATTCTTCAGGGGCCGCTTCGCTGCCTCTGTCAGACCGAACTCCTCCAGCAGCTCCGCCGCCTTCCTCTTCGCGTCCACCCGGGACAGCCCCAGCAGCCGGGAGAAAATCACCAGATTCTCCGTGGCGCTTAAGGATTCATCCACGGATGCATATTGCCCCGTAACGCCGATCAGCTGCCGCACAACATGGGGCTCCCTTCCCACATCATGCCCAAAAATCTGCGCCGAACCGGCGTCCGGCCTCAATAGCGTCGCCAGCATCCGGATGGTGGTGGTTTTGCCTGCTCCATTCGGTCCAAGCACCCCGTATATACTGCCGGTTTTCACTCGCAGATTCACACCGTCCACGGCCCGGTTGTCCCCGAAGGTTTTGACCAGCCCGCTGGCTTCCACCGCCCACTGTCCGCCGGCGGCATTTGTTTCTCTTTTCTTTTTCTCCATCTCCATTGCCTCCCTGATCCGTTGATATTGGCATGGTATCGCAGGTTTATGAACTCAATATGAACGAAACTTTTCCACCACAACAAAAAAGAGAGGCCAATGGCCTCCCCTTAAACCAAACAAGACCTAATTTAAAGGCCCCCTCCTAAGATGCAGCCTTCTAAATGCTGGAAAAGAAGCTGTTTATTTGATACGATGTATGCGGACGTCTAATAACGGACAAGGGAAATAACCGCGGCATCTTATACCATCATAACGGGAGCTGGAATGGAATGAATCTGTTTCAGGGAATGGCAGGCATGAGTATGGCCAACGGCCTCTTTTGGCTGAATGAGCCGGAGAAGTGGAGCTTTGGCCCTCAGGGGCTGGTGGTGGAGGCGCCGCCGTCCACCAACTTTTTTAATGATCCGGAGAGCGGAAGCATCGATGTGACGGCGCCATTTTTGTATGCGGAGGTAAAAGGGGATTTTGATCTGACCACGCGGGTTGGCATCAAAATGCTGAAATGGTTTGACGCCGGATGCCTGCTGATTATGGCGGACGAAACCCGTTGGGCCAAGCTGTGTTACGAAAATTGGAAAACAGGGCCTTCTATTGTAAGCGTTGTCACCAGGGCTGTTTCCGATGACTGTCCCTCGCATGTGATCGGCGAAGTTCAGCCTTATCTGAGAGTGCTTCGGTCCGGCAGCTGCTTCGGTTTCTACTATTCACTGGACGGCGCAGCCTGGACGCTGATCCGCTATTTCAACATAGAGATGCCGGAGAAAATTAAAGCAGGTGTCCTGGCTCAAGCCCCGATTGGCAAAAGCTGCAGCGTCTCCTTTGAATTCCTGAGGCTGGAAGCCAAGCCGGTAAAAAGCGCTAAGGTTTTGCCGGGGTAACCGGTCCTCCGGGCTAACTCCCTCCCGGTCCTTTCTGCCGAGTATTTATTCATCTTGACGGACTTTTTGGAAAGCCACTAGCAAACACGCCCTAACCCACCAGCTTTAAGCCTACAGCGGCGGCCAGCACAGTGGCAATACAAAGAATCCGCGGCAGATTGCGGGGTTCTCCGTAAACCACCATGCCAAGAATTGCGCCGCCGGAAGCCCCGATGCCCGTCCATATGGCATATGCCGTGCCCATGGGCAGCACCTTCATGGCTTGGGACAGGAAAAGGAAGCTTAGCGTAAATCCGCCCGCCATGTAAAGGAAGGCTCTCCAGCTCTGTTCCTTATTCAGTTTATTAATCATGGCTACACCAAGCATCTCAAACAATCCGGCCAATATGAGAAACATCCATTCCATGGTTTATCGCGCCTCCTGTTCCGTTTCTGGTTTCGGGCTGAGCAGCTTCAAGCCGGTAACCCCGGCCAGCAAAAGCGCGATCAGCAGAATCTTCAGCCCATTTGCCTGCGCATCAAACAGCAGCAGCTCCGCCACCACCGTTCCGGCGGTCCCCAGCCCGACAAACACCGCGTACACCGTCCCTACCGGAAGCGCCCGGGAAGCGCGGATCATCAGATAAAAGCTGGCGATAATGGCAATCACGGTTCCCGTAATTTCAACCGGTCCCTCCGCATGCTTCATCCCGATCACCCAGCCCACCTCGAATAGTGCCGCTATACCAACAGATGCCCAATTTTTGTCCATGGTTTCTCCTCCTTATATGTTCTAGGCTTCCCGCAGTCCGGAGCATAAACGTAAAAAGCCCGGAAGAATAAACTGCTGAATGCAGCTATTCTCCCGGGCTTTTGTCCCTCCGTGTCAGCAGTCCGAAGACTGCCGCTTTCTCTCGGACCAGGCCAGCCATAAGCTGCGGAACCCTAGAAAGCTATTTATGCGGTTGATGCCCATTATACACAATGGGTGCGGGGTGTCAAGGCTTTTGCACAGGAAGGATTGTCCATCAGAGGGTTTGCTTGACGGAGGCAGGCTCCACTATCAGCACTCTGCTGAGAAACGGAAACTTGTCCTTCATCAGGCTGTAGGAAGGGCCATCGGTAAGAAAGCGGGCTGTGCCTTCAATCAGAAATCCGGTCCCCATATGCCGGTAACCCATCACCTCTTTTGTACCCAGGGTCAGCTTCACTTGGCTGTTGTGCTCAATGTTGGCTTGCGTCTTGCGCATACCGGCGGCGGGAATCAGGATTCTATCTCCCTCCAGCACCAGATAGGAATTCCAGGTGTTGGACACATGGGCCCCATCCTCCCCGTTGGTCACAATAGATACTACTCCCTCATGGGCGATCACTTCATGAAATTTTTCGTTGAACATGCCGGTTATCCTCCTGTATATGCTGCAATAAGAACGGTCAATGGATCAAGCATACAGTGGTTCAGACATGACGAAAACAGCCACTTTCTACTTTTTTTCTGGATACAGTTTTGAAAAAACGGTTATAACGATTTGCGGCATAGGGGGGACCTTCCATTTTCTGATAATATAGCAGACGTCAGGAATCTTCGTAACGGTCATACATTTCAGACATGGAGAAACAAAGGGGGGAATTATATGAGCTTGAAGCTGCGCACATACCGCCCGCAGGATTTCACAGCAGTCCGCAATATGCTGGTGGAGAGCTTCGCGGAATCCGGCAATCTGGGGAATTGGCTGATTGACCGCTGGAATTTTTGCCGGATGGTCAGCCATACGATGAACCATACATACGACAGCTGGGAACAAACGGTAGGCATTTGGGAGGACGTTAACGGAGTGATTGCAGGAGTGGTCAATTCCGAAGGGGAAAACCGCGGCGAAGCTTTTTTTCAGGTGCGTACACCATTACCAGCCTCTACTCTGGAGGAGATGTTCGCCTTTGCCGAGCTTACTTTGCCTCTGCAGGATAAGGACCAGCGGGTACTCCGGCTGCGGATTCCGGCCGGTGACTCTCTGCGGGAGGCCATCGCTTATGAGCGGGGGTACACCAAGCTGGGCTGGGAGGATACTCTGTCTGTCTTATCATTAGAGAAGGCGGTCCGCCCGGTGCTGCCGGAGGGCTACTGTGTGGAAGCAGGGACCGGCGTTACTCCCGAGGCCAAAGCTCTGGCCCATGCCAAGGCTTTCGGCTACTATTCGGCAGTGGGGGACATGACCTGGCCGCAGGCTTTTCAACGGATGAAGGAGGCCCCTGATTACCGTGCCGAGCTGGATTTGTCGGTAGTCGATGCCTCCGGCGAGGTAGTGTCCTTCTGCACACTGTGGTACGACCCGGTGAACCGGCACGGCATTCTGGAGCCGGTGGGGACTATCCCCGAATCCCGGCTTAAGGGTTTGGGCCGTGCCGTAATTGAGGAGGGTCTGTACCGTTTGGCCGGGTACGGCGCGGAGAAGGTGTATGTGGGGTCCACCATGGCCTTCTACAAGAAGCTGGGTTTTGTCCCCGCCTTCACCAGTTATGTATGGGAGAAGCGTCTTTAGCCGGACGGATTGGAAGAGCCGGATCTATCCGTTCCTTACCACAGGCATGATATAGTCCAGCATGATCTTTTCCCCTTTTTCCATTGGGGTGCAATATCGGGAATAGGTGTAGATGTCGCACCAGTAGAACTGCTCATGATCGATTTTGTACCCTGTTTTGGCGATAGCCTCCGAAGCAAGCAGGTAGGCGCAGTCGATAATGTCGTTCAATGTGTCGCCTTCTATCCACATTTTCGCCACGGTTCCCGCCGGGACCAGCTCGGCATACATGCCGTCAGGCACTGGGGCTTCCCGCTCCATAAATTTGCCGATGACATATTGGAACTCATCCTGTCCGGCGAATTTACTCATATGCCCCAGCCCCGTATACGGGTCCAGGTCCTTGCACACCCACTCCTCCAAGGAGGCCAGCCTGTCGAACAC
>JAEWMH010000087.1 GCA_023393235.1 Bacillota bacterium | reverse complement strand
AATACCGAGAAGGCTGTGGAGCGTTTCCAAAACCTGCGTTTCTAAGAACGGACATCCAATTGTACAAGACAAGCTCTCCTTTGCGGAGGGCTTGTTTTTATTTTGGGGACACTTTTGATTTAACCATTTTATGCCATGCCGCAAGGGGGGCCGTATGGGATAATAGTGGCAGCTGTTCCAAGGAAAAAGGGGATATGTGCCATGGGTTGGATCATTAGACAAATGCGGGTGCCGGAGGATTATGAGAGGGTGGCGGAGCTCTTGACCACCTGGCAATCCGATCCGGTTACCGTTGACCGGCTGAAGGCGGAGGATGCCATTATTCCGGTTAAGGGTCAATTGAAGCAAAACGATAACAATGAGCTGTGCGGGTATGACCGTGTCCGGTGGGTGGCAGTCAAGGAGGAGACCGGTGAGGCTTGCGGTTACGCTGTTGTGGTCCGGGCAGGCTGGGATGCCCCCGGGGATCTGTTCCTTACGGTGGTGGTCCATCCGGCAGAGACAGGGCAGGGAGCGGGACAGGCGCTGTACCGGACAGCGGAGCAATGGGCGGAGAACGTCAACGGCTCTCTCTTCAAGCTCTCGGTGCGGGAGGAGGATCAGCGTGCTGTTGCCTTTGCCCAAAAACGGGGATTTAGCGTTGGCCGCACGACCTTCGAATCCAAGCTGGATGTGGCAGCATATAAAGGGCCATCATCTTCGGATATGCGCCATGCTCTCGAAAAGGAGGGAATCCTCTTCTGCAGTCTGAATGAGCTGCCTGGAGAAGAGGAGGAGCGAAAGCTGTATGCGCTTTGCCAGCAAACCCAGCCGGATATTCCCGGCTTCTCGGGAAAACCGCCCATGTACGAATGGTGGCGCAAATGGACACTGGAGGCGGACGGAGCTGCGCCGGAGCTTATTTTGCTGGCTTGCCACGGGGAGCGTATCGTCGGTATGGTGCAGCTGTTGTGGAATAAAAGCTCCTTGTCCATGTACCATGAATATACCTGCGTGGACAAGGAATACCGCGGCCGGGGGATTGCCCTTGCCCTCAAGCTTATGGCCATTGAAAAGGCCAGGGAGTGGAAAGCCGCTTACCTGCGCACCCATAACGATTCCATGAACGGTCCGATGCTGCATATCAACCGGGATAAGCTGGGTTTCCAGGCGGAGCCGGGTTTCTATTGGATGGAAAAAAATCTTCGGCCTTGACTTCTTTTGTCGAACATGGGATAATTCTTTTAACCAAATAGCACCTTTAACGGACAGTCCCGTGAGACTGGCAAGGTGAACGATTTCGAAGGATGGGGCGCTGCCTCATCTGTCAAGTTGTGTGCGCAAGAGGATAGTTGTATCCGGTTATGGATCCATCTGTCTTTCTATGTGGACATAGCCGGAATCCGCCCTTCATCAACTCACCCCTGCCGTTAGCGGCAGGGGTTTTCTTGTGCCCTAATGACCAAAATAGGAGGAGATCATGATGCTCATGCAAGAGGAGCATGTGCTGCTGGATGAAACGGCCATCAGACGGGCCTTGACACGGATCGCCCACGAAATTCTGGAGCGCAACCGGGGAGTGGACAACAGCATGCTGATCGGCATCCGTACCAGAGGGATTTATATGGCCCGGCGGATTGCCGAGCGGATCGAGGAAATCGAGGGTGTCCCCATCGGTGTGGGAGAGGTGGACGCCAGCTCCTACCGGGACGATATCCGGCGCGGTGTAGCCGGACCGCGGATCCAGGCGGACAACCTGTCCATAGAGGGCAAAAAGCTGATTTTATGCGACGATGTGCTGTATACAGGACGGACGGTGCGCGCGGCGATGGATGCGCTGATGGACTGCGGCCGGCCCGAGATGATCCAACTGGCAGTGCTGGTGGACCGGGGGCACCGCGAGCTGCCCATCCGACCGGATTATGTAGGCAAGAATGTGCCAACCTCAAGATTGGAATCGGTGGAAGTGCAGCTGGCCGAAATCGACGGCAAGGATCAGGTCATCATTCAAAGGAGGCAGCAATTATGATTCAATTGGCGACGGAGAAGCATTTGTTGGGCTTGAAGGGGGTTCCCGCCTCGGAGATTAACGCCATTCTGACCCGGGCTGTATTCTGGGAGCAGTACCCCGCTAAGGCCACTTCCATCCTGCAGGGGAAGTTTGTAGCCAACATGTTCTTCGAAAACAGCACCAGAACCCGCTTCTCCTTCGAAATGGCCGAAAAGCGGCTGGGTGCCCAGGTCCTGAACTTCGCTGCAGCAGTATCCAGCGTGCAAAAGGGCGAGTCCATCTACGATACCGTACGGACGCTGGAAACCATGGGTATCGATGCGGGGGTCATCCGGATGAAACCCGAGGGTGTGCTGCAGACGCTGGCGGAGAAGGTAAAGATTCCTCTCATTAATGCAGGCGACGGCAACAACGAACATCCCACCCAGGCACTCCTGGATTTTTATACAATGAAGAAGCAGTTTGGCGATCTGAAGGGTCTGACGGTCTCCATTATCGGGGATGTGAAGCACAGCCGGGTGGCCCGCTCCAATCTGTGGGGACTGCAGGCGCTGGGCGCCAATGTGAAGTTCTGCGCACCGCCTAATATGCAGGCTCCGGAGCTGGCGGAATTCGCCCCTTATGTAAGCATTGAGGAGGCACTGCTGTCCGATGTGGTCATGTTACTGCGGGTGCAGTTGGAGCGCCACGAGGACGGGCTGTTCAACTCTGCTGCGGAATACCGGGCGCAGTACGGTCTTACCGTGGAACGGGCCGACAAGATGCAGCCCCATACCATTATCATGCACCCTGCGCCGGTGAACCGGAATGTGGAGATCGACGACGAGCTGGTGGAATGCGACCGGTCGCGGATCTTTACCCAGATGGCGAACGGGGTGCCCATCCGCATGGCGGTAATTGAGCGGGCGCTGTCCTAAAGGGCAGGCGAAACTACGCCTTGAAATTCCGGCGGAAGGAAATGTGTTGTATATCTCCTGCATAAAGTGTATAATCTTTGCGATTAGCATTAATTTTATACGAAGTATTGCATATTCATACAAGCGGGGATTTGGATCGGTTAAAGAAAACGTGTAAAACAGTGAACGGAAGAAACAGTAAGGAGGCCAATATGGGAACCTGGATTATAAACGGCAAGGTCAACACCGGAGGCAACGAGCTGGCAGAAAAGCGGATCTATATCGAGCATGGGGTGATCTCCCGGATTGAGGATGTTTCCTCCCGGGAGTGGAACGGAGCGGAAGCAGGCGACGAGGTTATCGACGCGGGCGGCAGGCTGGTGGCCCCGGGCTTCATCGACATGCATACACACCTGCGCGAACCCGGCTTTGAGCATAAGGAAACCATCGCCACAGGAACCCGTTCGGCAGCCAGAGGCGGCTTTACTACCATCGCCTGTATGCCCAACACAAGACCGGTAACGGACAATCCGGAGACCATCAAGCTCATCCTGGAAAAAGCCCGGACAGAGGGCAACGGTGTGCGGGTCCTGCCCTACGGCAGCATCTCCAAGCAGGAGCTGGGCCGGGAGCTGACGGACTTCGCTGCCCTGAAGGAAGCGGGAGCGGTGGCCTTCTCCGATGATGGAGTAGGGGTCCAGAATTCCAAGATGATGAAGGACGCCATGCGGCTGGCTCAAAGCCTGGGTATGACGGTAGTAGCCCACTGCGAGGATGATTCCCTGCTTGAGGGAGCTGCGGTGACAGAGGGCGCCTTCGCCGCCAAACATGGGCTGAAGGGTATCCCCAATGAGTCGGAGGCCATTCATGTGGGCCGGGACATTCTGCTGGCGGAGGCCACAGGGGTCCACTACCATGTCTGCCATGTGAGCACTGAACAGTCCGTACGGCTCATCCGCCAGGCCAAGGCGGTGGGCATCAACGTGACCGCAGAGGTTTGCCCCCATCACCTGCTCCTCTCCGATGAGGATATCCCCGGAATGGACGCCGATTGGAAGATGAACCCTCCCCTGCGGACACCGCGGGATGTAGAGGCGGTGCTGGAAGGTCTGGAGGACGGGACGATTGACATTATCGTTACCGACCATGCCCCCCACAGCCCCGAGGAAAAAGCCAAGGGAATGGCCCTTGCACCCTTCGGAATCGTCGGCTTCGAAACGGCCTTCCCCCTGCTGTACACCAAGTTTGTGCAAACCGGACGCTGGACCCTGGAATTCCTCCTGGACCGCATGGCCGGCAAACCTGCAGAGGTGTTCGGGCTGAAGCAGGGCAAGCTGGAAGCAGGAGCGGAGGCGGATCTGGTGCTGGTGGATCTGAACCATACCACAGCCGTAGATCCGGCTGACTTCCTCTCCAAGTCCCGGAACACTCCCTTCATCGGTTGGGAACTGGCCGGCTGGCCGGTGCTGACTATGGTAGCGGGGCAAACGGTCTGGCAGGACGGGAAAGCGGCTGTCCGCGCGGCTCAATCAAGCAGAGATTAAACAATTCATGTGATAGGACTGGGAAAAACGGCTCCACATTTTCGCGATAAAAGGAGAGATCACCATGCAGGTTCAGGCGAGACTGCTTTTGGAAGACGGCACGCTGTTTACGGGCAAAGCGTTCGGCGCAACCGGGGAATCCACCGGCGAGGTCGTGTTTAATACAGGAATCACAGGCTATCAGGAGGTGCTGTCCGATCCGTCCTACTGCGGTCAGATCGTGACCATGACCTACCCCCTGATCGGCAATTACGGCATCATCCGCGACGATTTCGAGTCCATGCGGCCCTTCATCCACGGATTTGTGGTTCGCCATCATGAGGAAACCCCCAGCAACTGGCGGGCCCAATTCACCCTGGACACCCTGCTGAAGGATTACGACATCACCGGCATCAGCGGCATCGACACCCGGATGCTCACCCGTATCCTGCGCCATCACGGCACCATGAAGGGGCTTCTGACCACCTCCAACGCTCCTCTGGAGGAGCTGAAGGAGCGTCTGGGCGTGGCTCAGCTTCTGCGTGACCAGGTGGACCGGGTTTCCACCAAAAGCGTGTTCGGCTGCCCCGGCACCAAGGAGCGTATCGTCGTCGTAGACTACGGCTCCAAAAGCGGCATTATCCGCGAGCTGAGTACGCGCGGCGCAGATGTGGTAGTGGTGCCTCACACCGCCACCGCCGAGCAAATCCGCAAGCTGTGCCCGGACGGGGTGCTGCTCTCCAACGGCCCCGGGGACCCCAAGGATGTGCCCCACGCGGCCAAAACCATCGCCTCCCTGCTGGGTGAGCTGCCCATCTTCGGCATCTGCCTCGGGCACCAGCTTCTGGCGTTGGCCTCCGGCGCGGACACCGAGAAGCTGAAGTTCGGCCACCGCGGCGGCAACCATCCGGTGAAGGAGCTGGCCAGCGGCCGCTGCTACATCACCTCCCAAAATCACGGCTACACCGTGAAGGAGGAATCCGTGGAGGGCACCGGCCTGATCGTGACACACATCAACAACAATGACAAAACCATTGAAGGCCTGCGCCACACCCAATATCCGGCCTTCTCCGTCCAATACCATCCGGAGGCGGCTCCCGGCCCCTTCGATTCCAGCTACCTGTTTGACGAGTTCCTGGAGATGATCCGCGATTTCAAGGCAGCCAAGCCCTATGTGCCGCAGCAAGCGGCCATGGTGGCGGCATCGGCGCTGAAACAGAAAGAAGAAGCCTCGGAAGTGAAAGGAGACCTCCAGTATGCCCAAAAATAATACCCTCAAAAAGATTCTCGTGATCGGATCCGGCCCCATCGTTATCGGCCAGGCCGCGGAATTCGACTATGCCGGCACCCAGGCCTGCCAGGCCCTCAAGGAGGAGGGCCTGGAGGTGGTGCTGATCAACAGCAACCCTGCCACCATCATGACCGACACCAATATGGCGGACAAGGTGTATATCGAGCCCATCACCCTGGAATTCGTCACCAACATTATCCGCACCGAGAAGCCGGACGGCCTGCTGCCCACCCTGGGCGGCCAAACCGGTCTGAACATGGCGGTTGCCCTGGCCAAGGCGGGAGTGCTGGAGCGCGAGAACGTGAAGCTTCTGGGCACCCAGCTGTCGGCTATTGAAAAGGCCGAGGACCGGGACCTGTTCCGCGACCTGATGCGGGAGCTGGAGCAGCCTGTACCGGACTCCGCCATTGTTACAACAGTGGAAGAAGCCGTGACTTTTGCCAACGAAATCGGCTACCCCATCATTATCCGTCCGGCTTATACCCTGGGCGGCACAGGCGGGGGCATCTGCTCCAACGAAGAAGAGCTGATTGAGATTGTCAGCTCCGGCATCCGCTACAGCCCCATCGGCCAGTGTCTGGTGGAGAAGAGCATCGCCGGCATGAAGGAAGTCGAGTATGAGGTTATGCGGGACGCCAACGACAACTGTATCGTGGTCTGCAACATGGAGAACTTCGATCCGGTTGGCGTACATACCGGCGACAGCATTGTGGTGGCCCCCAGCCAAACCCTGTCCGACCGCGAGTACCAAATGCTACGCTCCGCGTCGCTGAAGATTATCCGCGCGCTGAATATCGAAGGCGGCTGCAACGTCCAGTTCGCCCTGGACCCCCACAGCTTCCAATACTATGTCATCGAGGTAAATCCCCGGGTCAGCCGCTCTTCGGCCCTGGCCTCCAAGGCAACGGGTTATCCCATCGCCAAAATGGCGGCCAAGATCGCCGTCGGTTACACCCTGGATGAAATCGTCAACCCGGTTACCGGCCAAACCTATGCCTGCTTTGAGCCGACCCTGGACTATATCGTAAGCAAAATCCCGCGCTGGCCCTTCGACAAGTTCATCTCCGCCAACCGGAAGCTGGGCACCCAGATGAAGGCTACCGGCGAGGTAATGGCCATCGGCCGGACCTTCGAGGAATCCATGCACAAGGCCATCCGCTCTCTGGAAATCGGCGTGCACCGCCTCTTCCTGAAAGGAACGGACGCGCTGGAGACAGAGGCTTTGGAAACCAGACTGAAGCGTCCCGACGACGAGCGCATGTTCCTCATCGCCGAAGCGTACCGCAGAGGCTACACGCTGGATCAGATTCAAGAGCTGACCAAAATCGACTGGTGGTTCCTGTCCAAGCTGCAGGGTATGATCCGCTTCGAAACGGAAATCGCCCAGCCTGAGCTGACCCGTGATCTGCTGTGGGAAACCAAACGGATGGGCTTCACCGACCGGGCTGTCGCCGAGATCAGAGCACTGGCCGGCTGCACGTCCTATGTGAAGGAAGCCGATGTGCGGGCGCTGCGCTTTGAGTTGGGGCTGAAGCCGGTTTACAAAATGGTAGACACCTGCGCCGCGGAGTTTGAGGCGACTACGCCTTATTACTACTCCACCTACGAGACGGAGGACGAAGTCACCGAAACCGCCAAGCAAAAGGTGGTGGTGCTGGGCTCCGGACCCATCCGGATCGGCCAGGGCATTGAATTTGACTACTCCACCGTACATGCCGTTTGGGCCATCCAGGAAGCCGGTTATGAAGCGGTGATCATCAATAACAACCCGGAGACGGTGTCGACGGACTTCAATACATCAGACCGGCTGTACTTCGAGCCGCTCTTCTATGAGGATGTCATGAACGTCATCGAACGGGAAAAGCCCATCGGCGTTATCGTGCAGTTCGGCGGCCAAACCGCCATTAACCTGGCAGGTCCCTTGACCAAGGCCGGTGTGCGCATTCTGGGCTCCGATCTGGACAGCATCGACACGGCGGAGGACCGGAAACGGTTTGAGGCGCTGATGAACAACCTGAACATCGCTCAGCCTCCAGGCGGTACGGTGACCTCTGTGGACCAGGCGGTAGGTACGGCAGCCCGCTTCGGCTACCCGGTGCTGGTTCGCCCCTCTTATGTGCTGGGCGGCCGGGCTATGGAAATCGTCTACTCGGACAATGAGCTTCTGAACTACATGGAGCGCGCTGTGAAGATTAATCCGGAGCACCCGGTGCTGATCGACCGCTACATGCTGGGCAAGGAAGTGGAAGTGGACGCTATCTGCGACGGTGAAACGGTTCTGATCCCAGGCATCATGGAACATGTGGAGCGGGCAGGCGTTCACTCCGGCGACTCCATCGCCGTGTATCCGCCGCAGACCCTGTCCGATAGAATCAAGCAGCAGATTGTGGATATCACCATCCGCATTGCCAAGGGTTTGAACGTCGTGGGTCTGGTGAACATCCAGTTCGTCATCTACAAGGATGAGGTGTATGTGATCGAGGTGAACCCGCGCTCCTCCCGGACCGTTCCATTCCTGAGCAAGGTGACCAAAATCCCTATGGCCAATGTGGCTACCCGGGTGATTATGGGCCAAACCCTGAAAGAGCTGGGCTACACCGAAGGCCTGTGGCCGGAGGACGAATATGTATCCGTCAAGGTGCCGGTATTCTCCTTCGCCAAGCTGCGCCGGGTAGACACAACCCTCGGTCCTGAAATGAAATCCACCGGCGAGGTTATGGGCCGGGATATTACCTTCGCCAAGGCGCTGTACAAGGGTCTGGTAGGCTCCGGCATGAAGATTCCGCCGACAGGCTCCATGATCGTAACGGTGGCCGACAGCGACAAGAAGGAAGCCATCGAGATTGTGAAGGGCTTCTACGCCATGGGCTACGACATTGTGGCTACCGGCGGCACGGCACTTGCCTTCGAGGAAGCGGGCATCAAGGTGAAGCGGGTCAACAAGCTCTCCGAGGGTTCGCCCAATATTCTCGATCTGATCCGCAACGGCCAGGCCCACTTTGTGGTGAACACCCTGACCAAGGGCAAAACCCCCGAGCGCGACGGCTTCCGCATCCGCCGGGAAGCGGTAGAGAACGGCGTGGTCTGTATGACCTCCCTGGACACGGTGCGTGCGCTCCTGCATACGCTGGAGGCGATTAACTTCTCCTCCCGTCCGATGCCGGCCAATGCTGTAACACTGTAAACCCGAACTGACATAAGAAGCCCTGCCCGCAAGTTAAGGGAACGTCCTCCGCCAATGGTAGAGCCGTTCCTGAAGGCTTGCGTGCCGGGCTCCTGTCTTGAATGAAGGGTGTTCCCCGTACAGTTTACCCTATAGATAATATGAAGGAGGCGTCAACACGTGGCGGAACTGCAACAACCGGCCGGTGTCCTGAAGGGCAAAACGGCGGCGGAAATCGCCGAACGGATCATTATTCCTCTGGATTATCCGTCTGCAGAGGCAGCCGGCGGACTTCTGGAGAAGCTCCGTGGCATTCCCTGTTATATGAAGGTGGGCATGCAGCTTTTTTATGCAGAGGGGCCAGCTTTTGTTCGGAATCTGAAGGAACAGGGCTACAAGGTGTTTGTGGACCTGAAAATGCATGATATCCCCAACACTGTAGCTGGTGGAGCGGAATCCATCACCCGGCTGGGGGCGGATATGTTCAACGTCCACGCTGCAGGCGGGAAGGCTATGATGGAAGCAGCGCGGGAAGGGATGGAGCGGGCTCTCGGCCAAAGCGCCGGTGCTCTTAAGCGGCCGCTGCTCATCGCCGTCACCCAACTGACCAGCACCAGCCAAACGGTAATGAACGGAGAAATCGGCATTCCGGGTACTGTGGAGGAAGCTGTTCTGCGGTACGCATCCTTAACCCGGAGCGCAGGTTTGGATGGTGTGGTTGCCTCCCCCTTAGAGGTAACGGCCATTAAAACCGCGGTTGGCTCTGGTTTTGTTACGGTAACTCCCGGTGTTCGTCCCGCAGGGGCAGACAAGGGGGACCAGTCCCGGGTGATGACGCCGCGGGAGGCGTTTGAGCAGGGAACCGATTTTATTGTGATGGGCCGTCCCATTACCGCTGCGCCGGACCCGAGGCAAGCATTGGAAACTATTCTGAAGGAGCTGAGCTAAAGTATGCCGAATACCGGAAATCTGAACGCCCTTGCAGGACAAATTGCCAAGGAGCTGCTGAACATCAAGGCGGTGGCCCTGCGGCCGGACCAGCCGTTTACCTGGACCTCCGGCATTATCTCGCCTATCTATTGTGACAACCGGCTGACCATGTCTTATCCGGCTATCCGCAGCCTGATCGCGGACGGCTTCGTGCAGCTCATCCGCCAATATTATCCGGACGCGGAGGTTATCGCAGGAACCGCTACAGCAGGCATCCCCCATGCTGCATGGGTGGCGGAGCGGATGAACCTGCCGATGATCTACATCCGGGACAAGGCCAAGGGCCACGGCAAAAAGAACCAAATCGAAGGACTGCTGCCCGAGGGTGCCAAAACTGTGGTGATTGAGGATCTGATCTCCACCGGCGGCAGTTCCTTGAAGGCTGCCCTGGCTGTGAATGAGGCAGGCGGCAACGCCCTGGGGGTTGCGGCGATTTTCTCGTACCAGCTGGATCAGGCGGAGGCCACCTTCAGCGAAGCGGACATGCCTCTGCACACACTGTCCAACTATACGGCGCTGATCGGTGAGGCTGTGAAGCAGGGCAGCATCCGGGAATCGGATGTGGAGCTGCTCCAGTCCTGGCGGAAGGACCCGCAGGCGTTTGGCAAAAAGTAAGTGTAGCCACTCTTGCTGCGGTGAATACAGTTGTTCGCAGGCAGCTGCTTATATGCTCCGGTTGCGGAGGCTGGCGGATTGTCCGCGGCTTTTCGCGGCCGGAGTTTTTTTGGCAGCTCTAGGGCGAGTTTGCAAACAAACCCTGGCTCTAACGGAACTGAAACGCTCTTAGCGGCTTAAAATGGGCCGGTTGAACATGTAACGGAACTGAGAAGCGCTTAGCAGGATAAAACAGGCTGCGGCGAGTTCTAATTGGCGTCTAAGAGTCACCATGTTCCGTTAGAATTCAGACAAGCCCGATTTTAGCTTCTAAGAGTCGCCAAGTTCCGTTAGCTTTGCTATGGGGGCATGTTATGGCTTTCTCATCCGCTGATGGGCCATGGCATGTCTTTGCTTCATTCAGGCCACGTAAACCGCCTCTCAATCTTCCTACCTTTTCAAGCCCCTCCCGCACCGCTATAATAGATAGGGTGGGTTCAAGAAGCAGATCCGACAGGATCTGGAGAAGGGAAGGAAATCATTCATGCCGTCCATCCAAATTGTTGCGGACAGCACCTGCGATTTAATGCCAGACATGATCCGGGACCATAACATCCGGATTATACCGCTCCATGTTGTGTTCGGTGACCGTACATACCGCGACGGTGCGGATATGACCACCGCCGAATTGTATGAGAAAGTGGAGAAGGAAGGGGAGCTCCCCAAAACAGCGGCCCCCTCGCCTGCTGATTTTGTCCAGTCCTTCGAGAACATCGTCCGTGAGGATAAGCGCATTGTATACATAAGCATTTCTTCCGAATTGTCGTCCACGTACCAGAATGCGGTCATTGCCAGCCGGGAATTCCCTGCGGGCACCATTGAAGTGGTGGACTCCCGCAATTTGTCCACCGGCATCGGGGTGACGGTGATGAAGGCTGTGGACTACGTCAAGGCCGGAATGGATGATCTGTCGGAGCTGGCGAACCGGCTCCGGGACGATACGGCGCTGGTAGAGTCCGAGTTTGTCATCGACACCTTGGATTACCTCCACAAAGGGGGACGCTGCAGCGGCACTCAGCTGGTAATCGGCAGTCTGTTGCGGATTCACCCGGTGATCAAGGTGGTAAACGGCTCCATGATCGTGGCGGAGAAGCTGCGCGGAAAGATGGATAAGGTGGTGCAAAGCCTGCTTGACCGGGCCCTGAGCCACAGGGAAACCATCGATCCCAAACGGATTTTCGTTACCCATTCCCTGGCTGCGGAGAATGCGGCATGGGTCAAGGGCGAGCTGGAAAAGCAGTTCCCCGGCAGCGAGGTCATTGTCACTAATGCCGGCTGCGTCATCTCTAGTCACTGCGGTCCTGGCACCGTAGGGATTTTGTTTGCCAAACGACCGGCTTAACCGGTTTGCTTCACACGAAACCCGCACTTCCCAAGGGCATGTTTGCAACACGGCCCATAGGAGAGGCGGGTTTTGTGCATTTTTCCGGGCATCCGAGCATTACCGGTCTTATGGTTCCGGCTTACTCCGGCTCATATGAGCGGGATGGTTATCTCGACAAAGCGCAGACCTAACGGAAGGGTGAGCCTTTATTTGGCCGAAAAAGGGTGCTTTGGAATCCTAACGGAAGCCAGCGCCTTTATTTGTGCTTAAATCGGTTCAAATCGACCCTGAATCCTGAAATAGCGGCCGTAATCGCCGTTAGAATTTAAGAAGGGTGCTTTTGAGTCAAATAAGGGCCGCAGCTTCCGTTAGCAAACCGCAAAACAAAACGAAAGCAAATATTTTTCGAAAACTTGTAACCTTATTCCAGTTTTGTACGTCTCATTAAGTGTGGATCATTGCCTGTCCGGGCAGATGACCCGGGAATTTGAAAGAGGGAGAGTATAAGGATGGGGTGGTTGGCGAACCGAAAGCAAGCAAGAACCGGTCTGATCGACGAACCGGAAAGGGATATGACTACAGAGCCGGACGGTCAAACCGAAACCTGCCAGAGCAATGACGCTCCGGAGGAGCGGAAGGAAGCCGGCAGGCTGAAAGGAATGGCACTGAGGCTCCGTCGGCCCGGCAAGGGCAAATCCACAACAGGAGACGCACCTGCGCCGGTGGCCGCTTATGTGCCGGAACCGCGGGAGGTTATCGATCCTCTTCTCGTCATTTCGGGAGTGGTAAGAAGCTTTGACGTCGGAGGCAACAAGCTCCAGGTCCTGAAGGGCATCGATATGACCCTGCGGGCCAACAGCCTTATCATGCTGCGGGGAAGATCCGGCTCCGGCAAAACCACTCTGCTGAATCTGATGGGCGGGCTGGACCAGCCGGACGAAGGGGAAATTCTGTTTCAGGGCAAGCCGTTCCATACCTTAAACGATGAGAACCGCACTGAGGCCAGACGCAAGGAAATCGGCTTTATCTTTCAATCCTACGCGCTGCTTCCCCTTCTGTCAGCCTACGAGAATGTGGAGTTGTCGCTGCGTATGGCAGGCATTCCCCGGAGCAGCTGGAAAACCCGGGTGGAGCATTGCCTGGATCTGGTGGGATTGGCCAAACGGATGCACCACCGCCCCTTTGAGCTGTCCGGCGGCGAGCAGCAGCGGGTGGCCATTGCCAAATCTATTGCCCACCGGCCTGTGCTGCTATTGGCGGATGAGCCTACCGCGGAGCTGGATTCCCAGATGGGCGCCCAGATTATGGCGGTTTTCCGGGAGATTATCCGGCAGGAGCAGGTGACCATCTGCATGACGACTCACGATCCAACAATAATGGAGGTTGCGGACCATGTTTACCAAATGGTTGACGGACGGATTCAGGGCTAGCGTCCGCAAGTCGGTACTAGTTGCGGCGGCCGCAATGCTTGCGGTAACCGTATTATCGGGCTGCTCGCTTTTGCCAAGCGAGGAAGTGGAGGAAACCCTGCCCACCATCAACCCGCCCAAGCTGTCTAAAAAGCCGGAATACACTGTCAAAACCGAAACTCTGACCACCAAGGTGCGGGGTTCGGGCAAGCTGATGTCCTCCCGGGAGGAGGATGTGTATTTCTCGGACGACGGCAAGCGGATTAAGGAAATTTATGTGAAAACCGGCGACCAGGTGGAGGCCGGACAGCTGATTGCGGAGCTGGATGTGGCCACTCTGGAAAGTGACCTGCGCCAGAAGCGGCTTCAGACCCGCAGCGAGGAGCTGAAGATGATCCAGCTGCTGCGGGATGCGGGCACCAAAACCGCCGAGGAGCTGGAGCAGGCGAAGATCGAGTTCGAGCTGAAGCGCAACGAGCTGGTGACGCTGGAGGAATCCATCGCCCGGGCGAAGATCACCGCCCCTATTTCCGGCGAGGTCGTAGGTGTTTATAAAGCCAAGGGGGATAACAGCAAGGCTTACGAGTCCATAGCGACGGTTGCCGACCTGTCCCAGCTGACGGTGGTGGCGTCCATCTCCCAGGAGGACCTGAAGAAGGTGGCCTTGGGTATGGAGGTGACGGCAGATATCAACACGGCCGGCCAGCATAAGGGCACTGTCAAGCAGCTGCCTAATCCCAACAAAACCCAGAACCAGAACAACGGCGGCTACTATGGCGGCGGCTATTACAACGGCCAGGAGCGGCAGAAGGAAACCATCGACCAGTACCTGGTGGTGGAACTGGAAAAGATGCCGGAGCAGGTCTCCCGGGGAACCCAGCTCAGTGTGGAAATCGTTGTCCAGAAGAAGGAAAATGCCGTCACGATTCCGCCCTCCGCACTGCGGACCATAACCGGGCGCAACTACGTCCAGGTGGTGGATTCGTCGGGAGCCAAGCGGGAGGTTGACGTGGAACTGGGCCTGCAGACCTCTACCAGCGTGGAGATTCTGAAGGGGCTTCAACCCGGGCAGAAAGTAGTAGGTCGATAAATGATGGCCATGCTGCATTTTATTATGCGGAAAATGTGGAATACCAGGTGGCTTACGGTCAGCGCCCTGGTAGGGCTGATTGTGGCGGTGGCTTTTGTCACCAGCATTCCCATGTATTCCGACGGGGCGTTAAAACGCGTCATCGCCAAGTCCCTGGAGGAGAAAAGCGGCGGGCTGCCCCCTGGCTCCCTGGTGCTGCGTTACCAGGCGGCGGGTCAGGATAAGGCGGACTACGCCGACGTAGAAGAGCTTGACCGATACATAAGAGAGGACGTGTCCCAGGATATTGCGCTGCCCCAAGAGGTATACGCCAGCGTGATGACCATCCGCAGCGCCCAGGTGACGCCGGTGGACCCGTCCAAAACTGATCCAAGCAAACGCAGGCAAATGACCGTAAGTGCCATGTCTGATCTGGACGCCCGTTCCGAGCTAAGCCTCGGGCAAAAGCCGAAGGATACCATCCAGAATGGCGTTGTTGAGGCGCTGGTGCTGGAGGAGGCCATGTTCCGCAATGACCTGCACGTAGGGGACGAATTTACCTACCCCATCTCCGGCGGACAGGGCATTGCCCCGCTGAAGGTCAAGATTACGGGAGCTTTTAAGCCGTTGGATGAGGCCGATCCATATTGGTTCCAGGGCTTTGAGGGGATGCTGAACACCCTGGTCGTTCCGGAGGGGCTCTTCAGAACCGAGCTTCTCCAGAAGAAAAAAATCCCGCTTCACCAGGCAAACTGGTTCTATGCCTTCGACATGACCCAGATCAGCACCTCGCAGATCGGTCCTTTGGAGAAGAAGCTGGCCCGTCTGGACGTTACCCTTTACCAAAAGCTGAAGGATACGAAGGTGGATGTCACCTTTACGGATATGCTGCAGGAATTCCGCCGGGACAGCATCCAGCTGCAGGTGCTCCTGTTTACACTGGCGGCACCCATGCTGGGAATGGTCATGTACTATATCGTCATGAACGCCCGGCAATCCCTGGAACGGCAGCGCAGCGACATTGCGGTAATCCGCTCCAGAGGGGGCAGCACCAAACAAATATTCATGCTGTATCTGCTGGAAAGCCTGATGCTGGGGCTGGCCGCCCTGATTGCCGGACCCCTTCTGGGCTGGTTTATGGCTAAGAGCATCGGCTCCTCCAACGGGTTCCTGACCTTCGTTAACCGGCAGAATATCCCGGTAGGCTTTCATGGCACTACCATGATGTACGGCCTGGCGGCTGTGCTGCTGGCAATGGGCGCCACACTCATCCCGGCCATTCAGTATGCCCGGTCCTCCATTGTGGGGCTGAAGCAGGCGCTGGCGAGGGCGGATGCGAAGCCAGTATGGCAGAAGTGGTTCTTGGATGTGATTCTGCTGGCGCTGTCCGGTTATGGCTGGTACAGCTTCCGGGAGCATAAGCTCCTGTCCCAGCAGACGGGTCTTGGTTCAGACCAGCTGCAGGTGCATCCGCTGCTGTTTTTTGTGCCGGCACTGACCATTTTTGCGCTGGGACTCCTGTTTTTGAGATTGTTCCCACTGATTCTAAAAGCTGTCAACGGCATCGGCAAACGGTTCTTTCCCGTTTCCATCTACTTGACGCTGGCGCAGCTCTCCCGCTCCGCCCGGTCCTATTACCCGCTGATGCTGCTGCTAACGCTGACGCTGGGCTTGGGGGTATACAATTCCTCGGCGGCCCGCACCATTGACCTCAATTCCACGGAGCGGACGCTGTACCAGTACGGTACGGATGTCATTATCAGCACCGCGTGGGAATCCGTATCCGATGACCTGCCTGTTTACAATCCCAATCAAAACCAGGGACAGCAGGGCGGCGGCGCCGGTTCAGGCGGCTCCCAGGGCGGGTCAGGAGGAAGCGGCGGCGGTGGCAGTGGCGGCCAGGGTGCTGGCGGCGGCGGCTCCGGCGGCGGCACTGGCGGCTCCGGAGGGACCGGCGGGAATCCGGGTACAGGCAATCCCGGAGGCGGCGGTCCGGAGCTCCCCACCAATATCCGGTATGTGGAGCCACCTTATGAGGTGTTCAAGGAGCTGCCGGGGGTTGAGCATACCGCCCGCGTTCTACAGACCCGGGCCAATCTCAGCGCTTCGGGCAAGTCCTTGGGCATGGTGAATCTGAACGCCATTGATAACGTGGATTTTGCGGATGTGGCGTGGATGCGGCGGGATTTGTTCCCGGCCCACCCTTACGCATATCTGAATCTTCTCGGCAGCTACGAGCAAGCAGCTATTATTCCTGATAAATTCGCCGAGAAGAACCAATTGAAGCCTGGCGACCTGATGAGCCTCTCTGTCAACCAGAAAAGCATGGAGCTGGTAGTGGCTGGCGTGCTTCCTTATTGGCCCAGCCAATATCCGGATGACCGGCCCTTCGTGATTACCAACCTGGAGTATATCTATGACCAGGGGGATACCATCCCTTACGATGTGTGGATCAAGATGGAGGAAGGGGCCAAAACGGCTCCGCTGATCGAAAAGCTCCAAGAGGCCAAAATCGACGTCACCGCCATCAAGGATGTGCGCAGCGAGCTGGTCCGGGAGAGCAAGCAGCCCACCAGGGGCGGCGTGTTCGGGATTCTCAGCCTGGGCTTCCTGGTATCCGTACTGGTGTCCCTGATCGGATATCTCTTGTATTGGTTCTTTAATCTCTCCAGCCGGGTGGTGCAGTTCGGTGTGCTGCGGGCCATGGGCCTCAAAAAACGTCAGCTGACGGGCATGCTGCTGCTGGAGCAGCTGTTTACGGCAGGGCTCTCCATCGTGCTGGGCATCGGCATCGGCAAGCTGGCCAGCACCCTGTATCTGCCGTTCCTGCAAACGGCGGATGATGTGAAGAAGCAGGTGCCCCCCTTCCGGGTGGTATTCGAGGGACGGGACACGCTGCAGCTGTATCTGGTCACGGTCGTAATGATGGCGACGGGAGCTGTGCTGCTCCTGCTCCATATCCGCAGGCTGCGGGTTCATCAAGCAGTGAAGCTGGGGGAGGAGCGCTAACCGATGATTCAATGCGAGGGTTTGGTCAAAATTTACAAAACGGAGGATCTGGAGGTTGTGGCGCTCCATGGTCTGAACATCAACGTACAGCCCGGCGAGCTGATGGCTATCATTGGCAACAGTGGCAGCGGCAAGTCAACGCTCCTCAACATTCTGGGCGGTCTGGACCGCCCCTCTGCAGGACAAGTGCGGGTGGGCGAATGGAATCTGCTGAAGATTACCGACGAGGAACTGGTGGAGTACAAACGCCGCACTGTTGGTTTTATCTGGCAGAACAACGGGCGTAACCTGCTGCCGTATCTGTCCGCCTTGGAGAATGTGGAGATGCCCATGATGCTGGGCGGCAAGGTGGACCGCGACTACGCCAAGCAGCTGCTGGAGGCTGTAGGCCTGGGAGCCCGGATGAACAACAAGCTGCATCAGCTCTCCGGCGGCGAGCAGCAGCGGGTGGCCATCGCCATCTCGCTGTGCAACCGCCCCAAGCTGCTGCTGGCGGATGAACCCACCGGCTCCGTAGACACGGAAACCTCGGATATGATCATGTCCATCTTCCGGCGGCTCAACAAGGATACGGGGGTCACCATCGTGATCGTTACCCATGATATGTCCTTGGCCAGCTCCGTGGACCGGGTGGTCGCCATCCGGGACGGGATGACCAGCACGGAGTTCGTGAAGCGGAATCCGGGTCTGGACCTCTCGGTTTCCGGCTTCAAGGGCTCCATCCGGGATGAGCATGAGGAATATGTGGTGCTGGACCGGGCGGGGCGGCTTCAGGTGCCCAAGGCCTATCTGGAGCAGTTGGGCATCGCCGGCAAAGCCTCTATGGAATTCGACGGCGAGAAGATTATTATCAAGGCCCCGCGCAAGCTGGGATAAGCAAGAATCCCCCAAAAGTGAAGTGAAGCTATGAAGCAGGTGCCGATACCTTTTGGGGGAGCCCCCGGTAAAGAAATACCCGAAATAGAGATCTTTAAAAAAGGAAGGGAGAACACACACATGAAGAAGTCTTGGATTGCCGCGGCGCTTTCGCTGACGATGGTGCTGCCGACTGTTGCAGCCTGTACCAAAGGGGATGCCGACGACAAGGATACGGAGCGGGTGCTCCGGATTGCTGCCACTAGCGACAACGGGGAGGAAGGGGAATATTTCCGCCAACAATTTACGGAGATCTTCGAATATGCCCATCCGAACATCAAGCTGGAGTTTGTGGAGGTCGTAGACAGCAGCTCCATGCGTTATGGCGGCTATATTTCGCCGGAGCAGCAGAAGGAGCAGCAGCCCAATCCTGTGGTGAAGCTGAAGGAGGTTATGCAGGCCGACAATCCGCCGGATATCGTGATGTTTAACCTGAATGAAATGCAGGATCTGCTGACAGACAATCTGCTGCAGCCCTTGGACCCGCTGATCACCAAGGACAAATTTGACACTACGGATATTGCTCCCATCGTGCTGGACGGTTTGAAGAGCGCGAGCCCCGACGGCAAGCTTTATGCGCTGTCTCCGACCTTCACCTCCGCTGCGCTGGTATATAATAAGAAGATTTTCGATGAAGCAGGCGCCCCTTATCCCGAAGACAATATGACCTGGGATCAGGTATTTGACCTGGCCCGCCGTGTGACCAACAAGGACTCCGCCAAGCGGGTTTACGGCTTCAGCTTCAACTCCCAAGGCTACATGGACTATATGAACATGATGTCCATCTATGCTTCTCCCATGGGGATGTCCATTTTTGACAAGGATGCAGAAAAGCTGACCGTGGATTCGGATAATTGGGAAAAGGTCTGGAACACTTTGATCCAGCTGGAGAAGGACAAGGTTATCCCCAGCCAGAACGATTATCAGGATGAGGTATTCCAGCAATCCAAACAACCCAGCGCAGAAAAACCATATGCCCACGACGATTTCCTGTCCAACCGTATGGCCATGTCTGTCATGAACTACTATGACCTCTCGCGGATCGACAACGCCAATAAGAATGCAGCCAAAAACAACTTTACGCCTGTGGAATACAATGCGGTTACCCTCCCCAGCCATCCGGATCATCCCGGCGTGGTAGGCAGCGTGAGCCTGAACGGGATTATGGGTATTAACGCCAAGGCCGGAAACCAGAAGGACGCCTGGAGCTTCCTGAAGTTCATCAACGGTGAGGATTATGCCCGGGCGAAGGCCAAGAATAACTACCAGCTCTTGTCCCGCAAGTCTTTCATCAAGGCTAAGGAAGGTTCGGATCTGAACATCAATGCATTCATCAATGTGAAGCCGGCCCTGGAAAGCATGGAGAACATGTACAGTCTGTACCGGAAATATCCGAATATCTATGCGGTCTACAGTGTGGCCCAAATGGAGTATATGCAGGCGCTGCAAGGAAACAAATCTACCCGGGATGCGTTGAAATCCTGGCAAACCCGCGGGGATTCCATGCTGCAGCAAATGCGGGATAATCCCAACGGGCCTATCGATATGGGAGACGGCAATACCATGGGAGGCGCGATGCGCGCTTATTAAAGCGGGCGGAGCTTCCTGAAACCAAGGCGGACCGGCATAACCGGTCCGCCTTTCTTTTGTGCCGCGGCTTCGCTTATAATGGATGAGATAGCGGGACAGCCCGCAGGCACAAGCACACGGATGAACACCGTATAGTTGGGTAAAAGGAGCTGAATTCATAGATGGAACGGGTAGCGGATCAGACAGTTCAGGAATTACTGAGCACTATCCTCCCTTGGTTTGACCGGGAGCATGCATTCATTTGCGACAGCGCAAGAACGGATTTGGGGGCGCGGCTGGCGGTAGCCTCCGCACTCCTGGAGTCCGGCAAACAGCAGGAAGGGACGCTGCTGCTGCAGAGCATTGCTGCGTCTGATCCCACAGGAGACAGCGAGCAGGATGCGGCACGTATCCGCGCCCGGATGGAGATGGCGTATCTCCTGATGGACGAGATGAAGTATGACGAAGCGGAGAACCTGCTCTGGGAAGCCCGCAAGGAATATGCCCAGGTGCCGGAGCTGGAATTCCTGCGCGAGGAAATTTCCCTCCTGATCGCCCAGTGCCGGTTTGGCCAAGGCTTTATTCTGGAGGCGGTGGAGCGTGCCGAGGAGATTCTCCATAAGCTGAACAGCCTTAACGCCGACAATGCACGGTTAGCCAAGGCATACCAGTATCTGGCCTGGTTCGAGCTTCATAAAACCGATGTGCCTCAGGCTCTTACTCATATGAAGAAGGCCATGGAGCTGGCGCCGGGGCTCGACCGGGAGATGGTGGATGCAGGGCTGGCGGCCGAAAAGAACAACGATTATGAAAAGGCGTTGGAGGCTTATTTCGACGCCATTCAATACGAATAATCCAACCGCAAATAACTTTGCTCCGCCCATGGACACTTCTGCCCCTCCCCTTTCATAAGATAGAGTGAAAGGGGAGATGGGTATGGAGGGAAGAGTTCACAGCAGGACAGTCAAAGAGGCGGCGGTGCAGCTTCTGGCGGAGCGCGGCGTCACTCTGGAGAGTATCGCGGAAATTGTGTATGAGCTGCAAGCCCCCTATCACCCCCATCTCAGCCAGGAGACCTGCCTGGACAGCGTCAAGCGGGTTCTGGAAAAACGTGAGCTGCTGCATGCCATCCTGGTTGGTGTGGAGCTTGACAAGCTGGCTGAACGGAAAGCCCTGTCCGAACCTCTGCAATCCATTGTAGAGAAGGATGAGGGCTTGTTCGGCTGCGACGAAACGTTGGCTCTCGGAGCCGTATTCGCTTACGGCAGCATTGCGGTCACCACCTTCGGCTTCCTGGACAAGTGCAAAACCGGCATCATCAAGAAGCTGGATTCCAAAACAGGCGGCCAGGTGCATACCTTTTTGGATGATCTGGTGGCCAGCATTGCTTCTTCGGCTGCCAGCCGTTTAGCCCACCGCTTACGGGATGTGGAGGAGGCTGATGCGGGCAGCTTGGTTTCTCTGGCGGAGGAGCATGAGGACGTTCCTTAGCGTAATCCCCTGCTTGGCAGTCTGGAAACCCACCCTGTCACCACCCCCAATGCCTTCCGTTTGCAGCGGAGGGCATTTTTATATGAGAGGGGCCGAGTGGGGCGGGGCAGATGAAGATAATGGGGGTGGGTCTGAGTGGGGCGATTCGGCTGTAACGGAACTCAGCGACTCTTAGAGGCAAAAAACTGGATGTTTGGAGTTTTAACGGAACTGAGCGCTCCTTAGACAAGGAAAATGGCAAGAAATGCGGCTGGAGCGGATTCTAAGAGCTTCTCAGTTCCGTTAGCCGGAGAAGAAGCCGCAAAAGCTGCTCTAAGAGCCGCTCAGTTCCGCTACACGCTCCGCTACACGCTCCGCTAATTCTCCCATCTACACTTTCCCGTCACGCTCCCCGCGTGCCAAGGTACAGGCAGAATGCAGCTTTCGCAGCTGGCGATGCGGGAATGGATTTCCCGACAAATTGGTTATGCTAAGAATACCAACCATTACTGACAGGAGGCGGAGCCATTGAATTGGGTGTATTGGGCCAAGTTGTACGAAAGCAAATTCCAAGCCGGCTGCCTGGCCAAACGGATGGAGGAGGATTGGTGGATTTACGGGTATGAGTGCCCGCAATCCGTGGAGATTTACCGCTCCACCAAAGGACGTTTCGGCGTCCGGTACCGTTTGATGGAATAAGCGGCTTCGTACAGACCCGCGGCGGACGCGGGGCTTTTTGCGAAAAAAGCCTTGACTGGACAACCGCAATTCTGGTATATTTACATTTGTCGCCATAAGCGGCAACAGGTACGCAATTTCCTTAACGACGCGGGGTGGAGCAGCCCGGTAGCTCGTCGGGCTCATAACCCGAAGGCCGCAGGTTCAAATCCTGCCCCCGCAATATTTTTTTGTTCGGGCCCTTAGCTCAGTTGGTTAGAGCGGTCGGCTCATAACCGATTGGTCGCAGGTTCGAGTCCTGCAGGGCCCATAGATGAACAACCCCTTGCCATGGCGCAGGGGGTTATTTGTTGTTCCGGGAGTGTTTTATGCAAGACTATATTAAAGAGGGGGCTATACATCAAAAAAGGAAATTCATGTATACATCCCCCATGTGTATTTGATACAATTTCATAAGAATGGAAGATTTAGAACCATTGCACATCTGCTTGTGAAGCCTCTGCTTTGTCGATTACATATTTCTTGACAATTTTCTGCTCAAGAATGCTCAGAGACTTCAGAAGGGACTGGCCTTCGGTGTCTTCTTCATTGCTGTTTAATCTGTTTACAGCCTGAAACAATTGTGGAGATACATGTACGGCTACCATACCTATCACCTCTTTTCATATACGGCATACTGCGATTATAGCAGAAAAAGGTTGATTTAACAGGAGGAAACTGGAAATGAAGAAACGCTTTCTCTCTGTATGCGGAATTTGTTTCTTAATCGGTTTTCAAATGTGGGTATTGTATTTGGTTACCCATGCTCCGTATATTGGACTGCGGACCGAAGAAAATGTAGTATCCATTGTGAATGAGCCAAGTGCAGCGGCTGCCAGCAGAATTCAGATGGGGGATATCGTTACTCATGTGAATGGGAAAATTCCGGGCTTACATTGGTCCAATACGCGCTTCGGCTCTTTAGAGCAAGTCCAAACTATGTCTGTTCTCAGAAGCGGACATGAGATTACATTCAGCTTTTCCTCTATGCCCACCATTAGTAACTATGATATTTTTATGTTTCTCATCCAGGTCATCAGTATGGGGATGGCAGGCGTTTTATGGTGGAAAGTCAAACGCACGCCGACCTCCCGCAATCTGGCATATACATTGATGGCAGTAGCCGGAATATTTATGAGCATGCCGGCATCCATTCGTGCCGATCCTCTGGGGAAGTTGATGCTTAGTGTAAGCATGTTTTATACCTTCATCTACTTCTTTCAATTCGTCATCGCCTTTTTACAAGAGAAGGTGAATATGGTCTTCGTTCCTTTTCCACGTTGCATCCATCTGGTTTTGTTCATATTCGTTGCCATAGAGTTGATTTATTTTATAGATAGTCCCTTAACGCAACCTGTGTATGAATTGGCCAATTATGCGATGTTATTAGCCGGCTTTTGTGCTGTGGGAACCAGTTTGGGGTTGCTCGTGTATGCCTATTGGAAACACCGGCGCACGAATCTGCAATTTGCACTTATTGTCCGGACGGTATCTTGGGCTTTAATTTTTTCGGTTGTTCCCATCACATTCCTGACTTTTCTGCCTCTTGCCGTTTTCGGAGACAGTTGGATGCCTCCCGTATATAGCTCATGGTTTGTTTTCATTCTACCGGTGACCTTCTTATATCTCCTGGCTACCCGCCGTCTATATGATGTAGATGTGATTGTTAGGCGTATGTTAATCACCATTACAATTGCACTTGTTCCCACTTTACTTCTGGGTGGTGTGGCGAAGGCGTTTTTCTTTCGTGATTATGATACGGATCGGTTAATGTTTTTCTTCATTCTATTTTGGATTTGCAATTCGGTCATGCTCTATACATTAGAATACCTGACAAGTAAGCTTGAGCCTTTTCTTTTTCCACGGAAGCACCGTTTAGCCGTTGCCCTTAAAACGATCGCCCACAATCTGGGAACAGTCTCGACTACTCAAGGATTGAAAGATGTCTTCTTAACAGATATTGTTGAAAACCTGGAATTGGATGGGGCTGCTATTGTTATTACGAATGAAGATGGTATGGATACAGTAGAGGTGGGACATCTGGAGGATCGGTTGATAAAAGAAGCACTGCATGCGGATAACAAGGAAATCACAATGTATACCTGTTTCGAAATTGCGCGGCAGGAGCATGGCACCCGTTATCTGATTGTTTCCGGGAAAAAATCGGGAGCGATGTTGGGAATGGAAGATTTAAACTGGTTGCGGCTGGTACTCAGTTATTTATCGGTAGCCTTGGAAAACGTACAGTTGATTCGCAAGCTGGATGATAAAGTCCAACATCTGTCCGGGCTTATTCCTACTGAAGAAGAAGCGGACAACCTGCTTTGGTTTCAGAAATTAATGCTGAATTACCAAGAGCAGGAGCGTGTCCGGCTTGCTATGGATTTGCATGATACCACCATGCAGGATTTGTTCTTTTTGAAGCGCAGCTTACAGCTGACTACGGACATGGCCCCTTCTGATATGGAGAAGCACATAGGCAAGCTTTCCGATTATATTGACCGGATCAACCGTAACTTGCGTCAAAGCTGTTTTGAATTGAATCCACACCTATTGAAAGAACTTGGATTAGTAGGCACCTTACAGCGATTATTTCAGGTGGAGCGCAAGCTGAATGATTTTCAGATTCATTTTATCTCTTTCGGCCACAAAGAGATCGAAGAACAAGAGCTGGAACTGAAGCGAAACGTGTTCCGTATGGTGCAGGAGTTGTTAAATAATGCAAAGAAATATGCAGGCGCAGCCAACGTCCGCTTTTCACTCAGTCTGGAAGAGGATGTTATGTATCTGGAGTACATGGATGATGGTGCCGGCTTTGATACCGCCAAGCCTGTGGTCCGCGAGATCGGCTCGAACGGAATGGGGATTCGCCAGATGAAAACCCGAATTATGGCCATGGGTGGCAGTTGTGAGCTGCGTTCTGAACAGGGTAAAGGGGTTCATTTTGAGGCCCAATTACCGGCGCAGAACAGGCGTAAAGGGTAAGACGCAGGAATGAGGAAAGAATATACAATCGTTTTTGAGTACAACGCTACATATCCATCGACCCCCTTGCTATTAGCGCAAGGGGGTTCTTGTTTTCTATGGGAGTTTGCCTTGCCGCTCCAACCTATAACTGATTGAGCTTACTTATTGGCTCTTCGCCACGTTCTACACATTTTATATTGTTGATAAAAAAATCATATCTTTTTTTGTGGAATTTCCGGCCATCCGGCATTCCGGCTGTATGGGGAGTCAAGATTACATTGGGCAGATCCCTAAGCTCACTGTCTATAGGAAGTGGTTCAGTTTCAAACACATCCAGGCAGGCGCCGGCAATATCCCCGTTTGTTAAGGCCTCAATCAAGTCTTGTTCGTTGACAATCCCGCCGCGGGCCGCATTGATAAACAAAGCAGTATTCTTCATTTTCTGGAATACCGTTTTGTTGATCAGCTGCTTGGTTTGCTGAGTCAAGGGGACATGTACACTGATAATGTCCGATGTGCGGACAAGCGTATCGAAATCCGTCATGTTCACAAAATCATCCGCTCCTGCAACGGGATTTCGCTTATAAGCCAGCACATTCATATCAAACACTCTGCAAAACGCAGCTACTTTTTTGCCGATAGCACCCAAGCCGATAATCCCAATGGTTTTGCCTTCTAATTCGCTTCCGGTATAGTCCAATTGATGTTCATCCATCCTGTTTTTCATGAAAGCATCAAAAAACGGGATGTTTTTATAGTAGGACAAGATCAGCGCCATCACGTGCTCGGCCACTGCCTGTGCATTCACTCCTGCAGCATTGGCCACCCAAATACCCCGTTGTGTACAGGCGGGAATATCCACATTATCAAATCCCGCACCCGTCTGTACCAATTTTAAGTTTTTGGCGATAGAAAGCAGGCTGTGATCCACTTTAATATGTTCTGGGATGATGACCTGGCAATCTTCAACATGGTGCAGCATTTCTTTTCCGGGCGGGACAATGACAACGTTCCACTCTGGCGGAAAATACCGAACAATAGTTGATTTGGAGCTCTCATTAAAATGACCCACGATGAGAATCTTCATTGCTGAACCACCTTTCATTGCGGTATGTCTTGATTCATGATAATTTTAGACATAAAGAATAATGTTGTAAAACTCAAATATTTGCAGAAGTATATTAAGTATTTCTATATATCGAGGAGCTGTTTTATGTATTTTCCCGGGATTGAAGCGTTCCTGGCTATTGTACGGACTCAGAGTATAAGCAAAGCGGCCGAATGGCTCCACCTGTCACAAGCTACGGTAAGCTACCGGTTAAAGACGTTGGAGCAGGAAATGGGCGGCCTTTTGGTTGAGCGGAGAAAAGGGGCATCCAAGATCAGTCTGACCCCAAAAGGGGAGAACTTTTTTAGCATTGCGGAACGATGGGAGGCTCTCTCCAGGGAAACACAAATCCTGCAGGCCAGTGGCTCGCAGTTAAGCTTGGCCATAAGCGCTGCCGAAAGTATAAGTCATTTTGTTTTACCTCCTATTTATAAAATGCTTAATCAGCATACTCCGTCAATCCGGCTGCAAATTCGTACACAGCATACTCAGGAGGCTTTTGACAGTATAGAGCGGCGTGAGATGGATGTGGCGTTTGTGGTGCGGGAAATCGTGTCTCCTAGTGTTACGGTCAAGCCGTTTTTTACGGAGGAAATGGTGCTGCTGCGCCTGGCTGTGCCGGGAAGGCAGGCTGGAGATACGGTGGAAATGGAAGAATTGGAGGCACAGCACGAAGTCTTCATCAATTGGAACAGAGAGTTTCAATTCCGACATGACCAATGGTGGGATCCTCTATGCCCGTCCCGTGTTCATCTGGATACGGCGGGGCTCATCACTACTTTTTTGAATGATGCCAAACAATGGACGATTGTGCCCGCTTCGATTGGCTCACATATGATGCGGATGGGAGATTTTGTTCTTCAGAAACTATCGGTTTCGGTGCCTCCAAGAATATGCTATAAGGTCACGCATAAGTTTCCAAACCAGGCATTACACGAGCCCCTTCGTATACTTGATACCTATCTGCAAGATATATGCGGAACACAATGATCCGCCAAGTCGGCATAAGGGGAAGATTCACACATGCATGGAACTTTTTTACTATCACCTGCGTCTGTATATATGGTTTACACTCACTCTATCAAAAGCAGGTGACCTATTATGATCGGATGCAAAAAAAGCATATTGGCCGTTTTGCTGGCTTTTGTACTCGCGCTGCCTCTGATGCCGCTAACTCAAGTGGAGGCGGCGTCCTCGGTCCGGGTTAATCTACCCTATTTCCCTGTCAAAATAAACGGACAAACAATGGACCTGGCACACAGCCAATATCCCTTCCTTTATTACAAGGATATGACCTATCTTCCTCTGACCTGGAATAATCTCCAGGCTCTTGGGCTTCGGTATGGTTGGAGTGAGGAAGAGGGGCTGAAGGTGTCTTCCAATCGGGATTATCCGCCTCCAGTGTCCGAAACACCGCCTGCCCAGGATCTGATGGAGGCAAACAATTCCGGGCGCATTTATACCGCTCAAGTGGCGCAGGGGCCGATCCGTATTAGCAACGCCTCCATTGACAATTGGAATGAGCCGTATCCCTTTCTGATGTTCAGGGATGTCACCTACATGCCTCTTACCTGGCACTTCGTCCATGATCTGCTGCAGTTGGATATTCGCTGGAGTGAAGAGGAAGGGCTGCATCTGATCGGCGGGCAGCATGTGTTGGGATCCGTGATCGGCGAGGATGACGAGGCGCTGTATTTTCAATCCATGTATTATGCTGTCCCGCAAAAAAGGATGCTTCGAATGGATAAAACGGATTTTGGCCTTCAATGGAAAAGCGAGAAGGAAGAGGAGGCCCTTAGGACGGATTTACTTTCCAAAGACGTTCCTTATGCAGGCAAACCCGCGAAGCTGCTGAGAAAGGACCGGGATCTGTATTATGGCGATGTAAAAATCTATACCCTTACGGATGGGGACCTTCAGGAATCAGACACATGGGGGGCTCCCGTCCACACCTATACGGAGTATGCGGCGGGAGAGGATGCGGTGATTATCACCGTCAATTTGAGAATCTCCATAGCGGTGATTGGACCGAATTATGGCACCACCTACACCTTTTTGGTCCGCCATGGCCAAGCTACTATGCTTGAAGAGTTCAAGAACCAACGTTTGGGACGAGTGATTCCCAATTCGGATGGTACCGTATGGATTGCCTCCGAAAGGCTGCCAAGCCGATCCAGCTATATACCGGGCAGTGCCCGTTTGGGTCTGCTGGACGCGGATGGAAAGGTACACATGGTGAATGAGGGTATAGGGAAGTCTGATGTTCTGACACTAGGGTTGAACAATCCGATGCTGGACAATCCGGCAGATCAGAATGGGAGCCTCCACCTGGCGGTTTATGGGGATTATGATACCAATGCCGGTAAACAAACTGTTGAGGGTGTGTATACCATCAATACGAAGCTGGAAACGACCCTTATTTCCGATCAGACACAGGGGGAGTTTTACCTGGACCGGACCCGGACCCTCTTTGTCCATCATGGCAATAATACGGTGGAAAATCTGAACACAGGGGAAATCCGCACCTGGTTTGATTACGATCTGATCGGTATGGAATAAGGAGAATCCATTATGTACTATTCAACGACCTATCTGTCACCTGTCGGTACCATTACACTTGCGTGTGAGGGCGGAAATCTTGTTGGGATATGGAATGAAGGGCAGAAATACCACGGTTCCGGTCTTGCCGCGTCAATGACAGCAAAGGACGATATGCCTGTATTTGACACCGCCAAAAGATGGCTTGATAACTATTTCGCAGGGAAGAAACCCGACATTTCCGAATTGCCGCTGAGTCCTATCGGAGGGGAATTCCGGCAGCACGTATGGAGGATTCTATGCGAGATCCCCTATGGAGAGGTCATCACCTATGGGGAGATTGCACAAAAGGTTGCCGCTAAATTGAACAAAACAACCATGTCCAGCCAGGCTGTGGGCGGGGCAGTCGGGCATAATCCCATCTCCATTGTGATTCCGTGTCACCGGGTTGTAGGAACAAGCGGCAGCTTGACAGGATATGCCGGAGGAATTGGCACCAAAGTGAAATTGCTTGAGCTGGAGGGCGTGGATATGTCCCGGCTGTTTGTCCCCACAAAGGGTACCGCCCTTTAAGGAAAAAGAATAGAACGAAGAGCCCCCATTCACTGCGAATAGGGGCTTTCCTTTACGGGTTTGGCCGGTGCGGAGATAACGACGCTTACCCCAGCACCTCCTGAATCCTTACATCCAACACCTTGCTCAGGTCCATAAACTCGTCATTCTCCAGCACGATAAGGGGCTGTGTGGGATAATTCACATTAGTCAGCAGGATTTTGCCGCGGCGGCCGTCAGAGAGGATTACGTCGCAGCCGGTTTGCCGGACTAGGATAAGATCCAGGAAGGTAACGCCAATGACCGAGTCCAGCTTGTTGCGGAGAATCTGCTGGTGAATCTCCTCGACTGCATCAAAAAAGGTGAACGCCGGCCGGTGGGGGCGGTCGGAGGTTAAGGCCATGTACACGTCGGCCAAGGCGATAATTTTGCTGAAGCGGCTGATCTGATCCCCCGTGAGGGCGTTGGGGTAACCGCTGCCGTCCTCCCGCTCGTGATGCTCCAGGGCCACAGCTGCAATCCGCGGGTCCACACCGGACTTGGTTAACAGCTCATGCCCCAGCACCGTATGCTGCTTCATGATGGCATAGTCATGGGTGTCGAACCGGGCGGCTTTATTAATAAGAGAGGAGGGCAGCTGGACAGAGCCGATATCGTAAAGAATGGCCGCGGTGGACAGAAGGACCAGCTCCTCCTCATCCATCTGGAGGCGTTTGCCCAGAGCGGTTGCCATAACAGCTACGCCGAGAATCTGCTTGTACCGGTAATCCCCCTGGTCCTTCAGCTCGGAGAATACCTGGAACATATTGTACCGCATCGCGGTTTCCCGGATATACGGCATGATCTTTTCCTCCACCTGTTCCAAGGGGACGATGCTGTTCTGATGCACGAAGAAGTCGATGTGGTTCAGATGCTCCCCCGCCAGCCTCGCTTTTTCCCGGGTGTCAGCCGCGTTTCTGCCGCTAACCTCCCTGGCCTCCCTTTCCGGTATCAGTTCCGGTTCAGACTCTGTCTCCGGCTCTGGTTCCGGTTCCGGTTCTTGTACCTCCACTGCCTCCACGTCCGCAGCTTTAATCTTGAAATTGGCCAGCTTCTCGATATGGCTTGGCAGAAGAATAGTCCCTTCGCCGATCAGCATTGTTCCTTTGGCACCGTAAATACTCGCTGTCAGTTGTTTCCCGATTAACTCTTCATACTCTTTGGCCGGCATGAAAGCATACCTCCCGAGGTCTTATGATTTTTGGCATATAAATCCGGGATTTCGGATACGTTTGCGCATAAAAGCATGAAAAATTTTCGGTAGATTCAACCGGTTTCATTAGGTGAAAAGCAAAAATGAATCGGGAGTAGCATACGCCTCCTGCCCCAGAAGGGGATTTCCCATGAGAATGGCACTAGATGCCCGTGTGGCCTGGGTATTTCTCCCCCTAGGGAAAAAGCCCCCGCTGCTTAGGCGGGGACAGGAGCATATCTATTAAATTGCCAGCAAAAGCTGTAAAATATCCGACCTGCACTTCATCAGCTCGGCATCGGTGAGGGAGCGTTGTCCCTGGGGAATGCCGATAGACATCCGGTTGGCGATGGTGGCTTGGCGTTTGGACAAAAGCAGGATTTCATCCCCCAAAAGCAGCGCTTCGTCAATATCATGGGTCACCAGCACAATGGCGCACCGGCTCCGTTTCCACAAGGCAATCAGCTTGTCCACCAGCTCGAAGCGCAGATGATAGTCCAGGGAATGGAAGGGTTCGTCCATTAATAGCAGGTTGCCGCCATAATAGAAGGCCCGGGCAATGGAGCAGCGCTGGCGCATCCCTCCGGACAGCTGGTGGGGATAGTGGTCATAGTAGGGGGCCAGGCCAACCTCCTCCAGAAGAGCGAGAACATCCGGTTTGCTGGTTTCCTGTTTGACGAAGGCGATATTCTCACCCACAGTGGACCATGGCAACAGGCGATCCTCCTGGAAGACGTAGGAAATCTTCACATCACCATGGACAGCCAGCTCACCGGAATCCATGGGCTCCGTCCGGGACAGAATGTTCAGCAGGGTGGACTTGCCCGAGCCCGACGGGCCAAGGATACAGATGATTTTGCCCTCCTCCACCGTGAGGTTAATCCTGTCCAGAACAGGGACACCCGAATAGGATTTCGTAACATCCGTGAGTGTAAGAAGCATAGCAACCTTCCTTATGAATGAAGTTGGGAGGGCGAGCCTGATTTGCTGCGGAAGAGAAATGCCAGCAGCAGCTTGATCACATTCCAGAACAGCGCCATAAACAAGGCAAGAGCAAATACCTTCTGGGTGTCCAGATTGGTCCTGGCATCGGACAGCAGCCCGCCGATTCCGTCCACGGAGGTTAACAGCTCCGCCATCACCGCCAGCTTCCAGCCCAAACCCGCCGAGGTGATCATGCCCGACTTCAGGTAATTGCGCAAGGATGGCAGGATAATGCGCTGCACAACCTTCCGCCGGGGAATATTGAACACCTTGGCCATACGGACCAGCTTGCCGTCAATATCCATAAAGCCCTCATACAGATTGGTGTAGAGCACCGGTGTGGTGGACAGCACAATAATGAAGATGGAGGGCAGGTCCGTAAGCCCGAACCAGATAATGGCGATGCCCAGCCAGGTAATGGGGGGAATGGACTGCATCATATCCATTACCGGCTCCACATAGGGCTTCCAGCGGGGACGCAGGCCGATAGCAAGGCCCAAGCCGCCCCCCAGAATCAGGACACAAACCATACTGACGGCAAGCTTCAGCAGCGTCCGGTAAAGGGCATGATAAAAGGCGGCATCCCCCAGATAGGCGGCAGCGGCCTCCAAGGTGTCCAGCGGGCCGGGCAGTATGAAGGGCTCCATCCGGGAGGCGGCCAGCTGCCAAAGGACCAGCAGCAGGAAGAGGGTGATTCCTTTTTTGCTAAGGGCGGTAATAGAACTGCTCATCCGGAAGCTTGCCCCCAATGCTGTCCTTGCTGTACGCAAACAGCGTTTCGTAATAAGTAGTCAGCACCTCCCGGCTGTCCCAAGCGGCCGCGAATTCCAGGGCCATATGGGGAATGGCTTTTTCCACCACCTGGGCATCGAGCTTGAAGTATTTGTTAGCCAGCTGACCGGCTTCCTTGGGGTTGGCAAGCGTCCATTCCAGGGCCTTCTTGTATTCCTGCTGGAAGCGGGCGGCAAGCTCGGGATTCTTGGCAACAACCGAACGTTTGGTGGCCAAACCGGCATTGGGCAGATCGGTTTTGAGCCCGGTGACGGCCTGCCATTCCTTCTTGTAATCCACAATGGAGCGGACCTGGCTGTTGTTCATCTGGATGGCCGTAATCTGCGGCTGGATGCTGACAATAGTAGATGCCTTGCCGGACAACAGAAGCTGCGCCCCCTCGGCCAATTGGGTGTACTGCAGGGTGATATCCTGGCCGGGCACCAGGCCGTTATGCTTCAGGAACGTCTGGGTGATATAGTCCACCGGAGAGGATTTCATCGGAACATACAGGGTGGTTCCCTTCAAGTCCTTCCATTCCTTTACGGCCGGGTCTGTAGTGACCATGCTCATGACCGACCAGGTGTTCACATTCATCAGGGCCAGCTCCATACCCTTGTTGTACATCACCACAGCATTGTTCAGAGGCAGCGCCAAAAAGCTGACGTTGGGATCACTGGCCAAAGCGCCGAGATTGTCCACACTTTCCCAGGTTTTGAAATCGATCTGGACTGCGTCCCCCATGGCCTTAGACTCGATCATCCGCAGGATGGGCAAGGAGGGGGGAGACGGCGGCCCGCCTAAGGTTAAGGTAGAGGGCGTTTGCGAAGCGGCGGCCGAAGGTGCAGGAGCCGAGCTTTGCGGCTCGGCGCTTTGCTGGCCTCCGCATGCCGCTACCACCATAGAGAAGGCAAACATTAGACTGATAGACAGGATAATGGGCGATTTCTGTTTCATAGCAATATTCCTTTCGTGATCGTGTAATGGGGAACTGGACTGGACTAGACGTTTTTGCGGCTGCAGACGGCAATATATTTCAGGCCGTTGGAGGCATTGAAGAAGGCATACATACGCTTGAACTGCTGCCGGTTTTCGGTTTTCAGACCGTTTTTGAAAATCCGGCATGCACCCCAAAAACCTTCGTCCCGGATTAGTCCAAGAGGCTTCATAAGGGACATAGTGCCGGAAGCATGGGTAACCTTGTGAAAACCGGCTCCATAAAACAGCTGCTCCCACTGCATCAACGGCAGAGGCTCCACCCGGACATGAATGGTGTGATGCAGCTCGGACAGGGAATCCGCCGCCTGATCCTTGGTCAGGGTAATATCATGGGTTAGCAGCAGCCCGCCCGGCTTCAGCACCCGGTAATACTCGGCAACCGCTTTTTGCTTGGCCGCACCGTTCAGCATGGTGAGCATGGCCTCGTTGATGATCACATCGAAGCTTTCGTCCGGGAAGGGCAGACTCATGGCGTTGCCCTGCTGCACCTGGATGTAATCCTCCTGATTGGCTGCACGGATATTCCTGCGGGCCTTATCCAGTGCCCGGGTATCCATATCGATGCCGGTGATACGGCATTGGTACTGGCGCGCCAGCTGGATGGAGGTGGTGCACATATTGCAGGCCACCTCCAGCACGCGGCTGTCCTTGTTCAGCTGTGCCTGCTGAATGAGCCAATTGGTGGCGGCTACTCCGCCGGGGCGCAGCCTTTTTTTGCCCAGCTTGGCAAGAAAATTATGGCCGGCTTCCTTCTTCAGAAAGGTCTCCTCCTTATTCATTGGGCTTCACCACCACCAGCAGCATCTGGAACGCCTCCAACGCATACAGCGCGTGGGGTACATTGGCAGGCATGATAATGGTTTCGCCGGAGCGGACGGTATATTTGCCGGTTCCGATGGTAATTTGCGTTTCCCCAGAAAGCACTTGTACCATGGCATCCCCGGGTGAGGAGTGTCCGCCGATGGAGGTGCCTTTGTCCAGAGAAAGGAGAGTCATGGCCAGGTTGGGCCGCTGCACCAGCGTCAGGCTGGAAACCTGCTGGTTTTCCACAGAAATTTGCTGCCTTAAATCCATCACGGTGGACACGGGCAGCTTCTTAATAAATTCCCCTTGATTCATAGTCATGGAACATTCCTCCTGCGTTTTATGGTCGTCCTTCAGATGCGGATTTTGAGAAAGATGCAGCTGCTTTCAGCCGCATACTCATGCAACGTGCCGTCCGGTACAAAAATGGACTCCCCTGCCGCCAGCCGGTTGGTTGCTCCGGCCACCTTCATGTGGAGCATCCCCTTCAGCACATGGATGAATTGGGCCTGCGGTATGGTTTCGGGGCTGATGGTCTCCCCGCCATCCATGGCGAACAGCTCCCATTCCTGCCCTGCGGTTGAGGCGGAAGGAGGGAGGGGCAGCATGAGCTTCCTGCTTGCAATGCGGCCGGGATTAACGCGGATCAGTGTTTTCAAATCTAGCACTGCTCCAGCTGTAATTTCGTTCATAGGCTCCTCCTGTTCCGTATTGAATGATTTCGCGTGTCTGATATAATAGAAGCGATAATTAATAATGATAATCGTTCTCATTTACGTGAATTGTAGCAGAGTGCGGGTGATAACTCTGTTGCCATGGCAACAGGAGGCGGATAAAAATTGCAAAAGAATTTCAATACCATAAGCGGGACAATGCTGTTCAAGGGGTTTGCGGAATCCGAGGTACAGGCGGCCTTGAATTGTCTGGGCGGCACCATCCGGAGCTACGCCAAGAAGGATATTATTTTCCGCGCGGATGAGGTTCTGGATGAAGCGGGGATTATATTGCAGGGCCAGGTGCTGCTGTGCAGGGAGAATATCTCCGGGATGCGGTCAATTTTTTCGGAGCTGGGCCAGGGGGAAATCATGGGGGAAACGGCTCTTGGCCTAGCCCGGGAGCACAGCGGCTATGAAGCGGTGGCCGGATCGGATTGCAGCATCCTGTTTATCAAGATGAATAAGATTGTGCGACCCGGCCGTCCGACCTGCCACCTGCGGGGACGGGTGATTGAGAACATGATGGTTTTGCTGCTGGAGAACAACCGGACGATTTATCAGAAGCTGGATCTGGTCTCCCACAAGTCTCTCCGGGACCGGATCCTTCATTATCTGAGCCTGCAGGCCAAGAAGAATAATGCCGTCGCCTTCGAAATCCCCTTCTCCCGCAGCGATCTGGCCGATTATCTGACGGTTGACCGCAGCGCCCTCTCCCGGGAGCTGCAGCGGATGGCGAAGGAGGGGCTGATCCGGTTTTCCAAAAGCCGCTTTGAGCTTCTTCATCCGGAGGAGCAGCTGAAATTCAGCGATTTTTAGCGAAACGTGTGCGCCAGCCCGGATAAGTGCTTGGCTAATGAATCTGTAGCACGCTATTTGGCAAAAACGGGCATAGTAAAAAATCTAACGAATCTGCAACACGCTATTCACCCGTTTGAACGCATTTCGGCGCCCATTCGGACAAAATAGTGTGGCTGCGATTCGTTAGATTTGAAGAAGGCCCTAATTCAGCCTAATAGCGATGCACAGATTCGTTAGAGTTTGCCGCGCAGGAGGTCTGCAGCTTCCATTAGGCCCTAGTGGACGGATACAGCTGCTGCTTCCTCGTCTGCCACCATGGTCCGGTTCCGGCCGCAGCTTTTGGCTCGGTAGAGGGCCGCGTCGGCTTTATCCAGCAGGGTTTCCCGGTCGGTGGCATTCAGGGGATAGTTAGCGATCCCTGCGGACACTGTTACTTTGCCGGGAATAGGCGGGCTGCTCTCCTCCAGAGCGCGGCGGACTCTCTCAGCGATGGCGTAGGCATCCCCCAGCTCCGTACCGGCCAGCAGGATGACAAATTCCTCACCGCCGTAGCGGTGGCAGACATCCCCCGGGCGGAGGGAGGAGGAAATAACATGGGCCACATGCTTCAGCACCTCATCTCCAGTTCCGTGGCCGTAGGTGTCATTCACCAGCTTGAACTTGTCCACATCCAGGATGATCAGAGAAAACGGCAGATAGGCCTCCATCCAATGGTTCATGGTATATTCCAGGGATCTGCGGTTTAACAGCCCGGTTAATGCATCTGTCGCCGCCTCCTGGGTCAGCTGCTCCGTTTGCTTCCGGATATTGCGTGCGGCCAGAAAAACCGCCTTCGTTAGCAGATCGGCCTCGCGGCTCAGGTGGTGTTTGACCTCCGGAAGCTTTACCGGCTCCCGGCCCATTTGGCTGACGAGATCCGCCAGCTGGGTGAATGGCTGCGCCAGCCGCCGGGCAATCAGCACAACACCGGCCAGCAGGATCAGGAAGGGAATCAGCGAATAAGTGATCAATGTCCGGAAATGCCCGTACAGCTGATGCCGGATTACCTCAACAGGTGAAACCATAACCACGCCCCATCTATTGGCTGGAATCGCGGAATACCCCGCCAGCATATCAATCCCATAGAGATTGGTGGCCTGCAGCATGCCGCTTTCTTCCCTCTTCAGCTGCTGCACGACCTTGTTGGCGCTAAGATCCATGCCAATCCTCGCTTTGTCCGGATGGTACAGCACATGCCCCGAGGCATCCACAATATAATAGTAGGAGCCGTAATCATCCGCCTTGTTATTCCCGAACACCTCCGAGATAACATTCTTTTCCTGAAGATACATCGAACCGCTCAGCATGCCCAGATAGGAGCCGTCCCGGCCCCAGATAGGCTGATTCACCAGCACGATCAGCCGTTTGCTGTTGGGGGTGGTATAAGGCGCCGAAATGCTGGGCTTCTGCAAAGAGAGCGCTTCCTGCACAGCTGCGGAATTTGCCCGCTCCCCGACTTTGGTGACCCCGGCCGGGTAGGCATTGAGGATGATGCCGTTGGCTCCCACTACGATAAGAGAATTGAAGAAATTGCTGCTGTTGTACATATGCCCCAAATCATCATCTATTACTTCAGGCTTCAAATTGTTCAAATCCGCAAAAGCGGCGGCATTATACCGCAGACTGCTGGAAATGGACTGGAACAGGGAGTCCATGGTTTTGGACATCCGTTCGGCACTGGAGAGATTGAGCCTAAGGGTTGTTTCAATGAGGGATTTCTTTTTGGAATCATACGTGCCCATCAGGAGAATCGTTGAGGTAAGGAACACCACCACAATCACCAGCCCGGAAAGCAGGGAGGTCAGGCTGGGTTTTCGGCTGAGGCGGTTTCCGTCTTTTTTCCATCTAAACAAGCTGCCAACCTCCTGGTCCAGAGAAATCCTTTCGTATATAATACTACAAAATTCGGGTTAATTCGAGCAAAATAGGGCCGGAAGTATCAAGAAAATGGATGTAACGGAAGCCTCTAGATGAAAGTAGGAGAAGTAAATGCTGCCAAAAGGTTTCTCCATCATAAATTGGACACAAAGCAGAAAAAAATGGTTTGTGTCATAAAATATAACATAAAGTCGAGCTGGACGATTTTCTCTGGGAAACTAATCGCACATTTCGGCTAATTTGATAAATAAAAGCAGAATAAATGAACCAATATATGTAATTAAATAACTTTATATCCCTATAAAAGATTTTTTTGATGACAAAAATAATTGACTGATGTAATATTGTGTGAATATATCTTACATACATATAATAACAGTTCCTTAATTTCTAAGGAATAGGCGAAGGTGATCCTCGATGTCCGAAGCGGCATTGGAAGTGAAGGCTTTACGGACGGTGTTAAAGGATAAGGACAGGGAGCTGGCCGTTGTGGACGGAATTGATTTGCACATCGGCAAGAATGAAGTGGTTGCTCTTGTCGGAGAATCCGGCTGCGGCAAAAGCATGACCTCCTTATCCATCATGGGGCTTCTCCCGCGGATCGGTGAGGTGGAGAACGGGGAGATCCGTTTCCAGGGAAGGAATCTGCTGGAGCTTAACCGCAAGGAGATGGCCAAGATAAGGGGGCATCATCTGGCGATGATTTTCCAAGAGCCCATGACCTCCCTTAACCCGGTTCTGACCATCGGCAAGCAGCTTACCGAAGGAATCCGTCTTCACTTGAAGACGAACCGCAAGGAAGCGGAGGACAGGGCGGATCTGTGGCTGAAGAGAGTAGGCTTTCCCGAGCCGGAGAGAATCCGCATGGAATACGCACACCGGCTCTCAGGCGGCATGCGTCAGAGGGTTATGCTGGCTATGGCTATGGCCTGTGAGCCCAAGCTGCTGATTGCCGATGAGCCTACCACGGCGCTTGACGTTACAATCCAGGCCCAGGTTCTGGATCTGATGCGCAAGCTTCAGGCCGACACAGACATGTCCATGCTTTTCATTACCCATGACCTGGGGGTGGTAGCAGAGATGGCGAACCGGGTTATGGTGATGTATGCGGGTCAGATCGTAGAGGAAAGTGATGTCAGAACGCTGTTCAAGGCCCCGCTTCATCCTTATACGGTCGGTCTGCTTCAATCCACGCCCAAGCTGAAGGGCACGTCCGGGCCTCTCGTTCCCATTCCCGGAACGGTTCCTCCCGCAGGACGGTTTGGGGAGGGCTGCAGGTTTGCCGACCGCTGCCGGATGGCCGCTCCCGAATGCCGTGCCGCTGTGCCCGAATTCAGGGAAGTGGACAAGGGCCATTTTGTCCGCTGTATCCGCATATGAGAGAAGGAGGGCGGAACCAGATGCGTGCACCGCTGCTTCAGGTAGAAGGAGTCAAAAAGGTTTTTAAGACAGGCGGCAGGCTGAACAAAACCTACATACATGCTGTTAACGGAGTCAGCTTTACGGTTCAAGCCGGTGAAACATTGGGCATTGTCGGGGAATCCGGCTGCGGGAAGTCGACAGTCGGAAGGCTTATTTTGCATCTGACAGAATTAACCGAGGGTGAAATACGGTATGAGGGGATGTCCCTAAGCAAAATGAAGCCCAAGGAGCTCCGCAAGTTCCGGCGGCAGCTGCAATGCGTATTCCAGGATCCGTATGCTTCCTTGAATCCGCGTATGTCCGTGGGCAAGGCAATTGCCGAGCCTATGGTTGTCCACGACAGAATCAGCTGGAAGGAAGCCCTGAAGAAGGCGGAGGAGCTGCTGGTTACCGTCGGTCTGGGACGGGAGGCCGCAGGCTTGTACCCTCATGAATTCTCGGGGGGCCAACGCCAGCGGATTGCCATAGCAAGAGCGCTGGCCTTGAATCCGAAGCTGATTGTAGCGGATGAGGCTGTATCGGCGCTGGATGTTTCCATTCAGGCCCAGATTGTGAATCTGCTTTCGGATTTGCAGCACAGAACCAACGTGTCCTATCTCTTCATCTCCCACAATCTGAGCATCGTTCGCCATATATCGGACCGGGTGGCCGTGATGTATCTGGGCAGGATCGTGGAGCTGGCCGATAAGGATTCCTTGTATGACACACCGAAGCATCCTTACACCCAGGCGCTTCTATCCTCCGTTCCGGAGCCGGAGGTGGATTCCACCAGGGAACGTATTCTCTTGACGGGCGAGGTGCCCAATGCGGCCCATCCCCCTAGCGGCTGCGCATTTCACCCCCGTTGTCCTTTTGTGCAGGACAGATGCAGATCGGAAGAACCCGCTTTGAAGGAAGTAAACAAGGGGCATTATGCCTCCTGTCATTTCATAGAAAACCATTTATCCAATTGAAAGGGGCAATACCATGTTTCCATTATCCACGAATAAAATTTCCAAAGCGGCTTTATCCGTCCTGCTGGCGGGAGCAGTGGTATTAACCGCCTGCTCTTCCGACAGCAAAGAGAACAGCGATCCTAGCTCATCCCCGGCAGCAAGCCCTGCTGCATCGGCGGCGGCAACGAAAGCGCCGGGGAAGGAGAAGGTAGACGGGGGAGAAATTGTTACCGCCTATTTGTCCGACCCGCAAGGTTTTATCCGTTTGTGGGCCACGACTACAACCTCCAGCGAAGTGACGGAACTGGTATTCAGCTATCTGTACAAGGTGAATGAGAAGCAGGATATCGTGCCTGATCTGGCTACGGGGCTGCCTGTATTTTCCGATGACAAGCTGAAGATGACTGTCAAAATCCGCAAGGACGCCAAATTCACCGACGGCACTCCGCTTACGGCGGATGATGTTGTATTCACCTACAATGTAGCCCTGAGTCCGGATTATACCGGTCCCCGGAAGGGAGCCTTCTCCGAGCTGAGCAAGGTGGAGAAAACCGATGACGAAACCATTGTCTTTACCTTCAAGACCCCTTTTGCAGGCTATATTGATATTTTCCCGTACAATATCCTGCCTAAGCATCTTTTGAAGGATATTCCGGTCAAGGAGCTGGATAAGTCCGAGTTCTACAAGAAGCCTGTTGGCTCCGGTCCGTATAAGCTGGTGGAATGGAAAACCGGCCAGTACCTGACCTTTACCCGCAATGATTCCTATTATGCCGGCAAACCTGCCATAGAGAAGATTACCTCCAAGATTGTACCGGACGCCAACGCGATGATGGCCCAACTGCAAACCGGTGAGATTAATGTCATCGGCGTACCGGCTGACCAATTGTCCGTCATCGAGCAATATGTCAAAACCTCAGGCAAGCTTAAGCTGCAAAAAGGGATTGTGACCACCACTTATTCCTTTATAGGCTGGAATATGACCAATCCTTTGTTCACCGATAAGAAGGTGCGCCAGGCGCTTACCATGTCTATTGACAGACAGGGCATTATCGACGGGGTAGCGGAAGGACAGGGCAAGATCATGCACGGCCAAACCGTTCCTTCCTATTGGAGCTACTCGGATAACCTGCCTAAATTTGCGTTTGATGTGGAAAAGGCCAAAAAAACCTTCGAGGAAGCCGGCTGGAAGGATACCAACGGCGATGGTGTCCTGGATAAGGACGGCAAGAAATTTGAATTCGAAATGCAGGTAAACCAAGGCAACAAGATCCGTGAAAAAGCGGTTACCGTTATCCAGCAGCAGCTGAAGAAGGTCGGGATTACCGTCAACATCCGGGTGGTAGAGGGCTCTGCTTTCACGAAGAACTTCCAAGAGAAGAAATTCGAATCCATCTACTATGCATGGAATATCACCGGCGATCCGAACCCGAAGGGACTCTGGCACTCCACTGAAATTGAACACGGCTTAAACACCGTTTCCTATAAAAACCCGGAGGTCGACAAGCTCATCGATGAGGATCTGAGGAGCTTCGACAAGAATAAGCGCAAGGAGCTGCTCGGCAAGGTGGATGCTATTCTCGCCGAGGATCAGCCGTATACCTTCCTGTACACCCCGACTACCATTATGGCTTATCCGAGCAAGCTGGAAGGCTACAATCCGCTTCGCGACAGCTTGAAGGAAGTGGAGAAATGGTACTTTACCAAATAGGGAAAGAAGTGACCAGCCTTGGCCCTCTATCTATTAAAACGGGTACTTAACGCCATTCCGATCCTGATCGGAATTACGATCATCTCCTTTGTCATTATTCATCTGGCTCCGGGAGGGCCGTTGTCCCAGTATTCGGAGGATCCCACGATCAAAGCGGCCGACATCGAGAATATGACCAAGGCCTACGGCTTGGATAAACCGCTGCATACGCAGTATCTGGACTGGGTGGGAGGGATGCTGAAGGGCGACTTCGGCACCTCCTTCCAGAAATCCGAACCGGTCTCCAAGCTGGTGATGGAGCGTATTCCAACCACCCTTTTGTTTACGGTGACGAGCTTTCTCTTGTCCATTCTGATCGCGGTCCCCCTGGGCATTCTATGTGCCATCAAGGCGAACTCAAGACTGGATCAGATTATCTCCGGTTTTACCTTCGCAGGAATCGCGGTGCCCGGTTTCTGGCTGGCCCTGCTCTTGATGATGCTCTTCGCAGTCAAGCTGGGCTGGCTGCCCTCCGGCGGGTTGAAAACCATTAATGCGGATTTCAGTCTGGCGGACCGGTTGAAGCATATGATCCTGCCGGTGGTTACTATGACGCTGGGAGAAGTAGCCTTGTGGATCCGCCATATCCGCTCCAGCATGCTGGAGGTGATTCATCAGGATTATATGCGGACAGCCCGTGCCAAGGGCCTTCCTGCCTTTATCGTGCTGTTCCGGCACGGGCTCCGCAATGCCCTGATTCCGGTAGCCACCTTGTTCGGGCTGACGCTGGCCGGATTCTTTACGGGTTCGCTGATTCTGGAGAACATCTTCAGTATTCCGGGCATGGGGCGTCTGTTTATTGAGTCGGCCTTCCAGCGGGATTATCCGGTGCTGTTTGCGGTTACCACCATGGCCTCTATCCTGACCGTGGCCGGAAGCATTGTAGCGGATGTGCTGATTGCCCTTCTTGACCCCAGAATCAATCTAAGCCGGATGCAGGAAGCGGGGGCGTAGGCGATGAATGCAGCAGTAACTGAACCGTTGCCGAAGCTGGCTGCTTCCCACCGTACCGGCAACAGAGCATGGGGAAGGTTTAAGAAGAACAGGATGGCTGTTATCAGTTTGGTGATCCTGGCGACACTGATTGTACTCGCCCTGCTGGCTCCTGTAATCGCGCCTTATGACCCGGACGAGCAGGATCTGCTGAACCGCCTCAAGGCGCCAAGCTCGGACCATTGGTTCGGTACGGATGATCTGGGTAGGGATGTATTTACGCGGGTGCTGTACGGGGCGCGGGTATCTCTTTCAGTCGGTATTTTCTCTGTGGTTTTCAATGTGATTATCGGGGTGACAGTGGGGGCGATTGCAGGCTATTACGGCGGCAAGGTGGACAGCATTCTGATGCGGTTTGTGGATATCATGCTGGCTTTCCCGCAATTTTTCCTGCTGATTACCGTGGTTACCCTCCTGAAGCCCAGCTTGTTCAATATCATCGTAGTGCTGACGGCCTTTGGCTGGATGGGGAAGGCCCGGCTTCTGCGGGGGCAGATCCTGTCTGTGAAGAACCGGGAGTATATCGATGCGGCCCGTTCCATGGGTCTCCCGGACCGTCGCATCATCTTTTTCCATGTTCTTCCAAATTCAATTGCTCCAGTTATTGTTGCCGCGGCGATGAATATGGGCAGTATGATTCTGACCGAGTCCGGCCTAAGCTTCCTAGGATTGGGTATTCAGCCGCCCACGGCCAGCTGGGGGAATCTGCTGCAATCCGCCCAAAGTCTGAAGATCATGGTGGAGGCGCCGTGGTACCCGGTCTTTCCCGGGATGATGATCTTCATCACCATTATGTGCTTTAATTTTCTGGGCGATGGCCTGCGTAATGCGTTCGATTCCAAGTAAGTGCGATGAGGGGCGTCCGGAAGGTCAGTGAAAACTGGCTTTCTGGACAGCCCCGTTTTTGTAGAATGGTAAAAACTCAGAGGGAATAAACAAAGGGGAAACGGTGCGAAGAAATCATTTTGCGCACAATTGCTCGATTGATATGGATTAGTTGAATCTGCCGGCAGCCTGGCCTGACAGTACAGATTCCACTTGGTTTGCCGTGTCTTCCTCGGCTAGCACCACCAGGGAGTCGCCCGATGCAATTCGGGTAGCCCCTGTGGGAATCACTTCACTGCTGCCCTTTTGGATGCCTACCACCAGGCAGCGTTCCGGCCAACGGATATCCCGGATGCGTTTGCGGTCCAAAGGGGAACCAGGATGAATGGGAATCTCCAAGAGTACCTTATGCTTTTCCTCAGCCGCGTAAGCGGGAACGCCCTTGTTGGCAAGGTACCGGTGAAGAAGCAGCTCATACACCGGTTTGGAACCCAAAGCGTCAGCCGTCACATAAGCAACCAGACAAACCACACCCATGGATAACAGGTTAGAAAATGAGCCGGTCATTTCGGTCAGCAGGATAATTCCTGTCATGGGGGCTTTCACCACTGCTGAAAAGAAGCCTGCCATAGCCAGAATGATGAAGTTGGCAGCATAGAACGATTCTGCTCCTACCGCAAATCCCCATGCTCTGGAGTAAACAAGACCCATCAAAGCTCCCAGTGCCAGCATGGGCAGGAATATCCCCCCAGGCGCTGAGGAGCCGTAGCTGATCATGGTAAACACATATTTCGCCGCCAGTATAACTGCCAAAATCAAAAGGGGCCGGTTATCCGTGAGCAGGCTGTTGACCATTTGATTGCCGCCTCCCAGTACCTGTGGAAGAACAAGACCGAAACCGCCTGCACAGAGAAACGGCAGGATCATGCGTATTTGTAAGGGAAGTCTAAGACGTTTATAGAGGTCTTGGGTTTTGCACAGACTTGCATTAAACAGGAGTCCGGCAATGCCCAGTATGATGCCCAATACAATTAGATGTCCATATTGATGTAAAGGAATAGCCGTTATTCCACGAAAATCAAAAATGGGCTGTAAGCCGAAAAATTCCTTGGAGACCATATCCGCTACAATGGAAGATGCCAAGGCGGTAATCATAACCACAGGGGAGAAGCTGTTATGCAGTTCCTCCAGCGCGAAGACGGCACCGGCAATTGGAGCATTAAAGGCAGCGGCCAAACCGGCGCTGGCCCCGCAGGTGGTCAGAAATTGTGTGGTCATCTTGGGCTTGCGAAGCAGCTTGCTGAATCCCATACCAATGGCCGAGCCAATCTGGATGGATGGGCCTTCACGTCCCAAGGAGAGACCTGCGCCAATGCTTAAGGCTCCGCCTGCAAATTTGGCCAGCACGGTTTTCCACCAATTCATTGCCAGCCTCCGCTGCAATACTCCTTTGACCTGAGGAATACCGCTTCCCGATACAATGGGGTTCTGCTTAACGATCCAGCCTGTCAGCCAGCCACATAATGCCAGGACAGCAAACCAAAGGGGAATGTACAAAGGTCGTTCTCTCAGATATTCATAGACCTCCAGAGAGAACTCCAGGCTTAATTCAATGACGTAGCGGTAAAGCACTACTACAATGCCTGCCGCCAAACCGACAGCGAGTCCAAGACCAATCAGTTGGAACTTCGTTCCGTGCCAGAAGTGCAGGATAGCCTGCGAATTATTTTTTTCACTCATGGCGATCGCTCCTCATCCGGTAAGATATAAACAAAACGTTAACCAGTATACCATAATTATGAGGTGAAGGAGCTTATTCCGGGTAAAGTTCGCGGTGTTGTCAAGTTTGGTAACTCTTATTCGGCAGAAGCAGCACAAAAAAGACCCGCCCATGGGGGCCGGTCTCCGGTCACTTCAGAATATGGGCAAAATACTGCAAATTCCGGCTAAGCAAATCCCGGTTCCCAGAAATGGTATTTTGGATTTTTTGGCGCATTCCTTGAGTGAAAGCAGCCAAATCCGACGTATCCGCACCTTCAAAACGGTTGGCATGTGTGGTGCTTTTCAGACTGGCCGACAGCTCTTTCTGTTCCTTCAGGTAGGTTTCCGTCCAATCCGGATGCTGCGGTACCCCCTTGGCAAAGCCGATCAGAATGCTGCCCCAATCCCCGCCGCCGGTTATCGCTTCCTGCAGCTTGGTGTAGGTGTCCGGCTCAAAGCGCTTCATTAGGTCACCGGCGTTGACATAATCCTCCGGTGCGCCGGCAGGCTTATCGGCAGGTGTAGTATAGGAAGCCTGGCCTGTCGCAGGGTCAACGGTTCTGGTTTTGGCGATGGCGGCAATTTGGTTCATTGTGTCCATAAATTGGCCGCGTTCCTCACCGTTCATATAATGGTCGGCAATATATTGCGCCTGGGTCAAACCCGCCTCCAGCAGTGCCGCCCGGTCCTCCCCGTCCGAAACGGTGCCGTCGGGTATAAAATTGGATTGGATAATGGTATATACGGCCTTGCCCACCTTCGGGTCCTTGTCCGCCAGCAAATCGGTCAAGCTGCCGTTGGTCTCAGCCGTACCGTAATACTTGGCCGGTTCATGGGTTATGGCATCCGCCGCCAATTGCCTGCCCTCTGGGCTGATGCTTACCGTATCGTTGGGCAACCCAACCAATTGTTCCTTCGATTGGCCGGCTTCCAGGGACTGTTTGGTGGCATGATACAGCTTCGGTATGGAAAAGGGGATGCTGTTTGTGATTTCCAAGACTGTTCCTCCTTCGGATTGACCTTTCCTTTAATAATATCGGAAATTTTTCCAAATTTTTAAGTCCTTGCACAAACAGGTGGGGATTATTTGCAGTTGGCGGCAAACAGCGGAACCGGTTGTTTGCCGTCTATAATATATTGGAATCGTTCTTCCGATATATTTCAGGCACCGTAATTGTATGTGGAGGCCTGATGACTATGACAAAATTGCTTTCCATCCGAGTCCGACTGATTCTGCTTCTTCTGATTCCCTCTCTTATGTATGTGCTCACCAGCCTTTTCCTGCTGAATCAAAACCAAAATGATACCGGCAGCCTATCCACCTCGCTGTATGATGTGACCAATAAAAGCACCTCGCTGGTGCTCAATGCCGACCGGGATATGTATCAGGCCCTAACCGCCTATCAGCTTCTGGTCTCCGGCGCATTAAGCGCCGACGAACGCACCCGGGAGCTGGATGCGCTGCAGGAGAATATTGACCAGACCAATGACCGGATCAAGCAGGCAACCGAAATTATGACCAGTCATAACCTTCTGGGTGAGAGCCACAGCAGCACTAACCAGTCAGTGGAGCAAAATTTGGCCGGCTTTCATACCCAATTTGATCAATGGGCCCAAACGGCAAGCAGCGTGGCTCAATCCGCCCGGCTCCAAAGCGGGGCTATCAATGACGCCAAACATATGGCGGTCTTCGAGGAAGGCCGGGGACGGCTAAATGAAATCGGTGAAATTCTCGACGATTATGCCCAAACCAGCATCACCACCATCCGTACAAGTAATGAAGAGATGGCCCGTATGGTCTATATCTGCGTCGGGATTATCGTGGTTATTCTGCTGGTGGCGGGCCTGGGTGTAATCCGGCACATCATGACCACCATCCGCAGAATTGCCGCCGTCACCCGGAATGTAGCGGCAGGGGATCTCCGCCATGAAGCGAGAAGCCGGTATGCCCGCGACGAGCTGGGACAGATCAACCAATCGGTCGACGTGATGGCGGTCAAGATGAAGGAGCTTATCGGCGTAATTGCTACCAACACCCAGTTTGTGCAGGACGCGTCCACTGAATTGTCCAGCTCCTCTAAGGAATCCGCCGCCGCTGCGGAGCATGTGGCTGCCAGCATCCAGGAAATGACGGAGGATGTGGAGACACAAACCCGAAGCAGCGTGGAAACAAGCAAAGTAGTGGAGGAAATGTCCGTAGGCATCCAGCGTGTGGCCGAAAATGCCAGCGTCATGGCCGAGCAATCCTCCCTGACCTCGCATCATGCCCAAACCGGTACCCAGCTCTTGGAGCAGCTTCAGCTGCAGATCGGCAATATCCTGGGGGCAGTAAACCAGCTGTCGGACAGCGTGCTGGCCTTGTCCCGCAAGTCCGATCAGATCGGCGAGATTGCCGACAGCATCACCACCTTCGCCAACCAGACCAATCTGCTATCCCTGAATGCTTCTATTGAAGCTGCACGGGCCGGGGAGCACGGAAGAGGGTTCAGCGTAGTTGCCAACGAAATCCGCAAGCTGGCCAGCCAGTCCATTGAATCTGCCGACGGCATCAACGGGCTGATTCAGGAAACCCGCCAGGAGATCGGACGTGTCTCCCACGCCATGGGCACCACCAAGGATGAAGCGGGAGCAGGCTCCCGGATGATGCAGGAGGTTAGCGCCAGCTTCCAGACCATTCTGCAGTCCGTCCAGGAAATGGTGGAGCAAATCCACGAAACCTCCGCCATTGCCCAAGAGATGTCGGCCAGCTCCGAGGAAATATCCGCTACCATGGAAACCGCTGTTACCGGCTCCGGCCATATCCTGATGAAGTCCCAGGGTGTGGCGGCTGCAACTGAGGAGCAGCTGGCCATGATGGAGAACATCGCGGCCTCCTCCGAGGAACTGATGGCCGTGGTGAAGGTCCTGAACGATTCCGTTGCTTATTTCAAAACCGCCTAACCTGAACACCCGCATCGAAGCCTTGGCTTCCGGCGCGGTTTTTTTATTTGCCCTTTTGCCCCATTTGCCCAAAAGGGCATGCCCTTCCGGACGTTATCCCATCTGAAGCCGCAGGTTATGATGGATAGCAGATAAACAGATTTACACATACGGAGGGATTAGGACAGATGGCTAACCCAATATCCGCTGCCTGTTCTGGTTGCGGGTCTCATTATGATCTCTTTATTATGCCAGCTTCAACTTCGATGAGGATGCCATTGTCAAGTCCATGGGACTGGCGCTGGCCTTCGGAGTGCTGTTCGATGCCCTGATCGTACGTCTGACCCTTGTCCCCGTCCTGCAATCAAAAGTCAATGATTGGGGTAGGTTAAGAGTGGAAGGTTTGGGAAAGGGAGCTTACGATTTTCGGACAAAATGGAGGGATCAAGGATGAAATTGGAGCATAAAACAGCGGTGGTTACAGGGGCCGCTTCAGGTATGGGCAGGGCCATTGCGGAATTGTTTGCGGCGCAGGGCGCCAAGGTGGTGGTGGCGGATCTGAATATGGAGAAGATCTCCGCTGTGGTGGACGGTATCCGGAATGCCGGAGGGAAGGCAGAGGGCGTGGTAGCGGATGTAACCAAGGAAGAGGATATCGGGCGGATGATCGATACAGCGGTCCATACCTTCGGGAGTGTAGATATTCTCGTCAATAATGCGGGCATCATGGACGGCTTCCGGATGATTGAGTCGGTGGAGGATGAGCTGTGGGAAAAGGTCCTGGCCGTAAACCTAACCGGTCCCATGCGCGCCATCCGCAAGGCCATCCCCCTTATGCTGGCCCAAAAAAGCGGCGTTATTATTAATGTGGGCTCATCGGCAAGCATCACCGGCGGCAAGGGCGGAGTGGCATACACCTCCTCCAAACACGGTCTGGCGGGTTTGACCAAAAACGTCGGCTTCATGTACGCCAAATCCGGCATCCGCTGCAATGCCATTGCTCCCGGAGCGGTCAAAACCAACATCGCCACTACCGATCCGGATATGGCCGGTCTGAAGATCTTCCAGGAAAGCTACGGCACCCAGCGGTCGGAGCCGACGGACCCCATGGATATTGCAGCGGTCGCCCTGTTTTTGGCCTCGGAGGATTCCAAGTTTGTCAACGGTGCGATTCTTGCAGCAGACGGCGGTTGGACGGCTTATTAAGCAGGGATGGTAAGAACCGCTTGCAGATATTGTGGGACAGCCGCTCTATAGGGAGCGGCTGTTTTCGTGGGGGCCGGCCCCTTCCGAAGGGAATTCCGGCAAGCTCTTTTCCCGAGAGGAGGAAGGGCCTTATAATGGGAGAAGGAGGGACGATCCTTTGAATAAAAAAACTCCGGGCCTGGACACCATCCACGACCTGTTCGCCACCAGACTGCCGATATTGATTTGGGTATCCATGGTTTATGTGGGGACGGTGATCCTGCAATTTCTGAATGAACCCCTGATCTTGCAGGCTTGTGTGTTTACCGGCTTGTTTACGGTTCATGTTTTGCTGCATTGGAATGTATACCGGGTCACCGCAAAACAATACTGGTTTTATTTTTCTATCCAGGCTGTGCTGATCTATCTGTGCGCCATTCTGATGCCGGGAGGCTACCAGGTGGTGCTCATCGGGCTGCTTCCGGTGATGATTGCCCAGAGTCTGGGCTTTTCCTTCCGGCTCAAGCGCATTCTGTTTGTTTCCGTCATCAGCCTTTTCCTGTTTTTTGATGCGGCCTTGACCATCCATGATACAGGTGAGCTGATCGTGTTTTTACCGCTTTTTGCATTGATGCTGATTATCGTCATTGCGTACGGGATCTTATTCTTCCGCCAGGTCCAGGAGCGGCTGCGCATCCAGAGCTTCCTGCATGAGCTCGAGGAGGCCCATTCCAAGGTGGAGGAGCTGACCCTGTCCAATGAGCGGCAGCGGATGGCCCGGGATCTCCACGACACGCTGGCGCAGGGAGTGGCGGGGATGATCATGCAGCTGGAAGCTGCGGATGCCCACATGACCCAGGGGAACGGGGAGCGGGCCCAGGGGATTGTCAGACAAGCCCAGCAGCAGGCACGGCGGACCTTGGCCGAAGCGCGGAGAGCGATTGATGACCTGCGGCGCAAATCCGGCCCCGATCTGGATTTTCGGGAAGCGGTGGCGGAGGAGGTGCGCCATTTCCGTGAGGCTACCGGAATTCCGGTCGAAGCGGAGGTGAAGCTCACACGGCCAATATCCGGACTTGTGATGGAGCACAGCCTGCATATGGTGAGGGAGGGCTTCACCAATATCGCCCGGCATGCCAGGGCCAGCGAGGTCCGGCTTGGGCTGTCCGACCGGAACGGTGTGCTGCAGATAGAAATTACGGACAACGGCAAAGGCTTTCAGGCGGCGGATATCGGCAAGGACGCAGGCCACTACGGCCTTCTGGGCATACGGGAGCGGGCCAGGCTGATGGGCGGGGACATGACGGTGTCCAGCACGGGAAAAGGAACGGCGATGCAGGTCACCATACCATTGGATGAAAGTGAGAAACCATGAGCCAGTACAATATAATGATTGTGGATGACCATTTGGTGGTCAGGGAAGGCTTGAAGCTGATTTTGGAAACGGGGGAGCAGTTCCGGATTGCCGGCGAGGCGGAAAATGGCCAGCAGGCCCTGGAGCTGGTGGATGCCGTTAAGCCGGATGTGATCCTGATGGACCTGAACATGCCGGTGATGTCCGGCCTGCAGGCGATGGAGGAGCTGAAACGGAGGAATAACCCCATACCGGTCATTATCCTGACCACCTACAACGAGGATGAGCTGATGATCAAGGGTTTGGCGCTGGGGGCCAAAGGGTACCTGCTGAAGGATACCGGCCGGGAGAATCTGTTCCGGAATATCGAATCGGCTGTACGCGGCGAAACGCTGCTGTCGGCGGATATTATGGAGCGTGTCATGAATGCCCGGATGCAGCAGCAGGAGGCGGCCAAACCCGCCGCGTCCGGCGCGGGACCCCTCAGCGAGCGGGAAACTTACATTCTTCAATGTGTGGCCCGGGGGTTTAAAAGCAAGGAAATCGCCTATGAGCTGGGGATTGCCGAACGGACGGTCAAGGCCCATCTGACCAGTATTTACAACAAGCTGGGGGTGGATTCCCGGCCGCAGGCGGTAGCCCTGGCCCTCGAGCGGGGAATCTTACAGAATTAGACTGGAAGCAGCCTGCCGCGGGCTGCTTTTTTTCATGGCTTCATTTTCCTCTTGCACACGAATGTGCGTTCGTGTATATAATAAGAACATATATTCTCTATCCGAAGCAGAAGCCGCATTGCGGAAATTGGGGAGGCGAACATCATTGTGCAGCAAGCAGCAGAAGACCGCACCATATTCCTCATTGACGCCCAATCCTTCTATGCCAGCGTGGAAAAGACGGGAAGGCCCGAGCTGGCCGGCTGCCCGGTAGCCATCGGCGATCCCGAGCGCCCGTCAGGGATTATTCTGGCCGCATGTCCTGTCGCCAAGAAGAAGGGGGTGACCACGGCGGAGCGGATCAACCAGGCCCGGAGCAAATGCCCGGAGCTGGTGGTGATCCGTCCCCGGATGCACCGGTACATCCAGGTATCCCTATTGCTCACCGGGATTTTCGAATGCTACACGGATCAGGTGGAGCCGTATTCCATCGACGAGCAGTTTCTCGACGTAACGGGCTCCTTGGCCCTGTTCGGCTCCGCCGAGTCCTTGGCCCGGGAGATTCAAACCCGCATCCTGCTGTCTACAGGCGTGTGGTGCCGGGTGGGCATCGGCCCGACGAAGATCCTGGCCAAGATGGCCACGGACAACTTCGCCAAGCGCAACCCCGAAGGGCTGTTCCGGCTGGATGCCGCCAATCTGGAGGAGGCGCTGTGGCCCCTGCCGGTCCACCATATGTTTATGACCGCCTCCCGGATGACGCGGCATTTTATGAGGATGGGCCTTCCTTTGATCGGGGATATCGCCCGGTTGGAGCTGGCGGACTTCAAACGCCGGCTGCGCAGCGAAATGGGCAAACAAAGCGACATCCAGGCGGAGTATTATTGGCAGACGGCCCGGGGCATCGATCCGAGCCCTGTCGTGCCCAGCATCCGCAAGCCGCTGAAGGGCATCAGCCACGGCAAGGCGCTGCGGGCCAGCCTGTACAAAAACCGGGAGGATATTGAGGTGGTGCTTCTGGAGCTGGTTGTGGAGGTCTGCCGCAGAGCCCGGCGGCATGGGCAGATGGGACGGGTCATCGCGGTGGGTGCGGTGGAAACGGACGGGGAGCGCAACGGCGGCTTCCAGCGGCAGATGACGCTGCCCCAGCCCACCTCGCTGACCCATGAGACGGCGGAGGCGGTGCTGGCGCTGTTCCGGCGGCATTGGGGCGGTTTGCCGGTGACCAGGCTCATGGTGATGCTTACGGACCTGTCGCCGGATGACACGGACCAATTGACGCTGTTCGCCGACCGCACCCGCCTGTACCGGCTGGAGCGTACGCTGGACTCCATTAAGGACCAATACGGCAGCGCCGCTATTGTGCGGGCCTCCTCCTTCCTGGACAGTGGAGTAGCCAAGGAGCGGGCGGAGCAGATCGGGGGTCATTACCGATGAGCCGGCTGGACGGAAATGAAAGGTGGAATTCGAAAATGCTGTTGACCGAGCATCAGGAGCAGTATGACCGGCGCCATGAGCCGGCGGGGACCCGGCCTACCGCTGAGGAGTTCACACTTGTGCGGGATTCGGTGGTGCTGAAGAACATGCAGATTATGGTGGAGCGCAGCCTGGAGGAGATCGGCCTGTCCCCCCACCTCTTCAAGAAGCTGTACACAGCTGTCACCCAGCTGGTGCTGAACCGGATCAGCCGGGAGCTGTATGCGCTGCAGCGGGAGATGAAGAAGCGGAACCTGAGGATGACTACCGACGAGCAGGCGGATAACGTGCTGTATTACCGCTTCATCTGCAGAGGCTACGAGGACCGTTTCGGAATCATGCGGGAGGCCCTCCGGGCGGAGATCAGCGTCCGGCTGGGCGCTATGGTAACGGAGCTTTTGTCGGAGCTTAAACAGAAGGCGGATTGAAGGACAGTTATTCGCCAAAATCATAGCCGGCCCTTAATGGATCGCTCCAATCGACAGTGGTTCTTCCGCTGCCGCTCCCCTTACACTGAAGGTGTTAACATGCAACCTGAAGGGAGATAAGGGAGGATGGACAAGAAGCATGATTTGCTCCGCTTTAAGCCGGCGGTCCTTCTGCACGGTGCTGACTATAATCCTGAGCAGTGGCTGGATGAACCGGAGGTGCTGCAGGAGGATATCCGGCTCATGTGCCAGGCGTCCTGCAATGTGATGGCCGTGGGCATCTTCGCCTGGGCGGCACTGGAGCGGGAGGAGGGTGTTTTCACCTTCGGCTGGCTGGACGAGACCCTGGAACGGCTGGCGGCAGGCGGTCTGAAGGTTTGGCTGGCCACCCCCAGCGGGGCCAGACCCCCCTGGCTCGCGGCCCACTATCCCGAGGTGATGCGGGTGGGCCCGGACCGGGTGCGCCGTTTATTCGGCATACGCCACAACCATTGCTACACCTCACCGGTATACCGGCAAAAGGTTACGGAGATCAACGGACGGCTGGCGGAGCGTTATGCCCGGCATCCGGCGGTCTTGGGCTGGCATGTATCCAACGAATATGGCGGGGAATGCCACTGCACTCTGTGTCAGGATGAGTTCCGCCTTTGGCTGCAGAACCGCTACGGCTCTTTGGATGCTCTCAACAAAGCATGGTGGACTGCCTTCTGGTCCCGCACCTACACGGATTGGCATCAGATCGAATCCCCGGCTCCCCACGGCGAGCACATCCTGCACGGGATGAATCTGGACTGGCGGCGGTTTGTTACCGACCGTACCGTAGACTTCTGCCTGCATGAGATGGAGCCGCTGCGCAAGGCCAATCCGGAGCTGCCCATCACTACCAACATGATGGGACTGTATGACGGCCTGGATTACCGGCGCTTTGCCCGGCATTTGGACGTTCTCTCCTGGGACTCCTATCCCGCCTGGCATGAAAAAAAGGATGACAGCGAAGCGGCGCTGGCCGTTTCCTTCCAGCATGACCTGCTCCGCTCCATGAAGGGCAGGCCTTTTGTGCTGATGGAAAGCACCCCCAGCACCACTAACTGGCAGCCCGCAAGCAAGCTCAAGCGGCCGGGCTTGCACCGTTTGTCTTCCCTTCAGGCCATCGCCCACGGCGCTGATGCGGTGCAATATTTCCAGTGGCGGAAAAGCCGGGGCGCCAGCGAGAAATTCCACGGCGCTGTGGTGGACCATGCCGGCCGGGAGGATACCCGGGTGTTCCGCGAGGTGGCGGAGCTGGGTGCAGCGATGAAGCGTCTGGCGGCTGTGACAGGGTCGGGTAGGGAGGCGAAAGCCGCCATTCTGTTCGATTGGGACAACAAGTGGGCGGTGGAGAATGCCCAGGGGCCCCGCAATGGCGGCCTGCATTACGAGGAGACCCTGTATGCCCACTACCGTCCGTTCTGGCAGCATGGTGTTGCCGTGGACGTGGCGGGAGCCGGCTCCGATTTCTCCGCTTACCGGCTGATTGTGGCGCCCATGCTCTATCTGTGCCGGGAAGAAACAGCGTCGAAGCTAGAGCGCTTCGTGGAAGCGGGAGGCATCCTGGTAGTTACCTATTGGTCCGGCATCGTTGGGGAATCCGACCTGTGCCATACGGGAGGATTTCCCGGTCCTCTGCGGAGGCTTCTCGGCATATGGGCGGAGGAGATCGACGGGCTGCAGGATGGGGAGACCAATAGGATTTCACTGCTGGACGGCAACGGACTTGGACTTTCCGGGGAATACGCCTGCTCCGAGCTGTGCGAGCGGATCCACCCGGAAGGGGCGGAGACGCTGGCCGTCTATAAGGAGGATTTCTATGCGGGCATGCCGGCGCTGACGGTGAGCCTGCGGGGACAAGGCAAGGCGTATTATCTGGCGGCCCGTATGGAGGCGGCTTTCCATGAAGCATTGTATGCCTCGCTGATCAATACCGCAGGACTGCGCCGCGCCACAGGCACCCGTCTGCCGGATGGCGTCACCGCCCAGGTACGCGTCAACGGGCCGGAGGAATATGTATTCCTGCTGAACTTCAACAAGGAGCAGCAGCAGGTGATGCTGGCAGGCCCTGCCTGCCGC
>JAEWMH010000092.1 GCA_023393235.1 Bacillota bacterium | reverse complement strand
TACATTGCCGGCGTATCCACAACAGTCCGGCGCGGTCCGGAAGACTTTTATGGCATCGCCACCGCAAGATAACGGACTTTACATGAAAAGCCTTCAACCGCATCAGCGGTTGAAGGCTTTTTTGAGGGGGAGGTGGTTAATTGGGTGTTCCCTTCAGAATAATATTGCCTGCTTTGCCGAAATCCAGGGCGGCTTTCCCTGTGAGCTCGGCGGTCCTTTGGGCAAGCACCACGGCATTAACACCGCAGCTGAACAAGGCCAGGTCGAAGGCGTCCCGGTTTTGTTTGAGCCAATCCAGGGTGGTGTCCATTTGGCTGTAATCCCCAAAAGAGAGGGTGTGGACAATATTCAGGCGGTAAGGAGGTGCCATAAGCGTCTCTTTCAGTTGCTCCGGATGCCGGGTCACCAGAACGATCCGCCAGGGGGTTACCACCGTCCAGAATTGCTGGGTAAACAGCATTTCCCGGTTAATCCGGGCGTCACAGACAGCTTTGGGCTTCAACCCGTATATCTGGAATACCTGATCCGTCAGCTGCCGTTTGAGATAGGCGGGAGCAATAATGGAGGTGTCTTCGTGAGGCAAAATTCCCACTACATCCGCTTTTGCCACCGCATCCTTGACAGCGTCGCGCAAGGGGAGATTGGGCAGCTGCAGCCCCTTTTGCCCCCGGTTGGCCTTGATAGCCCACCGCTCCTTCAAAACGAAGTCCATCGGGAAAACCGAATTTTGGGCCAGAACGAGATTCTCCCCGTCCCCGATCCGCACCAGCGAGAAGGGACGGCGTTTCTCCAAGGCCAGCTGCAGCCGGTCCAGGACCTGCGTCGTCGTTAATGGAATGCTGTTCACAGAAAATCAATTCTCCTTTCTGGGACTATCTGCTTTATGTGTATGCCCCCCGACAATTGAATTATTGGATTCCCCCTGAATTTAGGCGGGGAATCCGTCCTGATTTACGGGAGAGTGGTTCCTTGTCCGTGTAACTTTACGGGGAGCTTACATAGGTTGACTGTGTACAGCCCTAAAAGGAGGCGCTACCATGCAAAGAAAAGTAGTGATTGCGATCCACTTTAACAATATGGGAATCAACCCCGACCGGTTGAGCCGCCAATGGCTGGAAGACCGGATCGCTCTTTTCCGGAGCCTGACCCTGAGAAGCCTGAAGAAACAAACCAACCCGAATTTTCTGGTGGTATTGAAGCTGGCGGAGGGGTGTACGGAGATGGTGGAGGATATTCTGGCCGGCCAGGAGCCGCTGCCGGATAATATCCGGTTCGGAACCATGACGGAAACTGACCGGATGATCATGGATTACGCCAAAGAGGCAAAGGAGCTGTATGTGGCCCGCATTGACTCCGATGATCTCTATCACGAAACCTTCGTCCAGCAGCTCTACGATTACAAGCCCCAGCCGGAGACAGTGGCATTGGTGAATTGCTACGGGTATATGTGGAATATGGTGGATGGCGTCATGGCCCGGGACTATCACTTTTCTCCGCAGTTCTATACCTTCATCTATTCTGTTCCGGAATATCTGGCCGGGTACAGAGTAAAGATTCCAGGAAGAGGGACACACGGTAATGTCATTGACCTGCCACATGAGATCCTTGCACACCGCAATTATGTCAATATCATTCATTCCACCAACAGCTCGGCCAAAAGAATCCGCAGCAAGGATTTTCTTACTCCCCAGGAAATGGAGCAGGTACTAAGCGAGTTTATGACTTCCGGCTGAATGTGTCCGGCAGGTCCAAACCCGTCCAAGGGGGTCCATAGGGAGTTCAGCCTTCAGCCCCCCGTGGTTGAAGGCTGTTTGAATAGGAGAAACGGACCTGGTGATCTTCAAATGGACCGGGTGATCTTTATTTGGGCGGGAAATCCGCCTCGATTTCCGGCCTGCTGGTCCTTTGTACGTGTAATTTTGCGGAGGGTTTACATAGGTTGACTATTGTACAGACCTAAAGGAGGCAAAGGGATGAAGCGAAATGTGGTCATTGAAATCAATTTTAACAATTATGGTATGAATCCGGACCGGCTGACACGCAAATGGCTGGAGGAACGGATTGGTATCTTCCAGAGCCTGACTCTAAGAAGCCTGAAAAAACAATCCAATCAGAACTTCCTGGCGGTCGTCAAGCTGGCGGGAGGCTGCAGCGAGATCGTGGAGGAGATTCTGGGCCAATATGAGCCGCTGCCGGCTAACGTCCAGTTCGGCACCAGTATAGATAGCAAACGCCGGATGGAGGCCTATGTACAAGGAGCTCAGGAGCTGTATGTAGCCCGGATTGACTCGGACGATCTGTACCATGAGAGCTTCGTTCAGCAGCTTCACGGTTACAAGCCGAAACCGGGAACGGTAGCGCTGGTGAACACTCACGGGTATACGTGGGACAAAGTGAATGGTCTGATGGAGAGGTCCTACCATCCGTGTTTGTCCTTTTATACCTTTGTTTATGCAGTTCCCGATTTTCTTTCGGGCTACCGGGTGCAAATTCCCAACGGGGGCGGACACAAAAATGTGATCCTGCTCCCCCACGAGGTATTGCCGGGGCGGAACTATGTGAATGTCATTCACAATTCCAATGTGTCCGTGAAGAGGTTAGGCAAGAAGGACCTTCTTTCATCCGAAGAAATGAAACAGGTGCTCAGCCAGTTTATGACCCCGCAATAAGTTGCCCGGGCGTAGCGTAAGGACATAAAGGAGGAGACGACGTGGAGCTGCTTGCCGGAATACAAAAACGCGCTGCAGAGGTAGCTGTTATCGGGATGGGGTATGTGGGACTGCCCCTGTCCATGGAGATTGTCCGGGCGGGATATACCGTGCACGGAATCGATACCGACCCGAATAAAATAGAGAAGCTGAAATCCGGCGTCTCCTATATACTCGATGTGGACGGAAGAGAGCTGGGATTGTGGACCGGTTATGGAGCTATCCGTCCAACTGCGGATTATGCCGTGTTGGGCCAGGCTGACATTGCCGTGCTGTGTGTGCCAACTCCTCTTGACGGGAACAGGCAGCCGGATACCTCTTACATTGAGGCGGCCGTGGATCAGCTTGTCCGGCATATCAAGAGGGGTACGCTAATTATTCTGGAAAGCACCACTTACCCGGGGACAACCGAGCTTTTGCTGCGCCGACGGATTGAGGAGGAGCTGGACTGGCAGGCTGGGCAGGATTTTTATGTCTGTTTTTCGCCGGAGCGGGTTGATCCGGGGAACCGGCAGTTTTCCTTGCATGCCACCCCTAAGGTAATTGGAGGGAGCACTCCGGCTTGCCTGGAAGCGGGCCGGGCTTTTTATCGAACGGTATTCGAGCGGGTCGTGCCTGTCAGCTCCAATGAAGCCGCCGAGCTGGCGAAGCTTCTGGAGAATACCTTCCGCAGTGTCAACATCGGACTGGTGAATGAGCTGGCTGCGTTGTGCGAGCGGATGGGCGTCAGCATCTGGGAGGTGGTGGATGCGGCGGCGACCAAACCCTTCGGGTTTATGCCTTTTTATCCGGGACCGGGTGTAGGCGGCCATTGTATTCCCATTGATCCTCTATATTTGTCATGGAAAGCGGAGCGGCTGGGCGTCCGGTTGAAGTTCATTGAGCTGGCGGATGAGCTGCACCGAAGTATGCCCGAACGGTTGACTGCACGTATCATGTCGCTGCTGGAAGCAGACGGAAAAGTGCTCGAGGAGGCCAAGGTGGTCATCTGCGGCATGGCCTACAAGAAGGATACGGATGATGTGCGGGAATCTCCTTCCTTGGAGCTCATGGAGCATCTGCTGGAGAAAAGGGCGAAGGTGGTCTACCATGATCCCCATGTACCCGTTTGCCGGGTAGCGGGGGAGGTTTATGAGTCCGAAGAGGCGGGACCGGACTTATGGGACCATGCGGACATTGTGGTCATCGCCACGGATCATACGGCAGTGGATTATCAGCAGCTGGTGGACCATGCGCGGCTGGTGTTCGATACCCGCAATGCCACCAAAGCCTGCCGTGGCGGCAGGGTTGCCCTTTACGGGGGTAGCGGAACGGCAGGCTTGAATCAAGGAGAGTAAGACGGAGGAGGCCGGAGCATGTGAGTGCAACCATCAGCCTGTGTATGATCGTGCGGGATGAGGAGGAGACGCTGGGCGCCTGCCTGGCATCGGTTCAGGGGATTGCCGATGAGATCATTATTGTGGATACCGGGTCGGTGGATGGCACCCGCCGGGTGGCGGAGCAGTATGAAGGCAGAGTTGTACCGTTTGACTGGAGAGATGATTTTGCGGCAGCGCGGAATTATTCCTTCAGTCTGGCCGGCGGAGACTATATTCTGTGGCTGGATGCGGATGACCGGATCGCGGAGGAGGACCGGCGGAGGCTGCTGGCTCTGAAGGCGGAGCTGGGCCCGCCGGTATCTGGAGTGGTGCTGCCCTATTGTCTGGCGGAGGACCCTGCCGGGCGTCCGCTGGTTGCCGACCGCAGGCTGCGGCTGGTGCGCCGGGAATCCGGCTGCCGCTGGACCGGCCGGGTGCATGAGTATCTGGAATTTCCCCGGGAGGGGGAAATTATTTCTGCAGATGCCATGATCCGGCATATCCGTCCGGAAGGGCATAACCGCCGCAATCTGCGGATACTGCGCCGGTGGATTGCCGAGGAGCCGGGTGTAACCGGAAGAAGGCTGTTCTGGTACGCCAACCTCTGCTTTGAGCGGGGCAAATATGGGCTGGCAGCCCAAGGCTACCGGAAGCTGCTGCAGGAGCCGTCGGGCTACCGGGAGGACCGGCTCATCGCCTGCTTCCGGCTGGCCGACTGCTACAGGCGGCTGGGGGATGCGCGCAGCCGCCTGGACAGCCTGCTGGGCTCCTTCCATTATGGAGCGCCCCAGGCGGATTTTTGCTGCCAGCTGGGCGAGTGGTTCGAGGAGCGGGCTGACTGGGCTACAGCAGCATATTGGTACACCCAGGCCATCGCGGTGAGAGGCTTGGACACGGGGCTGCGGCCGGTATCGCCGGCGGCGCTGAGCTGGCTGCCCCATGTCCGCCTGACCGCGGTAAGCCTGCGGCTGGGCGATGCCCGCACCGCCTTCCGGCATAATGAGCTGGCGCTCCATTATTTGCCGGAGGATCCGGGCCTGTTAGCCAACAGGGCCCGGCTGGAAGCGGCGCTCCGCTCTTGACAGCCGGACCTAGGGCGGGCTTATCCTCAGTCGGGCGGGTGGGTGCCCGGCCGTGTGCAGTCCCTCCGGCAGGCCGCAGCGGACCTGGCGCTAGTAGACCATCCTGGGCTACGATGGTCCGGACACATTAGGGACCCTGATGGACCATAAGGGTCCGGCCTAGCCGGCCATAAGCCGGTGGTGGCAGGCGGCGGACTGTTTACGGACTATAGCAGTCTGCTACCGGGCTCAGCCGCCTTGCGTACTGCATAGCCGACCGGGGCGCGCACGCCAACTGCATCAACTTGCAGCAACACGCAGCAATTCCCGTGGACGGCAGCATTCTAGCGGACCGCAGCAGACTGCACCCGCTGCGCACCATGCAAAAGTGCAGTTAACGTTCTGCTTCCGCCTGCTGAAGGCGCCTCTCCCTGCAAAAGTGCAGTTATTTTGGCCCCTTACGGGGATTTCCCCGCCACCGGCCCCAAATAACTGCATATTTGCAGGATGGCCCCGCATTCACGGCTGGCCCGCGGATTTTAACTGCACGTTTGCATTTGGACCTGTACCGTGACAGGGGGCCGTCACTACATACGGCCGGCGTACGCGGCCACAAACACGGCCGGCGAGTTCCAGTAGATGGTCATTTCGTTGGTGGAATAACTCTCCATATGGTCCACATAACAGGCGGCGGGGGCGGCCCCGGTCAGCAAGGCGACAGCCGTCTCGTCCTGCAGGCGCACATTGGGGCCGCCTGCCACCATACCTGGCACCGGCTCGGCGACGCCGTCTCCTTCGGAGGGCCTGTGATGGGGGTACAGCACCTGCTTGGCGCCAAAGCCGGTTACATAACAATACCCCAGCACATTGCGTCCCAAGAGGTAGTCCCAGTGGGCCAACGCCGCCCGGCCGAAGCGCTTGTCGCCGGTCATCCCCTCGGCGGTGATCAGCACCATGGCCCGGTTCAGCACCAGCATATTGCTGCCCCAGATATACTCCTCCGGCAGCAGGGAAATGCCGAAGCCGTCGGCGGCGCTGCGCTCCGCGTACTCCTCCGCCTCCGCGATCCAGGCGCTAAGGAGCTTTGCGCGGAGAGCTTCCGGCACCAGGCCGGGTCCGGCATCCAGCAGACTCAACGTGCCATACCCCGCGGTATAAGCCCAACCCAGCCTGCACAGGAGAGCGTTGCCCCGAATGGTTGTCCAGCTCTCCCAGCCTGCAGCCAGCTTGATCTCCGCCGCCTGCAGATACTCCGCTTCGCCTGTGAGCCGGAACAGCTCCGCAGCCGCCCAATACAGCTCGTCGTCACTGCTTTTGTCTCCGTATTCCCCCGTAATAATGCCGGGGGGATTGCGGAAGCCCTCGGCTGCAGGCCGTCCCTGCAGGCTCCGCCATGCCCGCTTGGCCGCCTCCGCGCAACGTTCCGCAAGCTCCGGCTCTGCATCGCGGTAAATCCGTGCTGCAAGGGCCATACCCGCAGCGAAAGAGGCGGTGGCCGTGTCCGATACCGGGGAGAAGATCAGCTCCGCCACATCAAGCTCGGGCATGCAGTCATAGGGCGGAAACTCCGCCGTAGTCACCTTATGGTAAACCTCCCCGTCCGGCCGCTGCATAAGCAGCAAAAATTCCAGCTCGTACTTCACCTCTGCCAGCACATCCGGCAGCCCCCCGGAGTTGGGGATGCCCACGGGCTCCGCGAATGCACCGGGAAACCGCTCATAAGCCAGCAGCAAGTCCGCAACCGCTTTCACGGCGGCGACGGTGTATTTCCCGTAATCCCCCGCATCATGCCAGCCGCCGGCCTGGGGATACCGCTCCTCCGGATTCCCGTGCACATGGGCCTCCGCCAGATGGCAGGCGCCATGGGACCATGGCCCGGCATATTCCGCCGTCAGCTCCATACCGCAGCGCTGGAAGTAAAAGCACTTGAGCAGCGCCTTTTCCAAGGCGGCATAAGGGCGCTCCCCAACGGCAAACTCCGTCGATATAGCGCCGGACTCCTTCATCCGAAGGAAGAAACGACCGGCCGCTTCAAACCCGGAAAAATCCCCTTTGGCAACGGCCAGCCCGGAGGGACGGTCTTCCTTCAGCGGAGACATGGCCCCATCATACAGCACCTGCCCTGACCCTGCTTCCACCAGTTCGAACCCGCCTGCTTCCGCTGCGCTAAACACCTTGGGCCCTTTCAGCGGATACCCTGCCTGATTGACAAACACAGAATGTGATATCTTCAACAATGGGATCAGTCCTTTGCCATGGATTTGTCTGTTTGCCGGATCAATGGAGATGTCCTCATTCTATAAGAGAAAACTCCATTCTTCCAGTATATTCAACATAATCCGGAACATGACCCCCGCTTCAGCCTACCAAGGCCGTTTCCTGCCCAGCCAGCCCTGCCGTTCCCAATGCTCCTTGTCCAAAGGGTTCCAATCATTGCGCTTCTGGTTCAAACGCATAACGGTAAACATAAACCGGGTTTTCAAGCCAGGCTTCACGTTGCCTGCCATCCGGGCAAGACGCGCCGCAAGCTTGGCCGTATCCTTCACGATGGCCGCCTTCTTTTCCTCCTTGACCTCCGCCCAACTGGAAGCCCCAACAATGCAGGGATACTGGAGTATCCGGGGCACTCCCCAATAGAACAGATTCTGCTTGAGCTGTTTGGTGACGGAACGGGCGCCCGCTCCTGCAGCGGTGGAGATAACCAGGGCTGTTTTTTGGAACATCAGCGGATCGGGACGGTGGGACATCCAGGCGTAGCCCATATGGTCCAGGAAGGTTTTCATTTGACCGGTTACTCCGAATACATAACAAGGCGAATCCAGAATAATCACATCGGCCCGCCGGAGCGCCTCCACAATCCGCTGCACAGGCTCATGATGGCCGCAATGCTCCTCGCCCCGGTTGAAGCAGCTGTAGCAGCCCACACAGAAGGTGGGTCCGTCCTTCGGCAGGAAAAATTCCTCCACATTCTCCTCCCGCGAAACCAGCCGGTCCGCAACCAGCCGCGCAATATGGTAGGTGCTTCCGCGGTGCATTTGTCCGTGCACAATTGCGACTTTCATCCTAACGCCCCCTTCCCTTTGGCATACACCGCACTAAACTGGCGGATATGGCTCCGCAGGGCCTCCAGCGCCTGCTCCCCGCCCCCGGTCTGGAGATCGGACCAGCCCAGCAATAACCATATCGGGGCATAGAACTGGGCCGCCATACTTCCCGGATCCGCTTCAATAAATACACCCAGCCCGATCATGTGCCGGAACAATTCGGTTTGAAACTCGATAGCGCCCTCCAGATACAGTCTCCGGTACACCTCCCGGGCCAGGGGATGGGAATATTGGGCCATGGTCAGCATTCTCCGCACCAAGGCGGCAAACTCATCCTGGGAAAAGAAAAGAAACAGCCGCTCCCCTAACGTAAGCAGCGCCTCCTCTGGCATAGCCGCATAATGCAGCGCCAGCTGTGCGGGATCGGTTTGGCCGATACCCAGCTCCCCCGTCATTTGTTCATACCGTTTGGGAAACTCGCCGATAATGCCTTCGAAAATAGCCTGCTTCCCCGCAAAATGCTTGTACAGGGAGCTTTCCTTGACGCCTACCGCTCCGGCAATGTCCCGGACCGACACACCATCGTAGCCCTTAACCGCAAACAGCCGCAGCGCTTCCAGAATAATCCGCTCCCTAGTGCCGCTCATCCTTACCCCAGCTCCTTTTGGCTAACAGTTGTTAGCCTCATTATATCGGAGCACGGCCTGCCTGCCAATAACCTTTTGACTGCCGCTGGGGAAATGTGGGGCGGGAAGCAACTTTATCCACTGAAAAACGTCTTTTATGAAGAGAGGCTGTTTCATTGGAACCCCCAAAGTGGTAAAGAGCCCGTAATCCTAGGGTGCAAGGGAGCGTAAGCTTTGTTAAAATGAGGTATACTTGTGTTTGGCGATACAGCAATTGGCAATTACGCGTATGCTGGACATAATAAGGCAACGCCATTACAGGAGGCATATACGAATGCGCATAGACGGAAGACAACAAGACGAGCTCCGCCCGGTGAAGATTATTACCCCTTACAGCAAACATGCGGAGGGCTCCGTATGGATTGAAGTCGGGGATACCAAGGTGTTGTGCACCGCAACTCTCGAGGAGCGGGTGCCGCCTTTTATGAAGGGGCAGGGAAAGGGCTGGATCACAGCGGAATATGCCATGCTGCCGCGGGCAACCCAAACCCGTAACCAGCGGGAGTCGGTGAAGGGCAAACTTTCCGGACGCACCATGGAAATCCAGCGTCTCATCGGACGCGCCTTGCGCTCTGTGGTAGACCTGGAGAAGCTGGGGGAGCGCACCATTACCCTGGACTGCGATGTGATTCAGGCCGACGGGGGCACCAGAACCACCTCTATCACGGGTGCTTTTGTGGCGATGACCCTGGCCATTCACAAGCTTTGTAAGGAAAAGCCTTTGGCTGTATTCCCGGTCCGGGATTTCCTCGCTTCCGTCAGTGTGGGTGTGGTGGCAGGTGTGCCTATGCTCGACCTGAAGTATGAGGAGGATTCCTCGGCTAAGGTGGACATGAACGTGGTGATGACCGGCTCCGGCAAGTTCGTGGAGCTGCAGGGCACCGGCGAGGAGGCTCCCTTCTCCCGAGAGGAGCTGGACCGTCTCTTGGGTCTGGGCGAGCTGGGCGTTAACCGGATGATCGAGCTGCAGAAGGAAGCGTTGGGCCCGGTAGCGGAGCTCATCGGATCAGATAAAGCGAGGTGTTAAGGTCCCATGAACAAACAACAGGTGGTGGTGATCGCCACCCGCAACAAAGGCAAGGTCAAGGAGATGGAGGAGCTGTTTGCCAAGAGAGGCTTCCAGATCCACAGCCTGGACGATTATGAGGGGATTCCCGAGATTGAGGAAACGGGCAGCACCTTTTATGAAAATGCTTTGATCAAGGCCCACTATGTGGCCGATCTCCTGCAGGTGCCGGTAATCGCTGATGACTCCGGTCTGGAGGTGGAGGCGCTGGGCGGGCAGCCGGGGGTATACTCCGCCCGGTATGCCGGAGAAGAGGCCAATGATGCCGACAACAACGCCAAGCTGCTGCGGGAGCTGTCGCAGAAGCTGACATTCCCCTCCGACAAGCTGCCCGTGGGGCATCCGCCGGTCTGGAGCGCTGCCGACTTCGTGTGCTGCATCGTACTGGCCGATCCCGCACGCAAGCAGCATGCCCGCTTCGAGGGCCGCTGTCCCGGCTATATTCTCGGGGAAGCCCGAGGCCACAACGGCTTCGGGTACGACCCGTACTTTTATTTGCCGGAATACGGCAAAACCATGGCGGAGCTCACCGTCGAGGAGAAAAACAAAATCAGCCACCGGGGCAAGGCGCTCCGGCAGCTGATCGAACTCGTTTATTAATTATTCGATATTACGGGTCCCACGGGGACAAGGAAATCCGGGGACTGATTCGGGAGGCCTCCAGTGCGTAACGGGAGGTCTCCTGCCTGTATCAGGGGAGTCTCCAGCGTGTACCATATAAACCGGAGATCTCCAGAAGCTAAAACAAAAGGCCTCCAGGATGTAAGCGACAAACAATGTCTGCTATTTGGCTCCACGGCAATAAATGGTACATGTAAGCGGCAAACAATGTCTGCTATTTCGCAATTTGGCTGCTTTTGGGCTTCATTTTGATGGGATAGCAGACATTTTACGTCGTTATTTACTCGAAATGAGCCCGGGATTTCGAATAGCGGACATTTGTCGTCCGCTATCATACCACGCACCGCCACCGGTTCATGCCACAGGTAGTGCGTGTCTCGAAATGGGCTGCCTTTTATACCACCGAAATCTTGTAGGTGCGCAGCCAATGATCCGCCTGGATCAGGAAGGCGAACAGCTGGGGACCGGTCATCAGCTGACCGAACCAGGGGAAGTCCGAGCTGGGGCTGTCGGGTTTGGTCATTTCCTTCAACCCGGCCACGTTCACCAGGGGCAGCAGCGGGGAGGACGGGTCGTGGAGGATTTCCCGCAGCTCCGTGCGGACCGCGTTCATATAGTTGGGATTGTGGGTTTTGGGGTAGGGGCTCTTTTTGCGGAACAGCACGTCGTCGGGCAGAATGCCCTTCAGCGCTTTGCGCAGAATGCCCTTTTCCCGGTCCCCGGCGGTTTTGATTTCCCAGGGAATGTTCCATACATACTGAACCAGCCGGTGGTCGCAATAGGGAACACGCACTTCCAGACCGCTGGCCATGCTCATCCGGTCCTTGCGGTCCAAGAGAGTAGGCATAAAGCGGGTTACGTTCAGGTAGGAGATTTCCCGCATCCTGCGTTGTTTTTCGTTCTCGCCCTGAAGATGGGGCACCTCCGCCAAAGCCTGCTGGTACCGGTTCTTCGCATACACCTCCGGATTAATGAAGGCTGCGGCTTCGGAGGACAGCACCGATGTCCGATCCTTCACCTTCAGCGCCCAAGGGAAGGTATCCGCCTCCAAGGCGTCCTGACGGTGAAACCAGGGGTATCCGCCGAAGATTTCGTCTGCGGCTTCCCCGGAGATCGCCACAGTGGCGCCTTTTTTGATTTCGCGGCAGAAAAGGAGCAGCGAGCCGTCCACATCCGCCATGCCCGGCATATCCCGGGCAATGACTGCGGCACGCAAGGATTCTACCAGCTCCGGGGTATCGAATTCCACTGCATGGTGGATGGTGCCCAGATGCTCGCTCATCCGCTTGATCCAGGGAGCGTCGGCGTTGGGCTGGAAGGCGCTGGATTTGAAGTTTTTATCGTTGTCCACGTAGTCCACCGAATAGGTGGGGACCACCCCTTGCCCGGTGGAGGTGTAATAGGCGGAGGCCAGTGCCGTCAGGGCGCTGGAATCCAGGCCGCCGGACAGCAGGGTGCAGACAGGCACGTCGGAGATGAGCTGGCGCTCCAGGGTATCCTTGAGCAGCTCCCGGATTTTTTCCGCCGTTTCCTCCACATTCTCCTCGTGGGGTTTACTTTCCAGCGTCCAATACGCCCGGATGGAAAGGCCGTTCCGGTCTACGACCATACAATGACCGGGCTTCAGCTCCGCCATTCCCTTGTACACGCCGTGTCCGGGGGTTCGGGCAGGGCCGATGGCGAAGATTTCGGAGATGCCCTCCTGATCCACCTCCGCCTTGAAATCCGGATGGGCCAGGATCGCCTTGGGTTCGGAGCCGAACAACAGCTCCCCGTCCCGGTAGGAATAGAACAGCGGCTTTACGCCCAGCCGGTCCCGCACAAGATACAGGGCCTCGTCCTTGTCGCTCCATACGGCGAAGGCAAAAATCCCGTTAAGCCGGTCCACACAGCTCCGGCCCCATTCAATAAAGGCAACCAGAAGCACCTCCGTATCGCAGGTGGTCCGGAAAACATGGCCGCGCCCCTCCAGCTCTTTTTTGAGCTCGGGGGCATTATACAGCTCGCCGTTATATACGATAGAATACGTGTCCTCGCCAAATACCCGCACCATAGGCTGCGCGCCATTCGCCGGGTCCATGACGGAAAGCCGCCTGTGGCCCAGCGCACAGTAGCGGTTGATCCAAGAGCCTGCAGCATCGGGTCCCCGGGGAGCCAGCGTCTCCGTCATGGCCTCCAGCACATCGGGAAATTGCGTAAGGTTTTTTTGCCAATTCAGCCATCCGGTAATTCCGCACACGGTTGCCTCACCCTTTCTCTAACGAACATGATTGTATACTCTATGCGGTGGGGTGGGCTTAGTTGCGTGTCCTCCCCGAAGAGAAAAGCCCCGGCAGCCGGGTTCGTTCCGGCTTCGGGGCTTCTGGTCGGAGCAAGTACGCGGCGGCAAAAGCACTTCCGCGTTAGATGCGGGCTTCGATGGCGGTGCAGTATTGACGGATTTTCTCCAGCTCATTCTTGATGTCGCTTTCGGTGGTCATGTGCTGGAGCTTGCCGGAGGATTCCTGAATCTTGCGGGCCTCTTCGCGTACGATGTTGCTTGACATGGCGGTTCACCTCCTAAGGGGCAGGATGAGTCATCAGGGACTTAGTATGCGTCAAACTGGAACAATTATGAACGGGACAGAAGGGGCTTTTATAATTTACATGTGAAAAGAGGGGTTTGGCATGGTTAGTCTGGTTCCTATGAATGAAGCGGAGCTGCAAGCGTTCCTGGATGAATTGATTCCCCATTATGCCCAGGAAAAGGTAGAATCCGGTGTCTGGAGGGAAGAGGAGGCACTGGCGCTGTCCCGGGAGGCCATTCTCCGGCTCTTGCCGGACGGACTCGACACGGCGGATCAATATCTTTACATGATTGAAGAAACGGGCGGCGTCCGGATCGGATATATCTGGCTGTATGTGGATCCGGGCAAGCGGGAGGCCTTCCTCTACGAAATCAACTTGTATGAAGAGTGGCGCGGCCGTGGGCTGGGCAAGGACACCATGGCGGCAATGGAGGAAAAGGCGAAGGAACTGGGCGCCAGGGCGGTGGGACTCCATGTTTTTGCGCATAACCAGCGGGCTTTGGCCCTGTATGAAAAATCCGGTTATCACGCCACAGATATCACCATGAAAAAATATTTGTAACATTTCCAGCCGATCCGGGTAAAAAAGAAGGAGGCAGGTGACATAAAGATGGATAAAAAATGGTGGAAAGAAGCAGTCGCATACCAGATTTACCCCCGCAGCTTTATGGACGCCAACGGAGACGGAATCGGCGACCTGCGGGGCATTTTGACCAAGCTGGATTATCTGAAGGACCTGGGGATTGATGTGATCTGGATTTGTCCCACCTACAAGTCCCCCAACGACGACAACGGCTACGACATCTCCGACTACCAGGCTATGGCCGAGGAGTACGGCACCATGGAGGATTTTGATGAGCTGCTCCGGGAGATCCATGCCCGCGGCATGAAGCTGATCCTGGACCTGGTGCTGAACCATACCTCCGATGAACACCCGTGGTTCATCGAGGCCCGCTCCTCCCGGGATAATCCCAAGCGGGACTATTACATCTGGGCTGATCCCCGGAATGACTCCGAGCCCAACAACTGGGAGAGCATCTTCGGCGGCCCCGCCTGGCAGTTTGACCCGTTGACCGGACAATATTTCATGCATATTTTCTCCACCCGCCAGCCCGATCTGAATTGGGAAAATCCGGAGGTGCGCCGGGAGCTGTACGACATGGTGCGCTGGTGGCTGGACAAGGGCATCGACGGCTTCCGGGTGGATGCCATCTCCCACATCAAAAAAACACCGGGTTTCCCGGATATCCCCAACCCGAAGAATTTGCGTTATGTGCCTTCGTTTGAGGGACACCGGAACCGGCAGGGCATCCATGCCTTCCTGGAGGAGTTGAAGGCGGAGACCTTCGCCCGCTACGACATTATGACCGTAGGGGAAGCCAACGGGGTCAGCTCCAACGACGCCGGACTGTGGGTCAGTGAAAAACGCGGCAAGTTCAATATGATTTTCCAGTTTGAGCATCTGGGCCTGTGGAGCAAAAGCCTGGAGGGCGGCCTGGATCTCCGTTCTTTGAAGCGGACGCTGACCCGCTGGCAGAAAGGCCTGGAGAAGGACGGTTGGAACGCGCTGTTCCTGGAAAATCACGACCAGCCCCGGTCCGTGTCCACATGGGGGGACGACAGCATCTATTGGCGGGAATCGGCCAAGGCGCTGGCTACCATGTATTTTTTGATGCAGGGGACACCGTTTATTTACCAGGGGCAGGAGATCGGCATGACCAATGTCCAGTTCGCCTCCATCGACGATTATAATGACGTGGCCATCAAGAATCTGTACCGCATCGAGCTGGAAAAAGGCAGAAGCCACGCCGAGGTGATGCAGATCATCTGGAAGAACGGCCGGGATAATTCCCGTACGCCCATGCAGTGGAACAGCGGCGCTCATGCAGGCTTCACCACCGGTAAGCCGTGGCTGAAGGTGAATCCCAACTATACCGGCATCAATGTGGAGAGTCAGCTGCAGGACCCGGACTCCATCTATCATTATTACCGGAAGCTCATTGAGCTGCGCCGGGATTGTGCTGCGGCGGTGTATGGGGTTTACGATCTGCTTTTGCCTCAGGATAAGCAGATTTACGCCTACACCCGGACCCTGGACAGCGTGGTGCTGCTGATTGTGGCTAATCTCTTCCCGGAAGAGACGGAGTTTGTGCTGCCCGAGTATATCCGGTACGACTGCTGCGATTTGCTTTTGGCTAATTATCCCTTGGACGTGAAGGAGAAGGTGGAGCGGTTTCCGCTGCGGGCATATGAGGCCCGGGTGTATAAGCTCTGTCCGCTGCCTGCGCCTGTGCTGCAGACCAAGCCGGAGGAGGAAGCGGTGGGGGAGGCATTGCCCGCCGCCAATGAGGTGCCGCCAATTAAAGCAGCAGTTCCGGCTTCGGCACCGCCGCCTCTGCCAACCGACGTGAAGCTGCCGGAAAAGAACTGAAACGCTGCAGCCGTCCGGTGCGTATACTTAGGTAATATTATGCCCGTGACTGGCGGGGCTGCCGCACGGACGGCTATGGAGGGGGACACGCATATGCGTTTGTTAAAAGGAATCGGCAATGCCGCCGGGGAGCTGACCGGTTTGGTTCTGGGCGGCACTGTCCGGGTGGTCGGGGAGCTGACGGGGAGCAATTTTGTGAAGGAAATCGGTGACGGCGTGGAAAAGACCAGCCGGTTCGCCGGACGGACCGTAGGCGACTTGGCCAGCGGCACCTGGGATACGGCAGCAGGCCTGTTGGCCCGGGATGAGGCGCGCCGCCAGGAAGGGATGCAGGACCTGGGCGCCGCCGTCAATGCGACGGTGAAGGGCACCGGCCAGGTGCTCACCGGGATGGCGGAGAATGCGGGCAATGTGGCCAAGGGCATCGCCGACAAGGATAAGGAGCTTTTGAAGCACGGCGTGAAGGGGCTGGTTTATACCGCCGCAGTAGGCGCGATCGCCGTAGGTGTGGTGGATGTGCTGGACGGCCCCGATGGGCCGGTGTGAGAGAGGCCGTAGGCAGGTTTTGGTGAGTTTAGGTTAGAGGTTGAAAAAGCAGCAGGGCCGTTTCTGCTGGTTGTTGTCCGCCAGGTAGACACCTTGAACAAGGTGCCTGCCTGCGGTTCGCAGCTCAGCGGGGACGCGATCCCTGCTTTTTTGTGGTTTGGGCGCTCCGTGGATGCACCAACCACAAGAATCGAATCTCCCCATGTGCTGCAAAAGTTACCCGGTTACGCAAAATGGATGCGCCGTCTCCACTAATCGTCCTCCTGCATGCTGCGAAGTTACCCGGTTACGCGAAAAGGATGCGTTTATTTCCCTAACGGTGCTTTCCCCATCCTGCAAAAATACATCTATTTTTGTGCGAAAGTGGCTTTTATGCTGCTTTAACTGCAAAAGTGCAGTTAATCTCCAGATATTCCCCCGAAATGCTCCAGTTGGCCCGAAATAACTGCACTTTTGCATTTCGGGACCTCCGTAGAGGGAATGCGCTAGAAATAACTGCACTTTTGCAGGATGGCGGACAGAAGTGGGCTGAGGTGAAGGCGCACCACAGGATGGCAGACTGAGGCGATAAATAAACTTGCGGATTGGCAGAGAGACCCCACAGGAAACCGCCTCCCGCCGGCTGCCTGATCAATGAGCTACTCCGCAGTCCCCGAAAGCAGCTCCGGTGCCCCCGATCGATCAGCTTACCGTTCAGCCCACGGCTGGGGCTCCGTGCGTTGGGTTTTGCCGGTGCGGATGGCCTCCTCGGCGACGAAGCCGAGATAGGTATCCTGGCAGGCCTCGGCCAGGCTGTAAAAGCTTTCGCCTCCGGCGGCATATTCAGCCATCCGGGTTAGGCACGCGGCAATGGCCAGTTCATCGTCCAACAGCCGGGCCGGTGAATACGGGTTCCGGTAAGCGTAGCTGTCCCCAGCAAGGATGCCCTCCAGAAAATACCCCTCCAAATTTTCCTCCTCACCACGGTTGACCCGCTTGAACTCCAGAGGAAGCGGTGTCTGGTAATCAATCAGAAGGTTCAGCCGCCGGTCCGTGATCTCGCCCCGCTCCCCCCGCACTGAAACATGATTGGAGCGGATCCAGGAGCGGTGCTGGTCCTTGGTAAAGTCGTAGATCCCCAGCCTGTCGCCAAAATGGAACCACACCAGGTCCCGCGGCTGCTGCACCAGTTTTTCCTCCTCCGGCACACCCGCCCGGCCGGGGCCGGCAATCTGCGGAGACAGAAACCGCATACCCGTCACTTCCGCATTCTCATACCCGATGCCCAAATATTTTCGTATTAAGCTGATGGCATGATAAAACTGGGAGATGGAAACGGTAGCCTCTGTCACCCTCCCCAGCCTTCCTTGTCCAATGACAGCCAGCCTGGCAGCATGAAGGGGAGACAGATGGTACTGCTCCGCCACCTGAACACGTGCCCCCCGTAGGGTCAGTTGTTGGTGCACCTGATGAAGCCCTGCCAGATCCGAGGCGGGAGGTGTCTCCAGCAGCACCGGAATCCCCCGCTCTGCGAGATCAGGCAATATCTCCGACGCAGCATCCTTCCCCGCAGATACTACAATAAAGTCGGGGCGCCCCTGAGCCAGCAGCTCCTCCACTGTCCGGTAGGAGGGAATGCCCCATTCCTCCTCCATGGCCTGTCCTTTTTCCACCTGGCGAACTACAAGTCCGGTTACACGAAAGTGGTCAGGCAAAGCCCGGGCAATCCGCAGGAAGGCCTGTGCCCGGAAGCCGGCGCCTCCGATAATGGCAAATTGTGCCTGCTTCATTTTTACAACCTCCTTTTTATAGAAACATCATAGGTACAAGTATGGCACGGGAGAAGCGGACAAGCAAAAAACAGCTTCCATGCCCGTTTCTCATTCCGCAACAAATGTATTTCATTTTTCTTCTTCAAAATCCGTATATTTAATACCCTAATGAATATAATGTCCGGCACTAGCAATCAGAAAACCCGAAATCTGCAGGATCTGTCCTTCTCTTTCCGGCTTTTTCACTTTTCATGGAGGTTTTTTGCAGCTATAATAAGGAAATACCAGACCACCATTATGGATCAAAAGGATGTGGGAGCATGAGCTTGGAGGAATTGAACCGGCGTGTGAAGCATGATTTGTCCTGCATCGCTTTCGGCGGACCCGCTTGGGTGAAGCCAACCTCCCGCCCGGAGGGCCATGTGTATGACGTTGTGATTGTCGGCGGCGGCCAAAGCGGCCTGGGTGCAGCCTTCGGACTGTTCCGCGAAAGAATCTACAATGTGTTGGTCATCGATGAGAATCCCGAAGGGCTGGAGGGCCCTTGGGACACGTATGCAAGAATGATAACCCTCCGTACCCCCAAACATCTGAGCTCTATCGATTTGGGTGTGCCGTCGCTAACCTTCCGGGCGTGGTGGGAGGCGCAGCATGGCCCCGAGGGCTGGGAGCAGGTGGATAAGATCCCCCGGGGCGAATGGATGAACTATTTGCGGTGGTTCAGGCAGGTGCTGGCGTTGCCCGTGCGCAACGGCCGGAAGCTGACCTTGGTGGAGCCGTTGGGGGATGGACTGCACCGGCTGCATCTGGAGGAGTCGGGAGCGGTTGGCAGAGAAAGGCGGGGGGAAGCAGCGCCGGAGGTGATTCTGGCCCGTAAGGTGGTGCTGGCCACCGGCATTCAGGGCGGCGGGGAATGGCATGTTCCGCGGATGATTGCGGAGCAGCTGCCCAAAAGCCGCTACGCCCACACCTCGGAGCGGATTGATTTTGAGGAGTTGAAGGGCAAGCGGATCGGCATTCTGGGCGGCGGTGCCTCGGCCTTCGACAACGCCAATTATGCCCTGACCGAAGGAGCGGCGGCGGTGCATGTGTTTGTGCGGCGCGACAGGCTGCCTGCGGTGAACCCCATCCGGCAGATGGAGGTGTCCGGCATGATCGAACGATTCCACACGCTCACCGACGCCGAAAAATATGCGGTAATCGCCCATTTTTTCAAATTTAATCAGCCTCCTACGAACGATACCTACCAGCGGGCAGCGGCATGGCCGGGCTTCCGGCTGCATCTGGGCTCCCCATGGCTGGACGTGGCGGAAGAGGGGGAGGAGGCGCGGGTGACCACCCCCAAAGGAAGCTTCGGCTTCGACTTCCTGATTATCAGCACCGGCCTGTTGAGCGACCTGAGCCTGCGTCCGGAGCTCCGGCTGCTGGAGCCTCATGCGGCCCGTTGGGCGGACCGGTACGCGGCTCCTCCGGAAACGGCCAACCCGCTGCTGGATGCCCATCCGTATCTGACCCCCGGTTTCGCCCTGACAGGCCGGGACGAGGAAGGGAAGAAGCTGCTGCACGGGGTGTTTATCTTCAATTATTCCGCGTTGGCCAGCTGCGGCTTGTCCGCTTCGGCCATTTCCGGCACGCGGAACGCGGTGCCTAAGCTGGCTGCTGCCATCGCCGACCAGCTGTTCCTGGACAGCCGGGAGGAAACGCTGGAGAGCTTCTTCGCCTACCGGGAGGAAGAGTTCAAGGGATAAAACATGTTTGCAAACACAGCATAGAAAAGAAGATGGGCGTTCACTTCCGGCGGAGGTGGGCGCCCTTATTGTACGCGGCAAGGGTGGTGGACGAGGCGTGACCCAGGTGGGTGGCGGCACCAAACTGAGGAGTAGCAGTAACAATTTGGTGGTCAGAACCAAACTGGAGAGCAGAAGTAACAATTTGGTGGCAGCATCAAACTGGAGGCTTCATCAGCAGACACAAATTTGGTTGATCTATCAACATCGAGTTGGGTATGGCATCATAGAGGTAACCGGATTCTAACGGCGGTGGGAGACGCTATTTGCAGAAAATATGCTCTTTCCATATTCTAACGGCGACAGAAGACGCTATTTCAGCTGAAATAGGCTCAAACGCACCTGATTACTTCGAATAAGGTCGCCTGAGTCCGTTAGATTTCTGAAACATCCATTTTCCGCCCAATAAGGTCTCTCACGTCCGTTAGTCTTTCCGCCGACAGGGTGTGCGGGGGTATTAACGCCGCGTCCAAAATACGGTATGATGGAAGAATGATTGACATAAGGAGGAACGATTGTCCATGGAATATTCCTTTTCGAACCGCATCTCGGGTCTGCAGCCTTCCATCATCCGGGAGATTCTCAAGGCCAGCGAGGGCAAGGGCATCATTCCCTTCTCCGCAGGCAATCCGGCAGCGGAGACCTTCCCGGTAGAAGCCATCCGCTCCTTTACCCAAGCCATCCTGGAAAAGGACCCGGTTGCCGCCCTGCAATACGGCCTGTCCGAAGGGTATACTCCGCTGCGCCAGGTGATCCGCCAACGCTTCGCCGCAAGCATGGGGCCGGAGCGGGAAACCGACAGCCTGTTCGTGGTTTCCGGCGCCCAGCAGGGCATTGAGCTGGCCTGCAAGGTGCTGTGCAACGAAGGAGACACCATCATCTGCGAAAGCCCCAGCTTCATCGGCGCGCTGAACAGCTTCCGCTCCTTGGGTGCCCGGCTGGCCGGTGTGCCGATGGAGGAGGACGGCCTCAACCTCGAAGCGCTGGAGCATGCCCTGAAAACAGAGCCCAACGTGAAGATGCTTTATCTGATCCCGAGCTTCCAAAACCCCACAGGCATCACCACCAGCCTGGAAAAACGGAAGGCCATCTACGCCCTGGCCAAGGAATACGGCGTGATGATTCTGGAGGACAACCCCTACGGCGAGCTGCGCTTCCAGGGTGAGGACCTGCCTACCTTGAAGTCCATGGACGAAGACGGCCTGGTGATTTACGTGGGCTCCTTCTCCAAAATTCTCTCCGCAGGCTTGCGGGTAGGCTTTGTGCTGGCCCCCAACGCCATCATGAACAAAATGGTGGTGGCCAAGCAGGGCGAGGATGTCCATACGGCCATGCTGCCGCAGCTGCTGGCCTACAAGTTCCTCACGGAATATGACTACGACGGCCATATCTCCCTCATCCGGGACGTGTACCGGCGCAAAAGCAGCCTGATGCTGGATAGCATCAAGGAGCATTTTAACCCGGCCATCACCTATACCGTGCCTGAAGGCGGGCTGTTCCTGTGGTGCACCCTGCCGCCGGAAATTTCCATGATCGACTACTGCAAAAAAGCCGCCGCCCAAGGCGTAGCCGTGGTTCCGGGCAATGCCTTCCTGATCCGGGAGGACGAGCCCTGCAACGCCTTCCGGCTGAACTATTCCACACCGTCGGACGAGCAGATCAAACAAGGCATCGAGATTTTGGCTCAGGTTCAATAGAGGGGCCCGCAGGCCGTATCCATTCAGTAACTCCATTGTAATTTCTTTTTAATTTCCTTTTGCAATTTCTTTCTGCCATTCCATACGGCTGTTCCGCCATTGCCGGCTTGTCCGGGGCGGAGCAGCTGTATTTTTTATGGAGACCCAATTGATGGAGATCCTGAGCCAAAGGGATAATGGACCACAAGGGAGTGAACCGGGGTACGGGAAGGGAATTGACAAAACAAAGCTCCGGGTGCTACCTTTAGGGTTACCGATAACCCAATGCATACATCAGATAGTATAAAGGAGGAGCAGCATGAAACGTACCAAATGGGACTATCTCGTTTCCCATACCGAAGACGAACTGACAAAGCTGGGCCAGGAGGGCTGGGAGCTGGTATCTGTTGTGCCTGTGCCTGACGGGAAAGCAAGCCGGTTCTACTACAAACGCCCGGCGCCCACTGTCAGCGAAAGCATCACCCTGGAGCAGCGGTCCCGGGTTCTGAAGGAGGGGCAGAAAGCATGAAAAAAAGCGGCATTCTTCATCCCGGCCTCAGCCGGTTGTTGGCCGAAACGGGACATACGGACCTGATAACCATCGCCGACAGGGGTTTTCCGGTTCCCCCGGGTGTGGAACGGATTGACTTAGGACTCATAGCGGGTATTCCCACGGTTATGGATGTGCTTGCAGCCATTGACGGGGAATTTATCATCGACACCGTCATAATTGCGGAGGAAATGACCGGGGCTAGTCCTGAGCGTTACCGGGAGCTTAACGAACAGTTTCCCCATGTACAGATCCGGGTCGTCCCGCATCTGGAGTTCAAGCAGATTGCCCCGGAATCCCGCGCCGTCATCAAAACCGGGGATGCGACCCCCTACGCCAATATGATCATCGTATCCGGTTGAGCCGCCGAGATTCCACTGGAGCCTTTTTGGGGTAAAGGTTCCTATCTTGCCACGAGGAGGCCTTTTGCTATGAAACCTATTAAAGCCTGTGTCATCGGCACCGGTTTCGTTGGTCTTGCCCATATTGAGGCTGTCCGGAGGCTGGGCTTTGTCGAGGTGGCCGCTCTGGTGGAGCCTGACGCCAAGTCGGCGGAGGCCCATGCCAGAGAGCTTGGCATTCCCCGCTGGTATACACACTACGAAGAGATGCTTCAGGACCGGGAGATTCAGGTGGTGCACAATTGTACGCCCAATCATCTGCATTTTCCCATTAACCGGGAAGTCATTCTTGCCGGCAAGCATATTCTGTCAGAAAAGCCATTGGCTATATCCACCATGGAAACCCGGGAGCTGCTGCGGCTGGCCCGGGAGAATAAGGTGGTGCACGGCGTGAATTTCAACTACCGGCAATATCCGATTATCAAACAGCTGGCCTATATGGTCCAAAATGGGGAGCTGGGGAAGGTCCATCTGCTGCATGGCAGCTATCTGCAGGATTGGCTCCTGCTGGAAACGGATTACAACTGGCGGCTGGATCCGGCCGTGGGCGGGGAATCCCGGGCAGTGGCGGATATCGGGTCCCATTGGTGCGATACCGTGCAATATGTAACCGGCCAGAAGATTACCCGGGTATGTGCAGACCTGGCGACGGTGCTCCCTGTCCGGATAAAACCAGCACGCAAGCAGGATACCTATGAGCGGCAGGAGACGGGAGCGGATGCCGGCCAGGAGCCTGAGGGTGAGCCAGTGGCAGTGTCCACTGAGGACTATGCCTCTGTCCTGCTGCAGTTTGACGGCGGAGGCAAAGGCGCCTTTACCGTCTCCCAGGTCAGCGCCGGCCGCAAAAACCGCCTGACCTTCGAGCTGGCCGGCAGCCTGAAGTCCGCCTTTTGGAACCAGGAGGAACCGGAGAAGCTGTGGGTAGGCCACCGGGACCGCCCCAATGAAATTCTCCTGTCCGATCCGGCGCTGTTCGCTCCGGAGGCCTTGTCTGCTCCCCATTATCCCGGCGGGCATAATGAAGGCTGGCCGGATTCCCTGCGGAATATGATGTTCCACTTCTACTCCTTTATCCGGGCGGGGAAGGACCCGCTTCGGGACAAGGGGGATTTCGCCACCTTCGCCGACGGCCACCGGAGCATGTGCATCACGGATGCGGTGCTGGCCAGCCACCGGGCAGGAGGCTGGGTGGAGGTTCATTGCGACTAGGAGTGTGCTGCCGCTAAGGCCCTCCATTGTGAAAATCATGGATTCTCCTTATAATATGGAGCAGACGTATCCCTTTATGAGGTGGGCCATGAGAGAGCTGAAGAGCATCGAGGAACGGATTCTGGACCGGGCGCAATACTTAATGGGCATCAACAAAACCTGCGACATCTCCATCCGGGCCATCGCCAAGGAAGCCAATGTGAATGTCAGCGCCATCAACTACTACTTCCGGACCAAGGAAGAAATGGTCAGGATGGTGAAGGAGTTTTATATGGCCAATACCCGGACCGTATTCGAGATCCTGGAGCAGGAGGAATACAAGCCCGAGGAGAGGCTGGTGCTGGCCGCCAATGAGATCATGGAGTATTCCCTGCGCTTTCCCGGCAATATGGTGATCCTGCGGGATTCCATGAGACTGGCGGAGGAGGATGAAACCTCACGTAAGATTGTCGCCATGTCCCAGGAGCTGGGAGAACGGCTCAGCAAGCTGCTGCAGGATCTTATTCCCGGAAGTGAGGCGGAGCAAACCCGCAAGTACATGATCTTCATGTCCGCCGTGAACTATCCCACGGAGGATGAGAGCTCTGTTGTTTTTAAGGAAACGCTGCTGGGTGAAAAAGAGGACCGGCTTACTTATCTGAGGCTGCTGGTCAAGGTGCTGAGATCCGCGTGATGCACCTTGACTATTTTTTTTGCAAAATATTCAAACAAAGTGTTTTAAACATATTAATTAAAATCTTCTGCACCGATATAGTGTAGATATCAACAGGCGGACAGCCAAACCCTGCATTGGATTGTGAAAAATGTAACATAGTCCGCACATAGACAGATAAACACATGAGGAGGACGATGGACAATGGCGTACGAGACACTTTTCAGCCCCATCCGGATTAGAGAGTTGGAATTAAAGAATAGAGTGATGTTTCCGGCGATGGGCACCAAAATGGCCACCGAGGACAAGTTTGTGACCCAGCAGGTGATCGATTATCATGTGGCCCGGGCGGAGGGCGGCTGCGGCTTGAATTTTACGGAGGTTTGCTCCGTATACACAAAAGCGGCTCCGAAGGAGTTCCTGGCCATCTCCGGGGACCAGTACATTCCCGGTCTGAGAAAGCTGACGGATGCCATCCACCAGGCAGGCGGGAAAGCGGGTGTGCAGCTTTGGCTGGGCGGCATGGCGGTAGGCAGCGATCCGGAACAGATGATCATGATTCCGAGCCCTGTACCTGTGCCGGGGACGGAATACACTATACCGGGTATGGACCTGGACACCATCCGGGAGGCGGTGGAGGCCTTCGGCGAAGGTGCCAGACGGGCCGTGGAGGCCGGCTTCGATGCCATTGAGTTCCACGCCGGGCATAACTATACGCCCCATTCCTTCCTGAGCCCCTTCTTCAACCGCCGGACGGATGAGTACGGCGGAAGTCTGGAAAACCGGGCGCGGTTTCTGCTGGAGTGCATCGGCGCCATCCGGCGGAATATTCCGGAGGGGATGCCGCTGTTTATGCGGGTGGATGCCCATGACGATTATCTGGAGGGCGGCCTGACCATCGAAGAGGTTATCCGGTTCTGCAGCATGGCCGGCGCGGCGGGAGTGGATGTGCTGGATGTGTCCCGGGGGAATTTTTCGTCATCGGCCATTATTTATGAAGTGCCTCCCATCGACCTGCCCCGCGGCTTCAACGTAGAGAACGCCGCCCGGATCCGCAAGGAAACGGGGATGCTTACCGTGGCTGTAGGCCGGATCAACGATCCCGCCCAAGCGGAGGAGATTCTAACCGGAGACAAGGCGGATATGGTGGTCATCGGCCGGGCGCAGCTGGCGGACCCCGAGTTCTGCAACAAGGCGTTGGCCGGGGATGCGGCAAGTATTGTCCGTTGTGTAGGCTGCAACCAGGGATGCTATGACGGGTTTGTATCTGCGGAGATGCCGTACATCACCTGTCTGCGTAATCCTGCCTTGGGCAGGGAAGCGGAATATAAGCTGGTTCCGGCAGCCCGGGCCAAACGGGTACTGATAGCCGGAGGAGGTATTGCGGGTCTGGAGGCAGCTATGGTGCTGAAGAAAAGAGGGCACCATCCCATCGTCTGCGAAGCGGCACGGGAATTGGGCGGGCAATTCGCCCTGGCAGGTGAAGCACCGCGGAAAGAGGAGATGAAGGAAGCGGCATTGGCTATGGGCCGGCAGGCGGTGCGGGAGGGGATCGAGGTCCGGCTGGGCACGCCGGTTACCCCCGAGCTGATCGGGGAGCTGGAGCCGGACGAGGTGGTGATTGCTGTAGGTGCCGAGCCTATGCGGCTCAATGTTCCAGGAGGGCAGCTTCCGCATGTGACCAACTCCCATGATGTGCTGGCAGGGAAAACCGCCGTCTCCGGCCGGGTGGTGATTGTCGGGGGGGGTCTGGTTGGCTTGGAGGTAGCCGAATACGTGCATGGCTCCGCCACAGCCGTAACCGTAGTCGAAATGCAGGAGCAGGTAGCCAAGGATTTGGGGCAGCTTCGTTCCATTTGTGTCATGGAGAGCCTGTACGCTTCCGGCGCCGCCATTCTGACCGAAGCCAAATGTGTGGAGATCCGGGAGGATGCGGTTGTGATCGAGAGCAAAGGACAGCTGGCGGAGTATCCTTGTGATACGGTGGTAGTGGCCATTGGCGCCAGATCGCGGAATTTCGGTGAAATCCTTTCCTACTGTGAAACTAACGGGATTCCCTGCCATGCCATCGGCGACGCTGTCCGTGCCCGCAGAGCCTTGAATGCGGTAGCCGAGGCCAATGAAGTGGCCCGTGCCATCTAACAATATAGAGACCTAACAAGGGACAACCGAAATGGTTGTTCCTTTTTTGAATCCTTTTCCCCGGAAGAGACGTACAATACTACAAGCATTGTGTATTTCCCCAAAAAAATGATTGGAGAACCTTGACTGTATGCCGGACCATAAGCTGTTTCGGGCGGGACTTTGGCTCCTGCTGGGTTTTCTGTTGATCTGGGTTGGATCCCAAATCAACTATGTGTTCCTCAGCCCTTTGATTACCATCATCCAAACCCTGCTGACTCCGCTGATTATCGCAGGCCTGCTGTTTTTTCTGCTGCGGTCCCCCGTAAGGCTGCTGACAGCCCGCAAGGTCCCCAAGGTTCTTGCCATTCTAGCCGTGTATTTGGTTCTGATCGGGATTTTGACGCTGCTTATGGTAACGGTCGGGCCTAAAATCCAGGCACAATTCGGCCAATTGACGGCCAGCCTGCCGGGGTTTATCCAGAGTGCCGTTACCGGCGGCTATGAGTTGATTCAATCGGAGCGGTTTGCAAGCTTATTGTCCAGCTCCAACATCAATATTGATGAGCTGGCGGCCCGGGCTTCGGAAATCGGGATGGGCGTTCTTAATTTTACCAGCGGCTATCTCTCCCGTTTTCTAGGGGTGGTGGTGAACCTTGTGCTGGTGCTGGTAATGGTGCCCTTTGTGCTATTCTATTTTCTCAAGGACGGGGACAGGATGTATGAGGGTTTTCTCCGTCTGGTTTCGTTGAAACGGCGGGAGCCAATGCGCCGTCTACTGGAGGATCTGGACAAAACCATCGGGCTGTTTATCCGCGGCCAATTCACAGTGGCGTTGTGCGTGGGTATCCTCCTGTGGATCGGCTATTCGATTATCGGCCTGAAGTTCGCCATTATTCTCGCCCTGATTTCCATGGTGACCAATGTGATTCCGTATATCGGGGCTATTCTGGCCGCGGTCCCCGCCGTGCTGGTGGGATTGGCCCAATCCCCGGCACTTGCGGTGAAGGTGCTGATCGTCACCATCATCGCCCAGCAGCTGGAAGGCAATCTGCTGTCCCCGCTGATCGTGGGCAAGGGGCTCAATATCCATCCCCTGACCATCATTCTGCTGCTGTTGGCGGCAGGATCTTATCTGTGACCCTTGGGATTGCTGTTCGCCGTACCCTTCTATGCTGTCATCAAGATTATCCTGACCCATCTCCTGGAATGGAAAAAGGCGAAGGCTCAAGAGGAGTATCCGGGCTGACACCTGCTCCTCCGGCTTCTATCGTTCATATGATGCTATGTATTGCATTCATATACTGATAGGAGTGGTTGAGATGAAAGCACGCCCAGG
>JAEWMH010000227.1 GCA_023393235.1 Bacillota bacterium | reverse complement strand
CCCTATTATGATGGCATTGCGTCATCCGAGATGGAATTAGGCCCATCCGCATGTGTATTTGGGACTTTTTGGGGATAGGAAAATAGCCTCGCATTCCGTGCAGGGTTTTTGATATAGTATTCTTTGGATGTTTACCCTATCGAATGTCGAGTACAAGGAGTCACCGCATGAGAATCATTCATATATCTAAATACGACCACAATACAATGCAGCTGGCCAAGCCGATTTTTGACCACCACCGCCGGGTGCTGCTAGCTGCCCATCATGTGATTCACCCCAAATACCTGGAGAAGCTGCTCCAGATCGGCGTCCGCCAACTGATCGTGGAGGATTCCGAAACCCGCGGCATTACCTTGGAAGAGATGATCGATGTCCCCACATGGATGGATGTGGTGGCGGTGGTGGAGGAATTTTTCAACTCACCCAAAAAAGGCGTCTCCTTCCCCATCAAAAACCTGCTGGCCGCCGTGGGCAGGCTGTTGATGGAGATCCGCAACCATCCGGTGCTGCTTCCGGTTCCCGAGCAAACCCTGCCCGGCCCGCTGCGGCCCTATGCCCACGCAGTGAATGTTGCCCTGCTGGCCTTACAGGTAGCACGGAACCTGGGCTATAATGAAATGATGATGCGGGATGTGGCCGTCGGCTGTCTGCTGCATAATATCGGGTCGGTTATCGTGAAGGACCCGGCTGAATACCCGGAGGTCGGCTTTAACCTGGTCCGGAGCATCCGTGAATTCAGTCTGCTTTCTGCTCACGTCATTTTTCAGCACCGGGAAAAAATGGACGGCACCGGCTATCCCCGCAGACTATCGGGAGACACCTTCCATGAATATGCACAGATCTGCGGCATCTGCAGTATGTATGAGGAGCTGATTTCGGACGAGAACATGCCTCCGCATATGGCGATGGAGCACATCATGACGTTAAGCGATACCGCCTACCGTATGGATATCGTGCGCGCTTTCGTCAATTCGGTACCGTCATACCCGCCCGGCACGAAGATTGGGATGCAGGACGGCCAGGAGGCCATCGTCATCAAAATCACCGAGCACATGCAGCGCCCCGTCATCCGTTACCTCTCCTCCGGGGAGGAAGTATCCCTGGCGGATAACCCCACCCTGATTATCGCAAAGAGTTTATAAGTCCCCGAGGAGGAAACCCATGGTACAGCCTTATCGAATAACGCAACCCGCCACACTCGACGGGTTTGAAGTGGCCATCGCCCAGCCCGGGGATACGGAGGATGTGATGGCTCTATTGGTGGAGATTGCGCAGTGGCTGAAAAGCCGCGGGTCAACACAATGGGCAGGATTGCTTGAGGGCAAGGACTCTCATCATACGGCAGACGCTATTCGACGCGGGGATGTTTTTGTGTTCAAGCGGGATGGTGAAATCGCCGGAATGGTCCTGATTCTTAGCAATCCAAGCCAATGGGACCGGGAACTTTGGGGAGACAAGGCCTTTGATGGCGACGGAGCTGTATATCTGCACCGGTTGGCGGTACGCCGGAAATATGCCCGTGCCGGGCTGGGCCGGACGATCCTGAACTGGTGCACCTCCGGCATCCACTACCCGGCAAAAACCTGGATGCGTCTGGACTGCATCGCGGACAACAGCACACTCAATTCCTTTTATGCAGACAATGGTTATGTCTATGATGGAGAAAACAGCGGCTTTTGTATGTACTATAAAGCAATGGAATGAACACTTCCCCGCCAGTCTGCAGCCGGCGGGGTCTTTTATTTTCTGATCCAATTAGGAATGTGATGTGCAAAATATTGACCGACTTTGGTTAGCTCACCCATGACCTTTTTGATGGTGTGCTCCTCCAGGTACCAGTTGTCCTTGGTTATGCCTGTTTTGTCTGTAACCGGGCATACCATAAACTTGGTCGACTGTGGGAATTCGGTCTGGTAGGTCAGCAAGGACCTCCGGGCATGATAGGATTTGCATACGAGGATAACCTTCTGGGGAAGGATCCCGTGCTGTTGGAGCACATTCCAGGAAAATCTGGCATTTTCGAAGGTATTGGTGGCCTGGTCTTCCCTGAGGATGGCCTCCTGCGGAACACCAAGTCCGACTCCAACCCCCCGGAGAAACTCCCATTCCGTAGACGCAACATTTGGGGTCGGCCCTCCTGACGGCAAGATGTAAGGAGCCATGCCCTGATGGTACAAGTCAGCCGCTCTTTCCATGAGCTGAGGATGGCTACCGCCGGGAATCAGAATCACATCCGCGGGTTCAAGCGCAGTTTCAACAAACATAAACTCCGTAATGCAGTCAAATGGATAGGGCATGTATTTGTGCTCCTCTTATGTCCTCATAATGGTTGTAGTATTCTTGAGCAGGTCTTCAAATACCGGCCGTTGGACAGAACTGATCTGCTCCAATTCGATATCCTGTAGATGGATAAATTGAAGCTGCAGGGATTCGCGGGCTTCATCCTGAAACAGCAGGGTTTGCCCATCCTGGTCCAGCTTTCCTTCTTTAAATTAGCCTCTGCAAGGAATAAGAACATGACGAACACAACCTGATTTCCATCCGGATAGGTGAACTGCATTCTCTCTCCGCTGTAGACAGCGTAAAGGTGGGAATGGAGAACTTCCAACCCCGTTTCTTCAAGAACCTCCCGCTTCATCGTCTCCTCTACTGCTTCCCCAGGCATCATCCCGCCGCCGGGCAATCCCCAGTTTCCGTAATCCGACCTTCTTTGAAGCAGGATTCTGCCTGCTGTATCTTTAATGATAGCTCCTGCGGTCACAATGATTTTCATGAGTGAGTTGGGTCTTCCCTTCGTCTTTAATCACATGAGCTTGCTCATAAATTCTGTAACCCCTCTAATAACTTCAGAATAGCTTTCATCTTCCGTGGGATAATCTCTTATTCTTTCAGACTTCACTTCTGCGGTTGCTGTACCACACGTTCACTTCATCCCGACCGGGCTCTTCGAACTGGGACAGAAGCTTCTTCATAAGGCCTTCGTCCACGTAATACCCCCGCGAAGCTCCAGCTTGAATGGAGTGGTTCCGTTCCCGGATATTCTCTCTCCAGTCCTCATCGGACACAGATACATAGTGCCACTCAAAATCGACGCCCCCGTCGGTAAACAATGCGGAAACATCCTTCCGTTCTTGCTTGCTCCAAAATCCGAACTCGAGGATGGTATCCGCACCTGCGTCCGCGGCTTCCGTAGCCTTTTGGTATAAATATGCTTTTATCCGCGCAGTCATTTCGTCATGCTGTTCACCCAATCCGGATGGGAACAATGTTTGGGTAAGCTCATCACACGAAAGTAAAAGTGCATTCATCGTACTTTTCAGCTTTTCGGCATAATGGCTTTTGCCGCTTCCGATTTTGCCGCAGATCAGGATCACTTTTCCTGGCACAATTATCCCCTCTAACATTCTTTTGTCGAGTATACCAGAAATTCCAGCTTTTGTGGTTGATCAAAGAGGCTGTTTCCATCAGACGAAGGCGATGAATTCCGGAGCGCGCAACAGGCCGTCGGGTGTTTGACCCCGGTACCGGATTTTTGCCCGTAGGCCGGGCTTTACGTAGACGAAGTTCCGATCCTCCCCGGTTTTGCCCGCCGTGGAGACGTCATAAAACCAATTTTGATCCGCCGTCGGCACGGCTCCTCCAATCACCCCAATTGGGCGGCCTCGGGAGAATGCCAACCAGCCAAACTGTTTTTTCCGGTATCCGCCCAGCTCCACAACGGCGTACGAATAGCTGGTGACCTTTTTCCAGCCGTCTGAATACCCCGGCACGTAAGCGGAATCCTTTCGCTTGGCGATCATTCCCTTCATCCCCCGTTTCCGGACAGCGGCAAACAGCCGTGTACCCTCGCCGGGCAGATATAACGAATGACTGTACCGCGGGTTGTTGTCCAGGCAGTCATGGAGGATTTGCTTCCGCTCCAGAAGAGGCAGAGCCCGCAGGTCCCGGCCGTTTCGTTCAAGAATGTCGAACACCACGGCATGTACCGGTGTTTTCACGGCAGCAGCCCGGATTTTTGCCGCTCCGGTCAACCTGAACCGCTCCTTTACCCGCCCCTCATCTATGTATCCATCCTCCCCAATCACACACAGCAGTCCGTCCAGCACCAAATCATCATCTGTGGGCATAGCCAGCAGCTCCGGGTACTGCCGGGTGCATGCATTGCCGTATCGGGTATACAGCTTCACTGCGCTGTTCTTCCGGCTGAGCAGCAGCCGGTGTCCGGCAAATTGGGGCTCAAACAGGTAATCCGGGTCATCAAAAGGCTCCTCCACAGAAATGGGGAGCATAGGCTTCATCATCATAGTTCATCACCAACTCGATGGTAGCACGCTTCCGGCTGGAATGAACCAGGGAATTGGTGGACAAATTGCCTGTACCAACAACGAAAAACCCCGCCGTCAGCGGGGTTATGTAATCCTCCTTGGGTTATTTCATAAAACGTGTCAACGGTTCCAGTTGAAGCTCGCTGATGCCTTCAGCCACCAGCCGGGCCATCTCCCACGCACCTTTTTCCGAAAAGTGGGTGTTATCCTGGACGCCTTCCGGATAATTGGGGTTTTCGCCGGGCTCCAACCACAGGAAGAAGGCTTGGGAGTTTGGCTCTCCCGTCTCCTCCAGAAGCTTGCGGCTCCGCTCTGTCATATCTATAAATGGTACTGAAAGCTCGTTTGCCAGCTCCCGTACTGCGGACGGATAGCTTCCATGACTGTCTTTGATCCGACCTGCTTCATCAAAGGCCCGTCTATGGATGGAGTTGAGCAGCACGGGATGGGCCCCGGCTTTCCTGGCCACTTCGATATATTGCTTGAGGTAGTCCTTATAGGTTGTGGAAGGTTCTGTATATAAATCCTCCTTGGGCTTTTCATCATTATGCCCGAACTGGATGAAGAAAAAATCGCCCTCGCGGATCGCATCGGCCACCTGCTGCAGACGGCCTTCATTTATGAAGCTTTTGGAGCTCCGGCCATTGGTGGCTTTATTATCAAACTCCACTTGGTCCGTAAAAAAATCCGGCAGACGCTCCCCCCATCCCGTTTCCGGCTTTTTGTCCGGCTGCTTGGTGGCTGCGGTGGAATCCCCCGCAATGAAAATCGTGATCTTTCTGCTCATACCGCATAACTCCTTTTTCGTAAATCGTGTCGTATTTTATACCTGCAGAGCCCCTCTGATATGCTCGCGGAGAGGTGTTTCGGAGCCGATCAACCGTGCCAGGTCGTTGCCGCCCCGCTCCATTTTACCGTCGGCTACCGTACTGTAGACATAGGCTGTCATCTGGGCCGCGGCTTCAGGCAATCCGGCCTGGACGAGCATACGCTTCTCTTCCTCGAAGGAAACTGCCTGGTGGGCCACCGTTGTGCCGGAAAGCTCAGTCAGCAGCCCGGCCAGCTCATCGAAGCTCCAGGGTGCGCCGGAGACAAGGGTGTAGGTTTTGTTTTCGTGGCCCTCAGCTGTCAAAACCGTTGCGGCTGCTAAAGCCAGGTCATGCCGGCTAACCGCATTTACTCTCCCTTGTCCGGAATTGGTGATGATACGCCCGGAGCGAAGATTGGCCTGGACGGCGGCAGGATTTACGAAAAACTCCAGATAACCGGCGTTGCGAAGAAAGGTATAGGGAATTCCGGCAGCGCGTATGGCATATTCGGTGGCCAGGTGAACAAGAGCGAAGGGGTTGTCCTCCGCAAAAGCAAAGCCGGTATAAGCGATATGCCGGATACCTGCATCCCGGGCAGCCTTCACTACCTGGGCATGCTGGACCACACGCAGGGCATCGTCCATTGCGGGACTGGAGATGAACAAGAGCTTGCTTCCGCCCTGGAATGCTGACGCAAGGGACGAAGGATCATCGTAGTCCCCCTGCCGGATTTCAACTCCTAGCTCCGCAAGGGCAGCGGCCTTCTCCGGATGGCGGGCAACAGCAACAATATGAGCGGCCGGAACGGTTTTCAGCAGATGACGGATGACATGGCCGCCAAGCGCGCCGGTTGTACCGGTTATGATAATTTTCATAAGATGGTTTCCTTTCGTATCTGAAATAACCTGATATACAGAGTGTACTGCCTTATCCAATGTATGGTAAAGACTCAATTTTCCGGACGGTAGCAAAAAGACAAGCAATCAGGTAAACTTTGAACCGTGAGGCAGGTATGTTCCATCTGAAAGGACGGGCTGCAACTTGAACGGACCCTTTTATAGGATAGACGGCGACACATATGCGGATGCTGAAAGACCCCCTCCAGGTATCCCCAGACTGCTCACGGGTGCTGTACTGGGTGCAGCTGCAGCCGTGATTTTGATGCTTGTCCTCGGGCTTTTGCTGGAGGTTTCCTTGGCGCGGCAGATGAATGAGCGATTTCCCCTGCTGGCCAGACTGGGAGAGGTACCGCTGTTTCAAAGTTGGCTGGAACAGCTGGATCTGGTGGATTTGCCTGAAATCATCATGTATATGAATCTGGTGCATGCCAAGCTTGCCGTTTCCGGCTTGTCCGACCTGGTATCCGGCGGGATGGAGCTGAGTCTGAAATGGCTGCCCCTCCTCCTGTTCCCGCTGGTGTCCCTAACTGCCGGGGGCTATGGTGCGGCCCGCGGGTTAGGCTATTCCAGACCGCGGGGGACCTTGCTGGTTTCCCTGGCTATCGGAGGTATGTACGGGCTGTTTCTGCTGGCGGCCGCTTCCTTCGCCGGATTCCACCGCCAATTGTCCACGCAGGTACTGTTTACCTCGCTGAAGGGCACAGCGGATTATTCCTTTCCCCCGGGTGAGGCGTTCCTGCACGGGCTGCTTTTCGGCACGCTGTTCAGCTGGTTGGGGCAGGCGCTGCACGGCAGGAGGCGGCGCAGACTGTTGGCACAGGGAGCCTTCCGTCCGGTGGCGGCGGCGCTGTTGGCTACAGGCTGGGGGTGGGCTGCAGCTTCCGTACTGATGCTGGTTGTATGGTTGGCCCAAGCAGGGGAGGAAGAGACGCTGCGGACAGGAATCCAGCTCATGCCGCAGCTGGGCGGGTATGCCTGGGGTGTGGCCAACCTGGGGGAGCTGGCCCTGGTGACCCGCAGCGGACAAACAACCGCCAGCGTTTGGGCGGGTGTCACCGGCACTGCCGGCGGCGGCCCGGACCCGCTGCTCTCCGGAGCCGGATACCCCATTGTGGCCCGGCTGGTGCTGGTGATTGCGCTGGCCGTGCTGGTGTGGCCGGGGAAGAAGCTGGCTGCACAGCCGGGGACGCTGCGGGAGAAGCTGGCCCAGGCGGTTCCGTTCAGCCTGGTATATGCGCTGAGCCTGGCCTTTCTGGCTTTTGCTTCCAAGCTGGAAATAACCTTCCACGGCGGGGCACTTTCCCGGTTTGAGGCCAATGGGACGGCGTTCTCCGTTGGGTTCGGGGTGCTGCCGGTGTTTTTCTCTTCATTGGCACTGGCCTTGGGGGTGCTTGGCGCCTGCTCGGTCCTGTTTAAGTGGAGCAGGCGTGAACGGAGCCTTGGAAGGAAATTCTAACGGCAGTGAGCGCCGCTATTTAGCCCAAAACGGCATACCAAAAAATCTAACGGAAGCAGGAGCCGCTATTGGATCACATTTGGGCCGCAAACCGGCGAAATGGACCTAATAACGGCGCTCACTTCCGTTAGATTTTTTATGCGGCTAAATTGGGCGGAATAGCGGCTGTGGCTTCCCGTTAGAATCGGTGAAGCCGCGGATGCATGCAAACCCCCGCTCCCCGGCAGGTCCCTCTCCTGCGGAAAGCGACTTTTTCTCCCGTTCCAGGCAGGAATACCACAGACGCTGTCGAATTGTTGTTCTCAACCAACAATTATCAGTGAGAGGGGATTCTTGCGATTGCGGTATCATGTTCTGTGTGGAATTGTCGTTAGCGGATTGTTGATCGGCGGCGCCCATCCGGCATCCGCCGCAGCAGGCCCGGTCCGGTTGCCTTCCGCCGCCAGCGTCTCAGCATCCGGTGCAGCAGCTGCCGCCTCTTCGTCCCAACAGCTGGCCAAAATTACAGACGTCACCAACATACGCAAAAGCCCCAGCATGGACGCGCCCGTGCTCAAAAAAGCCCAGCCCGGTCAAACCTACGCCATTGTCGAAACCGTGGCAGGTCCCGGAGGCGACTGGCACAAGGTCGTATTGGGCGAGGATAAAACAGCCTACGTGGCCAGTTGGGTGGTGGAAACCGCCGAGAAGCGGCCTGGCAAATCTTCAACGGTCCAGGAGAAACCCGCCACCGGCGGAAAGCAGGCGGAGGCGGAACCCTCCCGCACCATCCTTAACATTATCGACGTCACCAATGTGAGGGCGGAGCCCAACCTGGAGAGCGCTATTGTGGCCAAGGCCCAGCCGGGAGACACGTATACTGCCACAGGCACCGAAGGAGCCTGGTACAAGGTGACCACCGCCAACGGAAAAACTGCCTACATAGCAAGCTGGGTTGTCACCCCCACTACCTTGTCCGGGAGCGCTAACCAAAGCCCGGGCGGCCAGGTGTTTATCTACCATACCCACAACCGGGAGTCCTGGAAGAATGTAGCCGGCAGCAAATCCGGCAGCTCGGTGGACGACGCCAAAACTAACATTACCCTCGTGGGCCAGGAATTGGGCCGGGTTCTCCAGCAGAAGGGGGTTCCCGCCATTACCGCCAACGACGATATTGCCGGACGGCTGGTGCTCAAGAACCTTTCCTTTACCCAATCTTATTCCGAGTCCCGCAAGACCATTCTGGAGGCCAAAAATACCAATCCGGCCTTATCCTACTTGTTCGACATCCACAGGGATGCCGACGTGCCGCGCAGCCAAACGACCGTCACCATTAACGGCAAGGCGTATGCCCGGATCATGTTCGTCGTCGGGACAGGCAATCCTCGCTATGAGGAGAACGCCGCTTTTGCCGAAGCGCTGAACAAGATCCTAGAAAAGAAATACCCCGGGCTGTCCCGGGGCATTCTGGTGAAGAGTGCGCATCAGGGGAACGGGGAATACAACCAGTCCCTGTCCCCCACCAGCCTGCTTCTGGAATTCGGGGGTGTCAATAACACTCTGGAGGAAAATAAACGGACAGCAGCAGCCTTCGCCGACGTGTTCGCAGACTATTACGCTTCCATACAAAGCAAGTCCAAGTAACAGCAGCCTGACCCTCCATCCGCTCCAGCCCATCCAGGCAGGGGGCGGATTTTTTTCGTTTGGCCCGGTTCTTTCCGGTTCGCCCGTTTCTTTCCGGTTGCCCCCGGTTCCACCCGGTTGCTCTCGGTAGCCTTACCCCTTCACAGAGCCCAAGGTCAGACCCTTCACGAAGTATTTTTGCAGGAAAGGGTACAAAATCACAATAGGCAGGGAGGCCAGCACCACTGTAGCCATCTGAATGGTTACCGGCTGGGGCATAATCTCCTCATTGGCCATAGCGGAATAGATGTCCGCCTGACCCACCAGCACCACCTGGCGCAGCAGGATCTGCAGCGGCCACAAGCCAGATTTATTGAGATACAGGATAGCGGAGAAATACTGGTTCCAGTTGCCCACCGCATAGAACAGGGTAAAGGTAGCCAGCGCCGGCAGGGACAAGGGCAGCACGATCCGCACAAAAATGCCAAAGTCATTGCAGCCGTCGATGGTGGCTGACTCGATGATGCTTTCGTGAATGGATTCGAAGAACTCCCGCATGACCAGAATGTTGAAGGCGGAGGCGGCGGAGGGAATCACCAGCGCCCACAGGGAGTTCATCAGCCCCGTAGCTTTGACCACCAGGAAGGTGGGGATCATGCCCCCGGAGAACAGCATGGTGAAGAGAATCATCAGGAGAAGCGGCCGCCTGCCGCTGAAGCTGCCCCGCGAGCAAACATAAGCGGTCAGGGAGGTGACGGCCATATTCACCGTTGTGCCTACCACCGTGATCCACAGCGTGTTTTTCAGCGATGTGAAGAAGATGCCTGTATTGAAAATATACCGGTACGATGACAAATCGAAGGTTTCCGGCCATAAAATCAGCTTGCCCGACACTACCTCCTTGGTGCTGGCCAGGGATTGGGCCACTACATTGACGAAGGGCAGCAGCGTCAGTAGAGAGGCGAAGCCCAGCACCAGGTAAATGAGGCTGTTGAAGATCAGGTCAAACCGTCTGGACTGCGGCATGGACGTCACCTGGCCTTCCAGGCATCGGTGTATTCCTGCATCACCTTGCTGCCGCCCCGCGCTTTCCAATCCTCGAACAGCTTGTCGATGCTGTCCACGGGCGCTTGGCCCATCACAATTTTCGCGATGCCGTCGGAAACAAATTTACTCAGATCGGAGCCTTTTTCCGCCATGGTTTTGGAGATCAGGCCCTCCACTTCATTCAGATACGGCTTGCCCTCCAGCGCCACCTTGTAGGAGATATCCTTCATCCTGCGGATCTCCTCCGAATCGGTGCTTCCATAGATCCATTGGCCGGTAGCCGGGGGATTGGTGAGGCTGTACAGGCTGGGTCCTTCTGTTTTTCCCAGGTCGGTCAGGGTTTTCACGCCATTCTCCACCTTGTGGTGGGTAGCTTCCACACCCCAGCGGACGAAGGTGGCGCCTTCCTCCCCAATCTGGTCATCCAGGATCTTCAGAATTTTTTTCACCTTGGCCTCGTCCTTGCCCGCATCCGCCGAGATGGCGAAAATTCCGAAATACCCGGAGAACTTCATATATCCCTGGGAGCCATCCGCATTCTTCAGCGGTGGCAGCGCCACCAGCTCAAACTTCGGATTGACCGCCCTGGCTTTTTCGTAACGGGCCGCTGTGAAGAAGGTATAGGCGCTGTTTCCATACACGCCCGCCTTGCCCAACAGGAAATCATCCTCCACCTGCTGGTCCTTCTTGATGGCGAAGTCCTTGGCAATGATGCCCTCCTTGTACAGCTTGGCATAGAAGCTGAACGCCTCCTTCGCCTTCGGGGTAAATTCCATGGGAATGAGCCCGCCTTTGCCGTCCTCCACCCAATTGCCCGCCAAGGCGCGCATACCCGAGGACACCGCATTGACGCCGATTAACCCCGCATCGCTCATACCCATAGCCAAGCCGTAGGTATCGTCCTTGCCGTTGCCGTCCGGGTCCTTCTCCTTAAAAGCCTTCAACACCGTATACAGCTCGTCGTAGGTTGTCGGCACGGCCAGTCCCAGCTTATCCAGCCAATCCTTGCGCATGACGATAGTGTGTCCGGGTACCCCCCGCAGCCGCGGAATGCCGTAGATATGACCTTTATACGTCAGGATTTTCTTTAGATCCTCCGGAATTTTGGCCAGGTTGGGATATTCCTTCGAATCAGCCATGTATTTCTCCAGAGGGATAAACTGGCTGTTATCGATGGCGTTGAAGTAGATCTGGTCCAAACCGGGAAACAGCAGGGTATCCGGTATATCCCCGGAGGCCAGGGTAACCCCCAGCTTGTTGTTGTACTCTCCCGATGCCACAGGCATAAATTCATAGTCGATGTTGTAACGCTCCTCCAGCGCTTTTTTGCCGGAGCCGTTCTCCGGAGGGGCTGCGCCGTAGAGAATGTTCATGGCCCGGATCTTGAGCTTCTTCTCCCCGGCCTGGGAGGCGCCGCTGTCTGCACTCCCGCCGCTATTGCCGGAGCAGGCTGCCAGAAGGGATAAGGACAATACTGCGCTAAGACCAACTGTTAACTTTTTATTCAAATCCATACACCCGCCTTCTTCAGATAATATCTTCCGATCCGATTATCCAGCCTGTCAATAAATGCCCTTCTCTCCCACCCGGCGGGCCAAATAGTTGGCCGATACGATGAGCACCATGCCCACAACACCCTTCAGAAGCCCTACCGCCGTGGTAAAGCTGAAGTTGCCGTTGACTACACCCACCCGGTACACATAGGTTTCCAGCACCTCGCCCACCTCGGAAACCGAGGAATTCAGCATCAGGTATACCTGCTCGAAGCCTACGTCCAGCACACTGCCCAGCCGCAGAATAAACAGCATCACAATGGTGGATTTGATACCCGGCAGCGTAATGTTCCAAATTTGGCGGAGGCGTCCGGCGCCGTCGATTTTGGCCGCTTCATACAGCTCCGGGTCGATCCCGGTGAGCGCCGCCAGATAAATGATGGTGCCCCAGCCGGATTCCTTCCAGATGACCTGCAGCACCAGCATGCCCCGGAATGTATCCTTATTGGACAAAATGTTGATAGGATCCAGACCCCAGGCAGCCAGCAGCGTATTGACGGACCCGTCGCTTTTGAACAGCATGTAGAAGATGCCGCCCACCACCACCCACGACAGAAAATGCGGCAGGTACAGCGCCGTCTGGATAAACCGCTTGATGATAGGGCTGGCAATTTCATTGAGCATAATGGCCAGCACGATAGGAATGGTGAAGGCGAATACAATCTGATACGAGCTGATAATGATGGTGTTCATAAAATAACGTCCGATATCCGGGCTTTCCACAATACGCCGGAAATTGTCCAGCCCTACCCAATCGCTTCCCAGAATCCCCTTGGCAGGCACGTACTTCTGGAAGGCGATGACCACACCCAGCATAGGCACGTACTTATAAATCACCAGAAACAGGATGCCGGGCAGAGCCATCAGCCACAGATACCGTTCCTTTACCACCCTGCGCAAAAGGCGCTTATGCCGGTTGGCGGTCCTGCTTGCGGCCGGATAACCGGCCTGAGTTTGCGCTTCCATGTTTTCTCCCCCCTTTCCGTGGACTCATCGTAACGGACGGAGGAGGGAGCGTTCAATACACCATATTTACAGGAACCCCTGCAAAACAGGCAACCTCCCCGGAGGCGAAAACTCCCATTATTTGCGGGGGCTCCCTCAAAAGTATTCGGATTTTGCATCAGAGCTTCTCTTCACTTTTGGGGGTTATTTTACGGGGGCTCCCCCAAAAGTATTCGGATTTTGCATCAGAGCTGGGCTTCACTTTTGGGGGCACTGGTTATTCCTTTTCCTGCAAAAGCTGCTTCCGGTAGCTCCCCGGTGTGAGGCCGGTGACTTTTTTGAACAGGCGGATGAAGCTCTTCACCGAGCCGTACCGGAGCTTGTCGGAGATGTCCAGCACCTTCAGCTCCGGATTCGCCAACAGCTCCTTGGCGATGCCCACCCGGTAATCGATAACATAGTCGACGAAATTGACACCTTTGATCTTTTTGAACATCCGGCTGAGCTGGAAGGTATTCAGGGAAACCAGGTCCGCACACAGCTGGAGGGAAAGGTCCTCGTCATAATGGCTATGGATATAGTCTGTCACTGTGGCGATGAGCTGCTCTTCATGGCTTTGTTTGTTAGCTTTGCTCGCGTTGTCGCGGAGGAGCTGGAACAAGCCGGTGCAGAAGTAGGTCTCCACCTCCTGAAGTGTCCGTTGTTTGGCCAGCTCCAGAATCCACTCCTTCACCGGCGTCTCCGCCAGTGCCCTCCCGTATTGCTTATCTGCCGCATTCCACAGCTTTCCGGAGAGGCTGGCGAAGTAGCCGAACATCTCCTCGGGCACCAGGGAATAATTATCCCGGATCAGCTCCATCAGCTGACCGAAGCATTCCTCGGAATCCTCCGGATGGCCGGACTCCAGCTGCAGCAGAATCTCCGCCTCGTAGGCCTCCAGCTCATCCGCCTCCGCCGAATACGACGGGTCCAGTTCATTGCAGAGAATGACTTGATTATGCCCGTATATAAAGCTGTAGGTAAGCGCCTTCATCCCCTCCGAATAAGCATCGCTTAACCCGGTCAGGCCTCCGGGGGAATAGCTGGCGGAAATCACGCAAGACAGCTTGAGATAGGTGCGGATGGCATCCAGCACTGCTTCCCCGTGGCTGCGGAGAGCCTCGGTCCCGGAGGCGCCTTCCGTCTCGTGAATGACCGCGAACAAACCCGGCCGCATCATCAGCATTTTCACACGGCTCTGGTTGCCGAGAATCTCCTCCGTAATATTTTGCACCGCAAAATAATAAAGAAACTGGTCGCTCCGGGAGAATTGCCGCTCCAACTGCAGCTGGTCCAGCTCCACCAGCAGGAGTGCAATTTTACCGCTGCCAAAATCCAGCTCTCCTTGATAGTGGGTGTCTTTCAGATTGCCCAGCAGGAGCTGGAACAGCGCGTGATTCTGCATTTCCGCCATGGCGGTCCGGAACCGCTCCTGGAGAGCCTCATTATTCTCCTCAACCGAATCGATGTAGCGGGCGATCAGGCTGAATTCGTTTTTATCCTTCCACGTATTGCCGTGACTGAAAATCCGCTTGGTCAGCCGCTGAATCGGCGAATACAAGCTTTTGCTGGCGGCTACCGCCAAAGCCAGTGCCAGGATAACCAGACCCAGACTAATGGAGAGCAGAATATTCCGCAGATGCACCGAAGGCTGGGTGAGGAGCTCCAGGGGCACCGCCGAAACGTAGAACCAGTCCCGATAAGGGGAATATTGCCCGTTGATCAGTAATTTGGTTCCGTTCAGCTCCGTTTCGAACTCAGCTTCCTGCAGACGCCCTCCGAAGGGCAGTTCCTGCCGCAGGGGGGAGGCCTCCAGGGTTTGTCCGATCCGGCTTGTCCGGGAATCCATCAGCACGGTTCCCTCCCGGTCCAGCACAAAATACTCCGTCCGGGGGTCCTTGGCGCTGAGCATGGTGCGGCTGATGGCCTCTGCATCCAGATAAACAATGATGGCCCCTTCGATTTTCCAGGTTTGTTTGTTCTGGATGGGCCGGGTATACGCCAGCAGGCGCCCCGGCAGCCGGCCGTTGATATTGGTTCTGGTGTTCACCCAGGTTCCGTTTACAGCATTCCGGGCGCTTCGCAGAACCTCGGGGTCCATAAACGCCTCCTCGCTCAGAACCCCCTGGCTGGGGGTTAGCACCTTCCCGTAGGCGATATTATAGAAGTCGATCTCCGCCACATGCTCCAGCCCGCTGCGCAGATTGTTCAGAGTATTATACAGATCCCAAATCATGGCGTAATTCTCGTAGCTCAGGTCGGTTTGGACGACCTGGTTAAAAATCGAATTCTGATAGGAATATTGCAGGAGCAGGTTGTCGATTTTCTTGAACTCGCCGTTCATTTCCTTCTCCAGATTTTTCAGGATGGAGGCATTATTGGCAAAGGTCATCTCCGTTACGGTGCTGCTGCCATAGGCCGCGGCGAACCAGCCCATCAGAGCCACCGGCACGCTGGACAGCAGGGCCAGATAGATCAGGAATTTCATTCTGACGGATACCGAATAGGCAAATTTGCGCTTCATCTTTTTCTCTCCTTAGGAGCTGCAAGGGATTAGGTTGTGTCTGAAACTCGGATGGGAGCGAATTTAGCGAATTTTCGTACCAAGCAAGGCACTTGCCCGCAGGCGTACCGGCGGGGGGGACGTCAGGGAGAAGCCACGCATTATGGGACGAAAAGGGTTAAAAGGCGCCCTCAAGCGAGTTTTCAGACACGCTCTAGTTTCTGCTTATGCTGATAAGTCTCCATGGTTTAGGAGCTTTGTCATCAAATCAACGGTACTGATTCCGTTGCAGTCTCTTACGCGTCTCTTCAGCTGCACTTATCCGCTTTCATTGTAGGCCAATCTCCGTGTCTGTGCATCCGCCTTCACGCAAAAAAACACTCCCACTTCTTGCAGGAGCGTCAAAAACCCGTAAATATAGTGTATTGCGCACAAAAAACACAAGGTAACCGGCTTATAGCTCCTCCAGCGGTCTCCGCTGGTTGCTCCAGCCGGAAGGCAGCTCTTCATCCGCTGAAGTGTAGACGGCACGTAACAGCTGTGCAACTCCGGTTACCTGGCGGTCGGCCAGCACCTCTTTGATCTCCGGGACAGAGGATGGTGTATCCGTTCTGGTACTGCTGCCGAATTGGCGGAGCGGCAAAAAAAGCTCCGGGCTTTTGCGGTAGGAGCACCGGTGGGGAAACCGCGGCGAGCTGCCCGAATCGTATTTGGTGAGCCGGATGTCGGCATAATGGGCGGACAGAAGCTGCCGTGTGTCCAGCGCCAACACGCAGAACCGGCTGTTTGGCTCCCGCCGCCGGTACACCTCCAGCATCTGTCGGCAATCCCGGGCCGTTGGCCAGAAGAAAACGTGGCGGTTCAGCCACGTGCGGAAGGTTTGCTGGCTAACCCCTTCGGCCATCATGCTGTCGGCGATGCGCAGGTGGGGATTGAGGAAGGCCACTCCAGCTGGGTGACGGACCTCCACGGGTTGGGTCCGACGGGTATCCGGATCGCCGGGATGCAGGGCGTTAGCGGACAACAACCGGTCTGAACGAATAATAGAAGGCAAATTGGCCACCCGGGTAAAATGGTACAGCAGCGGTCGCATTCGAGCAATTTTCTCAATAATGGCTTCGTTCATCCTAGTCCTCCGTGCGGGTAGTTTCTACCTTGGGCCGACGCTGCCTTCCCCTTTATTCATGACTAGCTTTCCCTTCGTTGGGGCGCCGCCTTGAGCGCCTCTTATTGACCATAGATGCTCCCTGACCCGAAATAACGGAAATCCGCTTCCGTTTTTCGACTCCGCCATATCAAGAGAACCACAATAGAGGAAACTCTCTACCGTTAGTTTGTCACGCTTCTGCAGCATCTACCCGCAAAGGTAATGTTCTCCACAAAAAAGAACGCAGGAACACTGGCCCCTACGTTCTTTTTACCGGATCGATCCGGCTCCAATTAGTCATCATCAGCGCCGGAACGGCCAACAGTTGGATTGCGCTAGTCCAGCAGCTCCCGCAGCATCCGCTGCCTGTTGTTGATGAATTCCTTAGTAATCAGGAAATGGTCCGTCTCCTCCAGCTTCTTCATCTCAATGCCGGACTCTGCCAGATCATAGAGAATGGAGTCCGGGTACGCCATGAGAATAGGGGAATGGGTAGCAATGATAAATTGCGCGCCCTGCTGCACCAGCTGATGGATCCGGGAGAGCATGGACATCTGCCGAGAGGGAGACAAGGCTGCCTCCGGTTCATCCAGGATATAGAGGCTGTTCCCCCGGAAGCGGTGGAGGAAGGTGGCGAAGAAGGACTCTCCATGGGACTGGTGATGCAGGGATTTGCCTCCGTAGGACTGGATGAGAGGCGGTCCAAAGGATGGCTCCCGGTCCAGCAACTCGATCTGCGTAGCCACATTATAGTAGCTTTCCGCACGGAAAAAGAACCCGTCCTTCGCCTGCCGTGCACTGCGCACCAGCCGGAGATCCTCATGAAGCGGCGAATGGCTCTCCCAGGTGGAGAAGGCGAAGTTGCGTGTGCCTCCCTCCGGATTAAAGCCCCAGGCTACAGCAATTGCCTCCAAAATGGTGGACTTGCCCGATCCGTTTTCTCCGACCAGATAAGTTACCGCTGGATGGAATGTCAGCCTGTCCAGCTGCCGGACAGCCGGCAGGGTGTATGGGTAGCTACGTACTGGGGGCGCTTGCCCCGATTTCCATTCCACCGCCCGCAAGAACGCCTCTCTTTGAGTCATCGGCTACATCTCCTCTCCAACCCGCCAGATTTAGGAAACGAACTTGGTTAGTTATGTGATCAACCGCCTACAGGTTGCCTACGTCTATTCGTTCGCACTTTGTTCACCGCAGGTTGCCTACGTCTATTCGCCAATTTGTCTCCTTAGGTTGCCTATTGGTTCGCCTATTAGACGCCCTCAAACCCGCCACACTCTTCTGCCACTAACCCGATCCAGGCTAACGGAACTCAGCGGCGCTTACGTGCGAAAAAACAGCATGTTAACTGAGTAACGGAACTGAGACGCCCTTAGCCGAAAAAACAGTCCCCGTATGCGCTCGTTCCAGCCTCTAAGAGCCTCCTAGTTCCGTTAAACTCCGCCCATACCCACGCTATCCATCAGCCATACTTCATCCTGTCCGTGCCATTCATCAGTCATACTTCATCCTACTCGCGCTATCCATCAGTCATACTTCATCCTGCCTACGCTATCCATTATCATCTATCCCATCATCCATTCATCCTGCCCGCACCATCCTCATCCAACCCTCAGCCCACCGTACCATACCCGTGATCCGCCAGAAACCTGGCGGTCAGGGACATGATCTGCTCCACAACCTCGTCCGGCGATTTGTAGTTGGTCAAAGCGAAGGCATGCTGGAGGCCGGGAAGCAGCACCAGCTGCGCCTCCACTTCCAGGCCGCGCAGCCGCACGGCATATTCGGCGCTGTCCTCCGGCAGCACCACCGTGTCTTCCAATCCGTGTACGGCCAAGGTGGCCGGATGCGCTCCGGTGAGGTGGAGCAGCGGCGACAGCTGCCGTGCTCTGCGGTGACGGGCCAGCCACCGGTCTGCTTCCGAATCCTCATCTGAACCGGAATTCCCGGGCTGCTCCACTCTCATTTTCCACTTGGAGAGCAGTTGGGTAATCGGATTATACAATACCAGAAATTGCGGCACACAGGAGACGGCCAAATCCGCCTCTCCCTCCTCCACATGGCCTAACGCGGTAACGGCAGCAGCCAAATACCCGCCGGCGGATTCACCGGCCAGCACAAGCTTGTCCGGGTCCCCGCCCCAAAGCCCGGCATGCCGGCGCACATAACGGACCGCAGCTTTGCAATCCGCGATGCATTCCGCCAGTGTGACCGCCCCATCCGCAGGCGCTCCGTCCTCTCCTGTTTGCATCAGCCGGTAATCCACCGTAAAGCAGGCGAAGCCCCTCCGTACAAAGTACCGGCAATACGGCAGCAGCATCTCCGCACTGCCTCCCGTAAATCCGCCGCCATGAATAAAAACCAGGCACGGCGCAGGGGCACCGGTCACTGCTGGCTTCATGGCCAGCATCCGCAGCGGGATTCCATTACGTACTCCGTAGATGACGGTTTCCGCCTGATCCTCTGGTAAAACACTCCAATCCTTCGCAATCTCCATGGGTTGGTTCAGACTCCTTTTTACAATAGCCGGATTTAGGGTTACCGATAACCCTATTATGCTCATTATAACATCGCCACCCCTAAGCGCATATGAAAATTACGTCCCGTTACCCTTTCTTGCGCCACAGGGAGGCCGACAGAAACGGTACGCCAAACAACCCCTCCGACGCATCGCACTCCTTCATCGCCCGGAATTCCACAAGCTCGAAGGCTTCTCCCATAATCCCCAGCAGTTTTTCCCGGCTGTACGCCTGCCCGCCCTTCATGCTGCGCTCCCGGTATACCTCCCAATCCGAATGGTCCAAAGCTCCTCCTATCTCCGCAAACCCCGGAGCAAAGCAGGTTAACCCGAAATACCCCTGCGGCTTGAGAGCCTGACGGATCATCTCCACATACCCTACCCTCCGGTGCGGCCACAGATGATGGAGACAGCCCGAATCATAAACCAGATCATACCCCGACGGTTCCACCTGCAGCTCATATACCGACTTGCATTGGAATCCGATGTGGACTTGACGCTCCGCCGCCCGTTCCTTGGCCCAGGCAATGGCCTCCTCCGATATATCCACGGCATCGACCTCATAACCATGTTCAGCCGCATAAATGGCATTCCGTCCGGGGCCGCAGCCCAGCTCCAGCATACGCCCGCCCTGCAACCGGCCGGATTCCACATACCCAACCAGATTTTCATCAGGCGCATCCACAAAAAAAGGCACCTTCTTCGTCCGGTCCTGATAAAACCGGTCCCAGAACGGCGCCGGCTCCCGCATCAGAGAATCCAGCATCAAGAGCACATCTTCGGAATTACGGATCACTTCAATTTCGGAATTACGAATCACTTCAATGGACATGTGCATACTGCCTCCTACCTTATCAGCACGATAATAGTAAATAAAAGCATGATCAGCATCACCGTCATCAGGAAGATGCCGATAAAACGGATGAATGCAGGCAAATGGCGCCAATCCACCTTTTGGAGCGGCCGTCCGCCTTCGATTCTTTGGGCATGTTCGAAATCTGTCCGAAATCCGAGTTCTGTTTCCAACCGCTCCTGTTTCTGGGTTTCATGAATATTCAAGCGCCATTCCCTCCGCTTCAAGTCCTGTCTCCAGGGATCCATGCACACTTCTATTTTACCACATTCATCCATATTTCAGAGAAAAAAAGTGCCCCACTTGCCCTTAGGATGTCTAAATCCTAACGGGCAACTGGAGCACGATGCGGCAGGCCTCTGTCTACCCGGCGCCTTTACAGAAGAGACGATTGACGGATATCCAACCGGGCGGCGACTCCCGCGGGATTGGCAGGAGTTCTCGCTCCTTCGAAGTTAAAGGCGATAATGACCACATCATTCCGGCCCCTGCGCAGGAAGCTGCGAATGTTGAAGGTCCGCCCCGGATTAAAGTTGGAGGTCTGATTGGTCGGCGCGTCATAAACCAGAGGTACACCATTAATGATCACGGTAGCGTAGTTATCCACGGCCAAGAACAGCGAAGCAGACAGAATTCTTCTCCGTTGGGAGAGGGTGAACCGGGTGGACACAATGGCATTTTCCCGGCTTAAATTCCCGGAATACCAGACGTAGCTGGCGTTGGTTACAGGAACCCAATCGGGATTGCGGTCGATCACGGCCGCGTTGAACCAGGAGCTGTCTGTGCCTATGGATACGGTCCGTTGGGTGATTACCGGGGTGCGGGCCGTGTGGAATTTCTTCACCTGCTCCCGGTACATCTCCATCAGCC
>JAEWMH010000220.1 GCA_023393235.1 Bacillota bacterium | reverse complement strand
TGACCACCACATAGCCGTAGATGGCGTTTTTGTCCCCCCGGAGGGGACGGACTGCCGTAAGCTGATACGGATTGGCCGCCTTTTCGCTGCTGAAGGAGGTGGGCATTACCCCCGGCCAATAGGAATTCAGCCCAAACACACTGCCCGATTCCTTCACCCAGTCCTGCTTCAGGAGCTGTTTCGGATCATATTCATATCCCAGATAATTGGCGAAGGTCATGCCGTTGTTCAGCACAATGGAGACAAAACTTTTTTGCCCCGCCGCCGTAAGACTGCCGATGCTTTTGCGCACCTCGTTGCCTGCCAAAAACTGCACATCCGTCTGCCGGTTGGGATCATACGGCTCCGCCGCCAGATTCTTCAGAAGAAACAGGACATCCTGGTCCACTGTAAAATAGTTCATCAGATACAGCATGTACCGAAGCTCATTAGACACGTGGCCCTCCACCAGCTTCAGGGTCTGGTCGGCATTCCGCACCGCCTGGTCCTTCACCGCATCCCGGGTCAGGTAATTGTAGACCAGCATGGTTCCCAGCGCCGGGAGCAGAATACATGCCACCGATACCACAATCAGCTTGCTTCTGAAGGACCTGGAGGCAAAGGAAAAACCATAGCGCCAGCCCATAATCAGTCCCCCTCCCTAAACGTAACCCGACATATTGCCCACAAAGTGAAATACGCGGGACCAGAGCTTTCACCCTCCGTCCCGCGGTAACCTGCTTGTATGTCATTGCTGCTTGGCGAATAGTCGTCCAGACCAGATTACCCTTTGACCCCGCCCAAGGCAATACCTTCGATTACATTCTTTTGACCGATGATGAAAATAATGAGCAGAGGCAGAATGGCCGACACGGCCGCCGCCATGATCAGGGAGTAGAACTCGCCGTTCAGAGAGGCGAACTTCTGCATCGCCAGCTGGATGGTGTACCATTTGTCCGAACGGATAAAGATCAACGGGTTCTGATAGTCGTTCCAGGTCCAGATAAACCGCAGAATCGCATAGGTGGCCACCGACGGGCGGACCAGCGGCAGGGCAATCTGCCAGAAGATCCGGGCATGGCTGGCGCCGTCGATCTTGCCGGACTCGATGTATTCCGTGCTTAGGCTCATGAAGAACTGGCGCAGCATGAAGGTGCCCAATACGCTGAAGCAGTTGATGATAATAAGACCCAGCAGGCTGTCAAACAGGCCGATGTTGCGGTACAGAATAAACTGCGGCACCAGAATCGCTTGTCCGGGCACCATGTAGGTAGCCAGAATCAGCAGGAACATGCCGTTGCGTCCCTTAAAATCGATCTTGGTGAAGCCGTATGCCGCCAGAGCGGACACCACGCAGGAAATGGCGGTTGTCGCCACAGACACGATAATGGAGTTGGCGTAATATTTGTAGAACGGGTTAGCGCCTAACCAAATTTCCTTATAGTTGGCGATAGCATTCCAGCGCTGCGGAATCCATTGGATGGGATAGGAGAATACATCGGACTCCACCTTGAAGGATGCGGACAGCATCCAGACAAAAGGCAGCAGGAACAGAATACTGATAATCAAAAGCACAATGGTCCCGATGAGCTTTTTTATGCTGAACGGTTCTTTAATACCTGAATCCATAGGAAAGCCCCCTCTTTAGTAATTGACCCATTTCTTCTGTGCGAGCCATTGGATGCCCGTAATAATCAGCACACAACCGAAGAGGACCACAGCGATGGAAGACGCATAGCCGACCCGCAGGCTGACGAAAGCTTCATCATACAAGTACCAAACCAGCATGCTGGTGGAGCGCATTGGCCCGCCCGCCGTCATAACGGCAATCAAATCGAAGGCCTTGAAGGAGGAGATTACCCCGGTGATCAGCAGGAAAAAGGTGGTCGGCGACAGCATGGGAATGGTGATATGGCGCAATTGCACCCAGGAGCTGGCCCCGTCGATGTCGGCAGCCTCATACAAATCCTTGGGAATAGACTGCAAACCGGCCATGTACACGATCATGTTATAGCCGATAGAAATCCAGACCGAGATCATCATCACGGAAATCAGGGCGAAATTGGGGTCCGCAATCCACTTGGGCGGATTGTCGATACCGATGGACATCAGGAACTGGTTCACCGGACCGGAGGACGGATGGAACAGCACCTGCCATACGATGGCGACAGCAACCACGCTGGAGATATACGGCATGAAAAAGGCTACCTTGAAGTAGGACTTCATGTATACATATTTGTTGATGAGAATGGCCAATGCCATGGACACCGCCAAGTAGGCAGGCACGGTCAACAGGAAGATCAGGTTGTTGCGCATGGAGATATGGAAGGTCTCCTCACGGAACAGCCGGGTGAAATTGTCCAGCCCCACCCAGGTAATCCCTTTAAAACCCTGGACAAAGTTCCAGTCGGCCAGACTCAGGACAAAGGTGGCAATAATCGGCAATAAGGTTAGTACAATCAGCCCGATCATCATGGGACTGACAAACAGGAGACCGGAAATGGTTTCTTGTCTGCGGAGATTGTTCTTATGCTTAGCCTGTTCGGATTTCATGTTCGCGTTCACCTCTCGCAATGGTTTTCTGCTCTTTCGTTTATTCTTGATGTTTGAATTATAATGAATATCGGAAAGAGCCGGATAACGCTATTTTGATATTTTGCACTTCAATTTTGACATCTTGCGGGAAGGCTGTATGTCCTCCGGGGAGATTGTCGTATAATGAATGCAGGCTGACGATTCCCATTTTTCCACTTGAATGGAGGCTTCCCTTACCCATGAACCCGTTTCCTTTGCCCATCCGGCAAAACCCGCTTCAGACAAAATCCGATCTCCAGCAAGCCTTCCGGCAGCTTACGGACCCTCTATTGCCCTTTTATTCCTCCGGGCGGGCCGGTTTGACCCTTGGCCATACCGGCACCAGCTACAGCGGCAAGGTTGCCGCGATGGAAGGCTTTTCCCGGATCCTGTGGGGACTTGTCCCGCTTGTAACCGGAGGCGGCACCAGCCCGCTGTGGGATATGTATATGGAAGGCATCAAAAACGGCACTAACCCGTCCCATGAAGAATATTGGGGAACGGCAGGCGATTACGACCAGCGCAGTGTGGAAATGGCCGCCTTCGGCCTGGCGCTCGCCCTGGCTCCCGGCAAGCTGGTGGACGGCCTTGGCCGGGATGGACTGGAGCAATTGACCGCCTGGCTGGCCCCTATCAATAACCATAAGCTGTGGGACTGCAACTGGCTCCTGTTCCGGGTGATGGTGCAGATGGGCTTCCGCAAGGCAGGCCTGCCTTATGACAAAACGCTGACGGAAGAGACTCTGGCTGCTATCGAACCCTTCTATATGGAGGACGGCTGGTATGCCGACGGCTTGAAGGGCCAGGCTCACAGTGATTATTATGTACCTTTTGCCATCCATTATTACGGATTGCTGTATGCGACCTTTATGGCGGAGGAGGATCCGGTCCGTTCTGCGCTGTACAAGGAACGGGCCGTGCAGTTTGCCGGGCAATTCATCCACTGGTTTGCCGAGGACGGAAGTGCTCTCCCTTACGGACGCAGCTTGACCTACCGGTTCTCCCAAGCCGCCTTCTGGTGTGTGATGGCCTTCGCCGGATTGGATACCCCTTATTCCATGGGTGTTATCAAAGGACTAGTCCTGCGGCATCTGCGCTGGTGGTTTGCCCAGCCGATTTTTACCCCTGACGGTCTGCTGACCATCGGCTATACCTATCCCAATCTGGTTATGGGCGAAAACTATAATTCTCCCGGGTCTCCCTATTGGGCTATGAAGAGCTTCCTGGTGCTGGCGCTGCCCGATGATCATCCCTTCTGGACGGCGGAGGAGGAAGATTTGCCACGTTTGGAGACGCCGGTTGTGCAGAAGGCTCCTCATCTGGTGCTGTGCCGCCAAGCCGAGGCACCTCATGTAACGGCCTTCAATTCGGGGCATACGTCATCCAATGAGCATACCCATACCTCCGCCAAATATGAAAAATTCGCCTATTCCACCTTCTTCGGGTTCAGCGTTCCCCGGGCGGAATGGGGGTTGGCTCAAGGCGCCTTCGATTCCATGCTGGCCTTGGCAGAAGGTGACAATCTGTACCGGGTGAAGCGGCGCTGCGAGGAGACCCGCGTGGAAGAGGGGCTCATCTATACCCGCTGGAAGCCTTGGGCGGATGTAGAGGTGTGCACCTGGATCATTCCCGGCCTGCCGTGGCATGTGCGGGTCCACCGCATCACCACCGGCCGGGTGCTGGACGGTGCGGAAGGCGGCTTCGCTCTGGGCATCGAAGGCCCGGGCTCGGGGGGGGGGGGGGCGGGGGGGCGCGGGGG
>JAEWMH010000209.1 GCA_023393235.1 Bacillota bacterium | reverse complement strand
GCCTTCCGGGGAGCTCAGCGGCCTTCAAAGGAGGCATCGTCAGCTACTCCAACGGGCTGAAGCACAAGCTGCTGGAGATCCCTATGGAGGTGCTGGAGGGGGAAGGCGCGCCGGGGGCAGTGAGTGAACGTACCGCTGAGCTGATGGCCGCCAATCTGCGCAGCTCCCTGGATGCGGACTATGCCCTATCCGTGACGGGGGTGGCCGGTCCGGATTCATCCGAGGGCAAACCCCCGGGACTGGTCTATATCGGCTTAGCCAAACGGGACGGTCCTGTAGAGGTAACCAAGAACCGGCTGGGCGGCAGCAGGGAGATTGTGAAGCTGCGGGCCGCCAAGCAGGCGCTGTACATGCTGTGGCGTCATTTGGTGAGCCGGAGCTAGGCGGATGGCCGCCGAGGGCTGTGAAGGCCAGCAGGCGCTTAAGGAGCGGTCCGGCAGGCCTGGGGCAGGGGTGAGACGTGAGATGGCGATGTATGTGGATGAGAAAGCACGACAGGTGGACAGGAGCGTTTACCGGGTCGCCGGAGCCGGCGGGGAATGAGCAATGAAGGCGTTGACTGGAGCGCGGAGGATGAAGTGAAAGTGGTGGCTGCTGCAGGAAAAGTTGGTTAGAGGAGCGAAACTTCTGCTGGAGCGGAATGCTTTTACGGTAATCCGGGCTTTTGAGTTATGAGCGTCTTGTGGTGTGCGCAATCCTTGCGGGCAGCTTTGGGGCTAAAGCGGGCAGATGCCGGGCTAACGACGGCCACAGCCCTTATTTCGGCCATATCTCCTTCGTGGAAATTCTAACGGCGGCCAGCGCCGTTATTCGGCCCCTTTTGCCCTTTAAATAGGCCAAAGACCTCAAATAGCGGCGCTCACTTCCGTTAGATTTCCAAACGGCCGATTCCAAGGCAAATAGCGGCTGTGTCTTCCGTTAGAATCAACCATCACCCAGAGGCAGTCACCGAGCTCGTTGCTCATCCGCTCAGCTTCGCATTCCCGCCAAAACGGCCGCGTGGTGCGTTTATAAACAAGAACCGGCACAATTGGCCAGAGGCTGCACCACCGCCGGTTCCCGCAAATTCAGGCATTGCGCCAGACAACGCCAAAACGCGATATCGGACCGCGTTTTTTTGGCAGGTTCCGGCACATTTCATTTGCAATCGTCCGGGTGCACGGGTATAATATAGGTATATGTTTGCGGAAGAACCGTAACAGGGAGGACCTCTTGGTTGCGGTTTTTTGTTTCCCAAGCATACGAATGTATGTTCGAAAAAAACCTTGGCAAAACCGCAAAAAGCAGTTATCATAGTATTATCATCCTAATCAAAGGGAAGTGAGTCTCTTGGCAGATCGTCGCGCAGCACTGGAAGCGGCACTTCGCAATATTGAAAAGCAATTCGGTAAAGGCTCTATTATGAAGCTGGGAGAGTCCACCCATATGCAGGTGGAGACCATCCCCAGCGGCTCTCTGGCATTGGATATTGCTCTGGGCGTGGGCGGATTCCCCCGCGGGCGGATTATTGAGATATACGGGCCGGAATCCTCCGGTAAAACCACCGTTGCACTGCATGCCATTGCAGAGGTGCAGAAGTCAGGCGGACAAGCCGCATTTATCGATGCGGAGCATGCCCTTGATCCTCTGTACGCCAGCAAGCTCGGCATCAATATAGACGAGCTCCTCCTGTCCCAGCCGGATACAGGCGAACAGGCCCTGGAGATTGCGGAAGCCCTGGTACGCAGCGGCGCCGTGGATATCATTGTTGTGGACTCCGTGGCGGCCCTGGTGCCGAAAGCGGAAATTGAAGGCGAGATGGGTGACTCCCACGTGGGTCTGCAAGCCCGGCTTATGTCCCAAGCTTTGCGGAAGCTGTCCGGTGCCATCAACAAGTCTAAGGTGATTGCCATCTTTATCAATCAGCTCCGTGAGAAGGTCGGCGTAATGTTCGGCAACCCGGAGACCACTCCCGGCGGACGTGCGTTGAAGTTCTACTCCACCGTCCGTCTGGATATCCGGCGTATCGAGTCCGTGAAGCAGGGCAACGATATTGTGGGTAACCGCACCCGGATTAAGGTTGTAAAGAACAAGGTGGCCCCGCCCTTTAAGCAATGCGAAATTGATATTATGTACGGCGAAGGCGTATCCAAGGAAGGCAGCATCGTGGACATCGGCGCCGAAATGGACATCGTCCAGAAGAGCGGCGCATGGTTCTCCTACAACGGCGACCGTTTGGGTCAAGGCCGCGAGAATGCCAAGCAGTTCCTGAAGGATAATCCGTCGGTGCGCGATGCCATCGAGAAGAAAATCCGCGAAAACAGCAATCTCATTACTACCATACCGCCTGTTTCCAATGAAGAAGAGGAAGAGGACGATATGGAGGATTTTGAAGACGCGGAATAAGCAAGCGGCTATACCTACAACCGTAAGGGCACCCTGGATAAACAGGGTGCCCTTCTTGCAGAAAGGAACGTAGAAGGATATGTCGAACGGCGGAGATCAGGTCGGATGGATCACTTCGGTAGAACGGCAGAAAGGCAATAAGAAGCGCTACAATCTCTTTATTGATGGTGTATATGCCTTTTCGGTGCATGAGGATATTATGATCCGCCACAGGCTTCTAAAAGGGGAGTCGGTGGACAGTGAGTCCATTGCGGGGATTGTGAGGGACGATGAGCGGCATCAGGCGTATCTGGAGGCCATCCGGTACATAGGCAGGCGCCCCCGGTCACAGCAGGAGGTCCGTCTGCATTTGAAGGAAAAGGAATACGAGCCGGAGCGGATCCGTGAAGTGGTAGAACGCCTTTCCGGGGAAGGGTATCTGAACGACGAGACCTTCGCCAAGCTGTGGACGGAGAACCGGATCAGAAGTCAGAAGAAGGGCAGAAAATGGGTGGAAATGGAGCTTGCTCAGAAGGGTGTGGATGATGCGGATATTTCGTCTGCGCTGGGCAGCATTAATCCCGAAGAGGAATACGCGGCCGCTCTGGATTCGGCTGTGAAAAAATGGCGGATTACCGGAGGAGAACCCTTCGAACGGAAACGCAAGGTGATGACCTACCTTCTGCGCAGGGGATATTCCCACGATTTGGTGAAGCGGGTGGTCCGGGAAGCGTCAGAACAAACGGCGGAGGATGACACGGCATTCTGACCTTGGTGGCTAAGTGGCGAGTCAATCTCCGTGGCGAGCAGATTTTGGCGATTTTTTGTTTCCAGGCAAGGTACTTTCGTGAAGGTGTGCCGGTGGTATGTCATGCGAAAGTAACGCAGCAAGGCATGAAATGACGGTGAAAGACGTCCCCAAGCGGGTTTGAAAACAGGCCTTTAGAGGAACGGATAATGCCTCCCTTACACGGCAGGGTAGAAATGTATTGGATTTGATTGTCAATAGCTTGACAATGTTCTTCGACAAAAGCTAAAATGTTCATGTATATTTTATTTTGCTTTAAATATGCAGGAGCTTTCGCCAATTCATTACTTCCGCCGTAAGACCGCAATAACCCGAAAACGATTGAGCATGCGTAAAGCAGACTGAAACCCACGGATTAAAAACCGAATACCCCCAAGCTACACCTTGGAGAAACGACGAGGAGGTGACGCAGATGTCTACGCAAGAAGTCATCATCACCATCGCAATCTCGCTCGTGACTGGTCTCATTGGCGCTTGGATCGGTTTTCTTATCCGCAAATCGATTGCTGAAGCGAAAATTTCCAGTGCAGAGCAGGCAGCCGAGCAGATTATCGAGGGTGCTAAGAAGGAAGCCGATGCACTGAAGAAAGAAACGGTTGTGGAAGCGAAGGACGAGGTCCACCGTCTCCGCACCGAAGCTGAAAAAGACATTCGTGAGCGTCGTAATGAAATTCAACGACAAGAACGGCGATTGTTGCAAAAAGAGGAAACGCTGGATAAAAAGATTGATTCCCTGGAGCGCAAGGAAGAGCAAGTTGCGAATAAAGAGAAGCGCATTGAAGAAACCCAGGCTCAAATTGACCAGCTTTACAAGGACCAGGTATCCGAGCTGGAGCGGATCTCCGCACTGACCATGGAAGAGGCCAGAACCATTATCCTCACCAACGTGGAGCAGGAAGTACGTCACGAGACCGCACAGATGATTAAGGAAATCGAGTCTCAAGCCAGAGAGGAAGCCGATAAGAAGGCAAGAGAAATCATTACTCTCGCCATTCAACGTTGTGCTGCCGACCATGTAGCGGAAACAACGGTATCTGTTGTCTCCCTGCCTAACGAGGAAATGAAAGGCCGGATTATCGGCCGTGAAGGGCGCAATATTCGTGCGCTGGAAACCCTGACAGGCATCGATTTGATTATCGATGACACACCGGAAGCGGTAATCCTGTCCGGATTTGACCCCATCCGCCGGGAAATCGCCCGGACCTCGCTGGAGAAGCTGGTGGCGGACGGCCGGATCCACCCGGCCCGCATCGAAGAAATGGTGGAGAAATCGCGCAAGGAAGTGGATGAACGCATCCGTGAATACGGGGAGCAAGCCACCTTTGAGGTGGGCGTTCACGGTCTGCACCCGGATCTGATCAAGATTCTGGGACGTTTACGGTTTCGTACAAGCTACGGCCAGAATGTACTCAAGCATTCCATGGAAGTGGCTTACCTGGCAGGACTTATGGCGGGAGAACTGGGAGAAGACGTTACATTGGCGAAACGTGCCGGACTTCTTCATGATATCGGCAAAGCGCTGGATCATGAAGTGGAAGGCTCCCACGTTGAAATTGGCGTAGAAATTGGCAAAAAGTATAAAGAACATCCCGTAGTGATCAACAGCATCGCATCCCACCACGGGGATTGCGAAGCCACCTCCGTCATCGCCATGCTGGTAGGTGCGGCAGACGCCTTGTCTGCAGCGCGGCCTGGTGCCCGGAGAGAGACGCTGGAGACCTATATCAAGCGTCTGGAGAAGCTGGAGGATATCTGCGAGTCGTTCGAAGGCGTAGAGAAATCGTACGCTATTCAAGCCGGCCGGGAAATCCGGGTTATGGTCCAGCCTGATAAGGTGGACGATACCGAATCCTTCCGTCTGGCAAGGGATATTACCAAGAAGATCGAAAGCGAGCTGGATTATCCGGGGCATATCAAGGTTACCGTGATCCGGGAAACCCGCGCAGTCGAATACGCGAAGTAAACAACCTATGGAAACACCGGGAGAGTGGCTAACTAGCCACTTTCCTTTTCTTTGCAGGGCCTAATCGGCCTGCAGCATGGACCTTGCAAGACCTGGTCCGTGTGAACAAGGCAATTGGAGGGATTCCCATTAAACTGTTATTTATCGGCGATATCGTGGGTTCTGTAGGCCGCAAGGCTCTGCGGAACGTGCTCCCCGGACTGAAGTCCAAATACCGTCCGGATGTCGTCCTCGTGAACGGCGAAAATGCCGCCCATGGACGGGGCATCAACCAGGCGATCGCAAGAGAATTTTTTGACCAGGGTGTTCATGGCATCACCATGGGCAATCATACCTGGGACAACCGGGAAATCTTCGATTTTATCGACGATGAGCCCCGCCTGATCCGCCCGGCCAATTTTCCTTACGGGACACCGGGGAACGGCTATATGTCCCTGAAGGCGGCAGGAAAGGACCTGCTGGTGATTAATCTGCAGGGCAGAACCTTTTTGCCCCCGTTGGACTGCCCGTTCCAAACAGTGGATGCCATTCTGGAACGGGAGGGCAGCCGTCATCAATATATTTTTGTGGATTTCCACGCGGAGGCCACCTCGGAGAAAATTGCCATGGGCTGGTATCTGAACGGCCGGGTATCCGCCGTAGTCGGTACGCACACCCATGTCCAGAGCAATGACAACCGGGTGCTGCCCGGAGGGACTGCCTATCTTACGGACGTGGGTATGGTCGGCCCCCGTGACGGGATCTTGGGTATGGAGCAGGAGGGTGTGATGCACCGGTTTTTGACCCAGCTGCCTTCCCGGTTTGTGGTCGATGAGGGCAAATGGCATTTCCACGCCGCCCTGATCGAGCTGGATGAGCAGACGGGGCTGGCCAAGAGCATTCAGCAAATCCGCACGGACGAGGATAATTACATCAGCGAATAGTCTCAACGTTAAAGCCAAGAAGCTGTCCTTCACCGGGCGGCTTCTTTTTTTTTGTAACCAGGGATGGTATGTTATGAAAATCTTGTGAATATGATGGGTACTGGAATTCATCACCTATCCCCTGGGAGGTACCTTTCATGGAAGTATTAAAGGTTTCAGCAAAATCCAACCCAAACTCCGTAGCAGGTGCGCTGGCTGGCGTGTTGAGGGAAAGGGGAGCGGCGGAGCTTCAGGCGATTGGAGCAGGCGCACTGAACCAGGCCGTGAAGGCCGTAGCCATTGCCCGCGGCTTTGTAGCTCCCGGCGGAGTAGATCTGATTTGCATACCGGCGTTTACGGATATAGTCATAGACGGAGAAGACCGCACGGCGATTAAGCTCATTGTCGAACCGCGTTAGAATGAAGGAGTTGGTTGTCTTCACGTAAGGGGACATATGCAGGACCGCCTGTTTACGGGAAGCAGTAGACAGGTTTTTTTGTGTTCGCGCATATAGTGAATCGAAAGAGAGAAAAGGAGGGAACCCTATGAAAATTTTCGATGCCCATTGCGATTTGCTGGATAAAATGAATCTGCACGCCGAGCTGAGCTTCAAACAGGATAGCATCTATGCGGATGTCTCCTTTCCCCGTCTGAACAAAGCGGGTGTAGCTGTGCAATGCTTCGCGGTGTTTGTGTCCAACCGGCCGCATGTGTCCTTCACCCAGCTGCTGGAGGCCTTCGATACCTTCCACAACCGGATTGCCAACCACGAAGGTGTCCGGCATATCCGCAGCAAAGCCGATTTAAAGGAAGCAGAGGGTTCGGGAAAGCTGGGGGCCATTCTCACCCTCGAAGGGGCGGACGGGCTGGAGGGAAGCCTGGTGAATCTCCGTACGGCCTTCACTATGGGTGTCCGTATGCTGGGACTTACCTGGAACTATGCCAACTGGGCTGCGGACGGTGTACTGGAGCCGCGGAACGGTGGATTTACTCTGAAGGGCAAAAAGCTGATCGAGGAATGCGGCAAGCTCGGTTTAATCTTGGATGTTTCCCATCTCAGCGATAAAGGGTTCTGGGAGCTGGCCGAGCTTTCGGCCAAGCCCTTCTGCGCCAGCCACTCCAATGTCCGTAAGCTGTGCCCGCACCCCCGAAATCTAACCGATGAGATGATTCAGGTTCTAATTGGCCGAAAAGGAATGATGGGGCTTACCTTCGTTCCTTGGTTTATAAAAGCGTCCGAGCCTGCCATTAAAGATATTCTCACCCATCTGGACCATGTGGCGGCATTAGGCGGGAAAGACAATGTGGGCTTCGGCTCCGACTTCGACGGGGTGGACT
>JAEWMH010000159.1 GCA_023393235.1 Bacillota bacterium | reverse complement strand
GAATCATAACCCTGCTCGGAATTCCAAACCTTGGTGGTGATGAACAGCTCCTCCCGGGGAACACCGCACTCCCGGATGCCTTGGCCTACGCCAGTTTCATTGCCATATACGGCCGCCGTATCGATGGAACGGTACCCCAGGCGGATAGCCGATTTAACCGTTTCCGCCACTGTGCCTCCATTCTCCACCTTCCATACGCCCAACCCCAGCCAGGGCATATTCACGCCGTTGTTCAAACGGGTTGTATCAGACAATGATGCAATCATTCGCCTTAATCACTCCTTTAATGGATTGAAAACCCAGAACACTAAACCACCCCATCATTGTAGCATAAGCCCTGCAAAAGACGAAAATAATGCTGCAGGTTCTTTTGCGTTTGTATTTCCATCGACCTGATCCAATGATTGAGCTGATTTTGATCAGAATTTTTGTCCCCTTTTATTGATGCTGCACACAGGTAGTGATACCATCGATTATGGTCGAAATTTGTAGTTTATTCCCTGTGGAGGAAGTGTGCGCATGAAGAGCCTTTCCGCAAGCCGTTCCAGATTATCCAGCATGCTGGACAACCCCATTCTGATCAAACACCGTTCGGTCGGAATGAAGATCGCCATTTTGATGGGCATCTCCTTATTATTTCTGGTAAGCTCTGTAATCATGTATTACCTGGACTTGAAACAAAGTGAAAAGAACTGGGATGAAGCCTACACAAGCGAAATCATACCGATGACAGACATTTCCTCCGTTTTGGTGAATTTGAAAGAAACGGACACGCTGCTCCTGGAATATATGATCAACCCCGGGCCGGCCTTCCGCAGCAGTGTGGTGGAGTCGGTGAAAAAACTGACCGCAGCCAATGATGAGCTGCTTGCCCATTATTCCGAAATGACCGATATGAAAGAGGAGCAGGCCCGGCTGGATGAATTTACAACCCTGTACCAGGAGCAGCGGAAGGTCATGAATGCGGCTATCGCCGGCACGTCCGCCTCTCCGGTAGCGCTTTATCAGGAGCAGCTGAAGCCTTACCAGGAAAAGCTGGAGCAGCTGGCCTTGACCATTTTGGAGCTGCATAAAAAGCAGGTCGTGGAGAGCAACGAAAAAACCCATGCCTTTATCAGCGACAGGGTCAAGCTGATGACCTATGCCAGCATTGTGCTATACCTTCTGCTGGGGTTGTCCGGTTATCTGATCCAGCGGACCATCAAGAAGCCCATGCGCCAGATCCAGCACTTGATGTCCGAGGTGGAGAACGGCAATCTGGCGGTAAGAGCCTCCTACGACTCCAAGGATGAGCTGGGCCGGCTCTCGGGCTCCTTCAACGGCATGCTTACCGGGCTGCGGAGCATGATGGGGCTGGTGCAGGAGAGTGCGCTGACGCTATCGGCCAGTGCGGAGGAGTTTCTGGCCAGTGCCGAGGAATCCAAATCGGCGGGTGAGCTTATTGCCAGCTCCAACCAGGATCTGGTGGCGGGGCTGGACCAGCAGGTGAAGACGGTGGATGCGGCTTCCCGGACCAGCGCGGAGATGAAGGAGCATATTGACGGGATTGCCGGACAATGTGAAAAAGCGGCCAGCCGGACAGCCAAAGCCGCAGAGATGGCAGCCAACGGCGAGCAGGTTATGATTGCGGCCCGGCAATCGCTGAACCAGGCCCAGGAGGTGACCGACGCCACCTCCGGACAGATGGAGCGGCTGGCACAGCGTTCCGGAGAGATCAGCTCCATTGTGGAGGCCATCTCGGATATCGCGACGCGGACCAATCTGCTGGCGCTGAACGCCTCCATTGAGGCGGCAAGGGCAGGGGAATCGGGACGCGGCTTCGCCGTGGTGGCCGCCGAGGTTAAGAAGCTGGCGGAGCAAAGCCGGGAGCAGGCGCAGCAAATCACCCAATTGATCGGAGACACCCAAGAGGATATCGCCCTGGCAGCCAAAGGCAACCAGCAGAATGCGGAAATTATGCGGCGGATCTCCGAGTCGCGGGAGCTGGACGAGGCCTTCAGCTCGATTAACCGGGTCGTCGGCAAGATCCATACCAACGTGGAGGAAATCGTCCAGGCGGTGGCTTTGGTAAGCGCCGGGAGCGTCGAGGTGGCCAAGGCTATGGCTGCCGTTACCGAGGTAGCCCAGGAAGGGGCGGCCATGAGCGAGGAAGCCGCTGCCGCCAATGAGGAGCAGCTGGCGACGCTGGAGGATATGTCCCACAACGCCCGGTCCTTGTCCAAGCTGGCAGAGGAGCTGCAGGAGGGCATGTCCCGCTTCAAGCTATAGGTTCCCCCGCAAAACATGCCCTGAATAATGACGCCAAGCGAAGGTATAATCCGCAAATAAAAGACCGGAAACCCGGTGCAGCCCTAACTGCCCGGTCCCGGTCTTTTTTGCGGTTGCCGCTTATGGCTACATATTCTCCTCCCGCATCAGCAGATGGCGGTAGGTATATTTGCTGAAGGGGAAGCGGAACGAAAGGGCCACCCCGTAGGGCTCCAAGGTAACGGAACGCAGTGCCGCGTCCTTGACCACCGATCTCACCAGCTTGGCGGCCTCCTCCGGGTCTTTCTCCTGCAAGGCGCGGGCCAGCTTGCCCGTATACACGGGATATTTGGCGAAGCGGTTATACAGCGGAAGCACGGCTTGGGCCACTCTTTGGAAGGCCTCCGGCTCGAAGGTAAACTGCACCGTTCCGGGAGGAATGGTGGTGCCGTTGGAATACACCTCTATCGGCTTGCCAAATGGCAGCTCCACAAAATATCCGATCCCGTTGGTTCCGGGGAAATTCTCACCGATTTTGGGCGATGCTTCCTTGATCATTTGTTCGATTTTGTCCAGATCCGTCTCCGTCACTGCATGGCAGAAGCGGCGGACATACGTCTCGCTGGTGGCCGCCCGGCGGTAAAAGGGCTCCATCCTCCGCCCGGTTTGCTGCAGCACATAAGCCAGCGTCACTGCTTTGGCCGGCATCCGTTTGTTATTGCGCGGGGAGGGGCGTTTGTTCTTCCGGGTTTCCCCGAAGCCTGCAATGATCGCCATTTTATCCGCCGCCGCCCTCCGGTTCACCCAATAGACATTGACTGGCATCTTCCCCATATGCACACTCCCCTGTCCGATTCTGGTCCATACCCATTGTATGCCGCAGCGTGCCGGAAGGTTCGCCCCACCCCTTCCGGAAGCCTGCTTCTCCAGGAGGAATCGGGCTCCTTCTTTGTGCTACAATGGAAAAAGCGCCTGTTCAGGATTGAATAAGCATGCAGCAGGCAAAAAGGAGATGCGGAATATGAAACCGTCGTTTGAGGTTTGTCTGGAACGTTACGCCGGGCTGGTAATTAAGATCGGAGCAGCGCTCCGAAAGGGGCAATCGCTGTGGATCAACTCCAATTTGGACAGCGCCCCGTTTGCCCGCCTGCTGGCCAAAAAAGCCTATGAGGCAGGAGCGGCGCACGTGCAGATGGACTGGGTGGATGAAGCCTCTACCCGGATCAGATATGAGCTGGCCCCGGAGGATTCCCTCCGCACACCCCCGGAATGGCGGACCAAGGCCATGGAGGCGCATATGGAAGCAGGCGGCTCCTTCCTCCAGATCTACGCCCCCAATCCCTCGCTTCTAAAAGGAATAGACCCCGAGCGGCTGGCCATCGGCAACAAGGCCCAAGCCGAAGCCATGCAGGGCTTCCGCCGCTACGTCAACCAGAACCTGAATGCCTGGTCCATGGCCTCCGTTCCTACCCCCGCCTGGGCCGCTGCCGTATTCCCCGGGCTGTCTCCCGAGGAGGCGGAGGAAGCGCTGTGGGACCGGATTTTCCAGGTAAACCGGGTGTATGAAGAAGATCCGGCAGCAGCCTGGGAAGCCCATCTGGAAGCGTTGAACCGGCGCAAGGATTATATGAATGCCAAGCGCTACCGCCGCCTGCATTACAAAGGACCGGGCACGAACCTGACCATCGGTCTGCCGGAGGGCCATATCTGGAAGGCGGCCACCTCGGAGACGCCGGACGGTATTGTGTTCCTGCCCAATATGCCCACTGAGGAAATTTTCACGATGCCCCATAAGGACGAGGTGAACGGAACGGTAGCCAGCACACTGCCGCTTCCTTACGCAGGCAGCGTGATCGACGGCTTTTCTCTGACCTTTGCGGATGGGGCTGTGACGGACTTTTCCGCTAAAGAGGGGTACGAGCCCTTGAAGAGTCTCATTGAGATGGATGAGGGCTCCCGCCGCCTGGGTGAGGTTGCGCTGGTTCCCCATCATTCGCCGATTTCGGACTTGGGCATCACCTTCTACAACACCATGTTCGATGAAAATGCCGCCTGCCACCTGGCGCTGGGCAATGCCTATTCCTTTACTCTGGAGAACGGCACCGCCATGACCAAGGAGGAGCTGGCCCGCCACGGTGCCAACGCCAGCCTGGCCCATGTGGATTTCATGATGGGCAGCGGAGAGCTGGACATCGACGGGGAAACCGCCGACGGCACCCTGGAGCCGATCTTCCGCAAGGGAAACTGGGCATTCTCCTGACACTTCCGTAAACGCCCGCATAGCCTCTTACCCAATCGGCCCGGTCCTGTGATATGATGGTAAAAAGGAGATGACGAGGCATGGCCATGATTTTGGCAAGCTCGGAACGGATACGGCTGCGGGTATCGCGGCCCCATGATTTGGACTATGTGCTTCAAGCGGAGAATCATCCGGACAACCGGGATTTCATCAGCCAATGGACCAAGGAGCAGCACCGGAACGCCCAAGAGGATACGGACACGGTTCACCTGATTGTGGAGGCGGATCTGGAGTCATGCGGCTACGCCATCATTGCAGGGCTGGAGAATCCGGCGCGCAGCATCGAGCTGAAGCGTCTGGTGATTACGGAGAAGGGCCAAGGCCTCGGCCGCGACGTGCTCCGCCTGGTGAAGCGCTGTGCCTTTAACCGCTGGAATGCCCACCGGCTGTGGCTGGATGTGCGCAGCAATAATCCGCGGGCCCTTCATCTGTATGAAAGCGAAGGCTTCCAGGTGGAGGGTACGCTCCGGGATTCCATTCTTGTGGACGGGAACTACGTGTCGGTAGCCATCCTCTCCATCCTGGAATCGGAGTATAAGGACGTATAACGGACAATAGAAAAAGCCGGTTCCCGCGGGAACCGGCTTTTTTAATACCAAACTGCGCACATCAATCCAAAACCGATCCGATGAATGCCTCCAGGGGAGCCACATCGGTGATATTCTTGTTGCAGCTGTGCCCGTGCATACAGATGTAGTTGCCCACGGACTTGTAATAGTCCGGCAGCGCCTGGGACGGTCTCTTTTTGGAGATGGCCGAAAACAGGACCAGCTCTTCAAACCGGCTGCATGCGAAGCAGTAGCTTTTTTTGTTGGTGACCGTAAACCGGCCCTCCACACCGACGAACCGCTCCCCGTTATGGTACACAATGAACATTTTGTTGGTGGAGATATCGGTCCAGCTCAGATACGTCACATACCGCCAATCGGTCTGCTCCAGATCAGGCACCTTCAGCTTCTTGTTCTTCGGGAACAGCTTCTGGATCTGCTTCTCGGTGATACGGGGAAATTCCAGCATATACGGCTCAAGCGCCTGGATATACATGTGGAAATCCTCTGCCGCCTTCAGGTTGGCGATGGATTCCAGCATGGTTTTCCGGCTGTCTCTCACATCGGGAAACAGCTCCTCCACCTTGGCTACGGCAGTCAAACGGACAGATTCCAGGACCTTCGGGTCCCCCACTGTCCGGATGGCACGCAGCACCGAGTCGGCTTGATTCTTAATGATGTTATATTGGTAGTTTCTAATAAATGGTCCGCACATGGACTTCAGCCCCTTATTTTTTGATTGAATAAAGCAAATAAGGTGCAAAGCCATTATTAGAAAACGATCATTGCTTATTTAGGCGACACATGTTTTAAGCCGGCCCACCCATGCAAAGGTCGCCTCCTATCAGGCTTTGCATGAGGCTTTTCCAATCCGGCAATCTCTGATTGCCATGAGTATCACCTCCGGTTGTCGATACGACTAGTATACCCGAGCCAACCCGCAAAATAAAGAGGTGGCGGAAAGTGGAACAGCATATCCAGCATAATAACCCCTCCGTCCGTTCAAGCTATCCGGTAGCGCCGAGTCAGGCGTATTCCCTATAAGGAGGCGATCAACATGGCAAAGCCGGATAACCGCGCGGACAATGTGGAGCATCTGCAGCAAAGCATCCAGAATACCCAGAAAAACCTGCATGAGGCTGAGGACTATCTGAACGAGTTCTCCTCTGAAATCAGCGACGAAGAACGCAACAACATCCAGGAGAAAAACCAGCGCCGCAAAAAAAGCATCGAAGGCTTCCGCAGCGAGGTCAAGGACGAAGCCAGCAATTCGCTGGAGTAGGAAGGAAACAAAAACCCGCCAACCATGTTGACGGGTTTTTTAGATGAGGTATTCGGTTATGGGTTTGTTGCCGATTTTCTCGATCATCCGTTCGATGGAGGCGGACACTTCTTCATATGCTAGTTCCTTTTGGGTCCGGTAATCCTTGGGCGACTTCTCTATAGGGGAGAAAAACAAGGCATGTTTGGGGTACTGCTTCCCTTTCACCGCTTCGGTCACATCTCCATTAATGGACACATACGATTTCCTTGCCATTCAGATCACCCCTTCCAGAATCGAAACGGCCGTATAAAAAAGCTCCCCGTTTTTGCTCATTATACCATTTTCCACGTTGCTCTGATAGTCCAAATACAATTGCGAATTCCATTCTTCTCCGCAGGGGAAGTGGAAGGTCAGGACAAAGCCGTCCCCCTTGAGGCAAACATACAGGCTTTTATTATCTTCCCTGAAGAAAATATTATCGTTTTCACCCTTTTGGGTAAGGACCACAAAGGAGGTGTCATCCTCCATGCTGAAGTTTCTGGCTTTAATCCGCCCGGAGGACTCCAGCAGAATCATCTGGTTCTGGTCCCGCTTATACAAGGTTACCGCGGAGCAGTTGTGTACTTCGCCGATCTTCCGCTGGACGTATCCGAAGTCATTGACAATCGAATTGCCCAGAGCGGCCCGTTTCAGCTCGGATATTAAAGCAGGAAGATCCGTTTTAAGCCCCAGTTTGACCAATGGGACAATTTTGGAGGTGAATGTTTTGTAGTGCTGGAGCTCCTTGGCCTGTACCAGCGTACGTACAATGTCTTTTTTGTTCCGCAGCATCTCCACGCCGTCCCGCAGCATATCGCTTAACAGGGAATCCCAGTCGATGGGCACGCCGGGCATCAAATTCTCCACAAAAATCTTTTCCTCCGCCATAATTTCATGTAGAAAATACCATACATAATCATCCACATGATGCAGCTGGGAGGATATCCTGTCTTTATGGAGTCCGATATGGCTTACAATTTCCGCCGATGAGGGTTTTCCCAATTTACCGGCACGGGCAGTTGCCAAATACTCATCAATCAGAGTCTTCACATGACTAAGATATTCAGACTTGATATCCGTCTCTACAAAAACCAACGCGGATTTCCCCTCCGCCAGGGCCTGCTCGAATTCAAGATGGGTGACGGAGCGGCCGAACGGAGTGATGGAGCCGGCTCTCGCCCCCACAAACAGAATAAAAATATCACAGTCCGAAACCATCCGGATACACTTGGCGATGGAATCCTCCCCGTTATGCCATGCCCCGAAATTCCGTTCGAACATCACTGGCTCGTGGCCAAGTGAACGAAGCTTATCGAAGCTGGTTATCCGCATCTGACTGAAGGACGGTTGGGAGGCCGAGCTTAAGAAGATTTTGGTCTTTGGCAAGATCGACACCTCTGGAGTGTAAGCGTTAACCCAATTATACTATGACTTTTCCAGAATACTACAGATATCCTCGAAAAAACGTTAAAAAAGCATCCCGGACGAATAGCCCGGAATGCTTCGATAAGGTTTGATTTATACACTGAAGGAGCTCTTCAACGATACGGTCAGGTTGAATACCGGCTTGTCTGGTGTGGAGTTCTGGGAATCCACGCAGAAGTAGCCGTGGCGGAAAAACTGGAACTTGTCCTCTGGCTGCACATCCTTGATGCCGGGATCAATGAAGCCCTGTACGATCTCCAAGGACTTGGGGTTGATGCCGGACAAGAGATCGTCTCCGCCCTCTTCCTCTTCTTCCTCGTCGGTTTTGTCGGCAACCAGCTGGTCGTACAGCCGGAATTCCACCGGAATGGCGGTGGTGGCCTCCACCCAGTGGATGGTGCCCTTCACCTTGCGGCCGGTAAAGCCGGTGCCGGATTTGGTTTCCGGATCATAGGTGCAGCGCAGCTCCACCACATTGCCGGCCTCGTCCTTCACCACTTCCTCACACTTGATGAAGTATGCATGCTTCAGCCGCACCTCATTGCCGGGGAACAGCCGGTGATACTTGGGCACCGGGTTCTCCATGAAGTCATCCTGCTCGATGTAGATTTCCCGGGAAAAGGGGATCTTGCGCATCCCCATCTCCGGCACCTCGGCATTAACCTCGGCGTCCAGCATTTCCACCTGGCCCTCGGGATAGTTGGTAATAACCACCTTCAGAGGCTTCAGCACGCCCATGGTACGGGGCGCCTTCAGCTTCAGGTCCTCCCGGATGAAGTGCTCCAGCATCCGCGGATCGACAGTGCCGTTGCTCTTGGACACGCCGGCTTCGCGGATGAAGGATTTAATCCCCTCCGGGGTAAAGCCCCGGCGGCGCATACCGCTGATGGTGAAGACCCGGGGGTCGTTCCAGCCGTCCAGCACACCGGTTTCCACCAGGCGTTTGATGTAGCGTTTGCCCATGATGGTGCCAGCGATTTTCAGCTTGCCGAATTCATATTGGCGGGATACATGGGGCATCTCCGTTTCCCGGATGACCCAGTCATAGAAGGGCCGCTGGTCCTCAAACTCCAGGGAGCACAGGGAATGGGTCACACCCTCAATGGAATCCTCCAGCGGGTGGGCGTAGGCATACATGGGATAGATGCACCACTTATCGCCGGTGTTGTGGTGATGGGTATGGGAAATCCGGAAAATCACCGGGTCCCGCATATTGATATTGGGGGAGGCCATATCGATTTTGGCCCGCAGCACCCGTTCGCCGTCCTTGAACTCGCCGGCCCGCATGCGGGTGAACAGGTCCAGGTTCTCCTCTGCGGTGCGGTTGCGGAAGGGGCTTTCGGTGCCCGGCTGGGTCAGCGTGCCGCGGGTTTCACGGATGGCGTCCGCCGATTGGTCGTCCACGTAGGCCAGCCCTTTGCGGATCAGGACCAGGGCCCGGCTGTACATCTCTTCGAAATAATCCGAAGCGAAATGCAGCCCGTCCCACTCAAAGCCCAGCCACTTAATGTCCTCCTGGATGGACTTGACGAATTCCACGTCCTCCTTCACCGGGTTGGTGTCGTCAAAACGCAGGTTGGTTTTGCCGCCGAACTCGTCCGCCAGCTCGAAATTAATGGTGATGGCCCGGGCATGCCCGATATGCAGATAGCCGTTGGGCTCAGGCGGAAACCGGGTCTTGATGCTGGTGACGCGGCCTTCCTTGAGATCGTCCATCATAATGGTTTTGATAAAGTTGGATGCGGCGCTTTTGCTCTCCATAGGAACCTCTTTTCATGCGGGTTGATAATGTATACTTTTTCGCATATTTACGTTTGTTCTATTATACACAAATTTGTCAGGGAATATATAGAAGGGTACGGTCATGTAACATATTGTTCGCTTCTTCCGTCTACTGAGTCAGGAGGTGATTCCCCTGAAAACCCGTTGTATGCTGCTTATCGCTGTATGTTTGCTCCTGGCCGGATGCGCCGGAACAGGACGGGACAATATCCACGGCAATGCCGCCATTGACTGGGTGGATTTTGTGATGCTGGACGGCCACTTTTACAGCGTATTATATAACGCCGTTCCCGCCAATCCGGAGGATGTGACGGACAAGGCTATCGGCAAGACCGAATTTATGCTGTTCGGTGTAGTTACCAACCCCGGCTACAAAATCCAGAATGGAGACGCCGCCCTTCTTCCTGTCGGAACAAAGCTTTACCCAATCAAGGGCTTTGAGCCGGCTCAACTGATTGCAGTCCGTGACCCGGAGAAAGCAGGCGGGTACCGGCTATACGCCGGGGAGGAACCCTCTCAGCTGCCACAACTGCATTACGGGGGTATTGCTAAGGACAAGGTCGAGCGTATAGAGCTTTACCGGAGCCAGGATACCAAGCCGCTCCGAACGCTTCAGGGTGCAGAGAAGGAGCAGTTTATCCGCCTGCTGGAGATCGGCCAGGACGTGGAGCGTTACACACCGCAGAATAAAGGGCAGGATCCGGTAGCCTATCAGATGGTGTTTTATACTGGCGGTCCGTTGGCATTCTCCTTCCCCCTCCAGGATGACGGCGAACGTGTTTACTTCTTCCCCCAGACCACCCGTCTGGTAGACGCTTCTATCCGCGCTCTGCTTCAGCCTTGAGGCGTACCCACGGGGGGTCAAACCGCCAAATTCACTTGAACGCCATGGCGGCCCGCACCGCCTTCTGCCACCCGGTGTACAGTTCCTCCCGGCGGGCGGACTCCATAGCGGGCTGGTATACCTCTTTGACCGCCCACAGGCGGGCCAGCTCCTCCCGGTCCGTCCAGAAGCCCACGGCCAGTCCCGCCAGGAACGCCGCCCCCAGGGCGGTGGTTTCCCGGACGGCGGAGCGCTCCACGGGAACGCCCAGCATATCGCTCTGGAACTGCACGAGGAAGCGGTTCTCCACCGCCCCTCCGTCCACCCGCAGCGCCGACAGCCGGATGCCGGAATCCGCCTCCATGGCGTCCAGCACATCCCGGGTCTGGTAAGCCAGAGCTTCCAGCACCGCCCGGATAAAATGCTCCTTGGCCGTGCCCCGGGTCAGTCCGAATACAGCGCCCCGCACCTCACTGTCCCAATAGGGGGTGCCCAGCCCGACAAACGCAGGCACCACATACACTCCGTCGGTTGAGGCCACACGGCGGGCATAAGCCTCGCTGTCCCCCGCGCGCTTGAACATGCGCAGCCCGTCCCGCAGCCATTGTACGGCCGAGCCGGCCACGAATACGCTGCCCTCCAGGGCGTATTCGGTTACGCCGTCCACCCGCCAGGCGATGGTGGTCAAGAGGCCACGGGCCGACTCCACCGCCTGCTGTCCGGTGGACTTCAACACGAAGCAGCCGGTGCCGTATGTATTCTTGGCCATGCCCGGCGTGAAGCAGGCCTGTCCGAACAAGGCGGCCTGTTGGTCCCCCGCTATTCCGGCAATCGGTACCTCCCGGCCAAAAAAGTGGTACCCCGCCGTTGCACCGTACACCTCGGAAGAGGAACGCACCTCCGGCAGCATGGAGACGGGAATTCCCAGGATATCCAGAAGCTCTTCATCCCATCGTTCCTCATGAATGTTGTACAGCAGCGTCCGGGAGGCATTGGAAGGGTCGGTGACATGAACCTTGCTGCCGGTCAGCTTCCAGACCAGCCAGGTGTCGATGGTGCCGAAAAGCAGCTCCCCGCGCTCCGCCTTCTCCCGCACCCCCTCCACCTCATCCAGCAGCCACTTGATCTTGGTCCCGGAAAAATACGCATCAATCAGGAGTCCTGTTTTCTTCTTGAACCGCTCCTCCAGCCCCTCATCCTTCAGCCTGCTGCAAATTCCGGCGGACTGCCGGGATTGCCAGACGATGGCATGATGAACGGGCATGCCGGTAGCCTTGTCCCACACCACCGTGGTCTCCCGCTGGTTGGTAATGCCGATGGCATCGACCCGCACGGGATCGATGCGGTTCTCTGTCAGCACGGCGCCCACTGCCGCCAGCACCGATATCCAGATTTCATCCGCATTCTGCTCCACCCAGCCCGGCCTCGGGAAATATTGGGGAAACTCCTTCTGCGCGGTATAAGCCGCCCTGCCCTTCTTATCGAAGAGAATTGCTCTGGTGCTGGTTGTGCCTTGGTCAATGGCCAGAATATAATGCTCCCCTTTTGCCGCCACGCGCGTTAACCTCCTTCTCTTCAAGAAAGACCCACCGTCTCCGGCAGGTCCTTCCAGTTCTTATAACAGCTTCTCTATATCCGGCCCGATATCCAGCGGGTCCACCGGCGATTCATACCGGGTTACTACCCGGCCCTGGCGGTCGATAAGGAACTTGGTGAAGTTCCATTTGATCTCATCGTTATGCAGCTCCTCCGGCATTTTCTCCGCGAACATATTATGCAGCAGCTTGCCGGTGGGCTGGGACTGGTCGAAGCCCTGAAATGGGGCGGTTTTCGTCAGATAGGCAAACAGCGGATGTTTGTCCGGCCCCTTCACCTCCAGCTTCTCAAACAGCGGGAAGGTGACGCCGTAGTTGATCTGGCAGAAGGTATGCACCTCCTCATTCTCCCCGGGCTCCTGCTCCCCAAACTGGTTGCAGGGGAAACCCAGGATGACAAAACCGCGGTCATAGTAGGTTTCATACAGCTTCTGCAGGTCGCTGTACTGGGGTGTGAAGCCGCAGCGGCTGGCCGTATTCACAATCAGCAGCACCTTGCCCTCATAGCTTTCCAGCGGGACTTGCACACCCCGGATATTATTGGCGGAAAATAAATAGACACTCATTGATGCTCACGCTCCTGTGGCCTATGGCCAAGTCTACGGTTCTATGGAATATTGTGCCACAGCCCAAGGAGGAGTACAAGCGGATGCAGCCGCATACAGAGGGGGTCACGCCAAGCCTCAGAAAAACCCCGCCTGTTGTTACAGCACAACCTCCACTGGTTCGCCCAGCACCATGGAGTCCGGCGTTACCCATGTATCGTAGGCCAGCACCTGCACCCCGGAGCTCGCCGCTACCCGAAGGGCCTGGGCAAAAGCAGGGTCCATCACCGCATTGGGCTCGAAGCGGCTGACGCCTTTCATTTGGATCAGGAACAATAGATGCCCCCGGTAGCCGGACTTCACAGCCTCCACCATTTCCAGCACATGACGGGTTCCCCGGGCTGTGGGCGCATCGGGAAAGCGGACAATACCGTCCTGCTCCAGGGTCACACCCTTAACCTCCATAAAGGCCTTCACTCCGCTCACGGTTTCCCAATACAGGTCAAAACGGGAACTCCCGAAGCGCATTTCCGGCCGGACCGCCGCAAGCGGCTCTCCTGCCACATTGTCCAGTTGGCCGGACAAAGCCGCCTCCAGCACCACCCGGTTGGGGGCCTGGGAATCCATATTGATCAACAGCTCCCCTTTGTACACGGCGATCAGGGAGTATGCCGTACGCCTGGGGGCGCCGGGCGCAGCCTGCTCCAGCACCACCCGCGCGCCGGGCACCAGCAGTTCGGCACAGCGTCCGGTATTCTTCACATGCACCGTCTCCTCAGTGCCGCCGATGTCCACCAGGGCGATAAACCGGTTGGGCCGGTGGAGAAACCGCCCTTCCACTGTACGGGTATAATGCATTATCACTCTTCCTTTTTATAACGAAAGCCCGGCGGCGGCGCTTGGGGCGCAGCACGCACGGACTTTGAAATAGTCGTTTATTGGGGCTCCGGCACCGTAACAAGGGTGAATCCCTTCTTGCGAATGCCTTCAATAATACCGGGTAAAGCAGCAATGGTGGACGGGTTGTCATGCATCACAATAATGCTTCCCGACCGGACCTCCGACAGCACATTCTTCGTAATCTTGGCGGCATCCCCTGCCTCCCAGTCCTTGGGATCCTCATTCCACAGGATCATGCTCATGCCGTGCTCCTCGGTAATCAGCTTCGTATCGTTATTATAGCTGCCATACGGGGGACGGAACAACTTCACTGACGTTTTGCTACACTTCTCCAGCTTCTTGAGCCCGGTCTCAAACTCCTTTTGCTGGCCTTCATAATTTAGCTTGGTCATCTGCGGATGCACATCGGAGTGATACCCGATCCCATGGCGCTCGTAGACGGCCTGGGTGACGGAATCATGATACTTCTCCACATTCTGGCCCAGGAAAAAGAAGGTCACCTTGGCGTCTTTATCCTTCAGCACCTTCAAAAGCTTCCCGGTGTCCTTGGTGGGGCCGTCATCGATGGTGATGGCCACCTGATTCTTACCCACAGCGTACACAGGCTTCAGAGCGGATTCCCGGCGGGCGGGTTTGCCGCTGTCCGGCTGGACGGTTTCCTCTGCAGGTTTGCCCGACTCCGGCGAAGGAACAAGAGGCGACGGCTCCGCTGATGCAGCCGGCGGGGCGGGTGTTGCGGTGGAACTGGAGGTGGGGAACGGAGATACAACCGCTTCCTGGGGTGCTGCCGCCGCCTGATTGCCGGACCGGCTGCATCCGCTCATGACGAGCAGGGCTGCCGAGGCACAGATCAGCACCGCTTGCGCTAATTTCTTCATGTTAGTCTACCTGCCTTAAAGTTGGCTACAAAATCAGGGAGCGCCTCTTGGAACGGATGTTGCAAGACGAAACGGACAGCCTGGTTTCTACCAGAGTTCCCTCTAGCATACCGGATATGGGCCGGCCGGTCTATAGATTTATAGAGGCGTAACAAATGTTTCGTTTCCTCTACCGCTACCTGTATTTATTAGACGAAACAGTGTATTTGGAAGTTCACATTTTTAGAAGGCGGACAGGCAAAAAAGTTTGACCCTCCCAATCAAAAGGTGTATAAAGGGTACAGCTATGTATACCGTGCAAGTCGAAAGGAGTTTGAAGGTTATGACAGCCGCATTTCAGGCCCTGGAGGTCAACAAAGGTGAAGCATTCACTGTCGGCATCCGTTCACTGACTCTGGATGAGCTGCCCCAAGGGGAAGTTGTCATCAAGGTGGCGTATTCCAGCGTCAACTACAAGGACGGACTGGCTTCCATACCCGAAGGAAATATTGTCAGGAGTTATCCGTTTATCCCCGGCATCGATTTGTCCGGATATGTAGTCTCCTCTGCAGACCCGCGGTTCCATGAGGGTCAAAGGGTGCTGGCCACCGGCTACGGTATTGGCGTCAGCCATTTTGGGGGCTACAGCGAATATACCCGTCTGCCGGCAGAGTGGGTTGTGCCCCTGCCCGACGGATTGTCTCTGCGGGAGGCCATGATTTACGGAACCGCGGGCTTCACTGCCGCGCTGTCCATCAAGCGTCTGGAGGAAAACGGCATCTCCCCCGAAAAGGGCAAGGTACTGGTAACAGGCGCCTCCGGCGGGGTTGGCGGTGCGGCTGTGGCGATGCTGGCGCAAAAGGGCTATACGGTAGCCGCCAGCACCGGGCGCAGCGAAGAAGCCGGTTATCTGCGGGAGCTGGGTGCAAACGAGGTGCTGTCCCGGGAGGATGTTTATGCCGGGGGGAATGTCAAGCCGTTGGACAAGCAGCTGTGGCAGGCAGCTGTGGATCCTGTTGGCGGCACTCAGCTGGCCGCAGTGCTTAGCCGTACCGCGTACCGCGGCGCAGTAGCCGTGAGCGGACTTACCGGCGGCACAGCGGTGCCCGCCAGCGTGCTGCCCTTTATTCTGCGGGGCGTAAGCCTCCTGGGCATCGATTCGGTTATGTGTCCCGCCGCCGAGCGGGAGGAATTGTGGAAGCTCATGGCAGGCAGCTGGAAGCCGGAGCAGCTGGGCAAGCTGGTAAACCGCGAGGTGACTCTGGCGGAGCTGCCCCAAGCACTATCGGACATACTCAAATCCGCCACCCGCGGCAGAGTTCTGGTGCGTGTAGCAGGAGAATAGCAAGTATCATGACGGTGTTAAGCCGCCTTCTTCGGAGGGCGGCTTTTTTCTATTTCTTTAAGCGGACATTCAGCCAGGACTCAGGGCGGGTTAAGTCCACAGCCGTAGAATAAGGACAGTCATCAGAGGGAGGGATTCCGGTTTGAAATCGTGGAACTTCAAAAAAAGAGGGCTGCTGGTTGCCCTTCTGATAGTACTCGTTATCGGGGGAGTGGTATACAAGCTGGCAGACCGTTATTTAATCGAGCATGTGGAAATGAGGGTTACAGCGGCGGCGGAGAGCACATCTGCCAACAGTAAGGACAACGGCGGAGGCTCAGGCAGCACAGTACAGACCGCAGCGGACAACACAGCGGTTTCCTCCGACGATTGGAGCTACCGCAGCAGCGATATTAACATCAGCATCCGCCAGGTGGAGACCGGCGAAGGCAAGGAGAAAATCACCTACTATGTAGCGGATGTCCAGCTTCAGAATGAGGCAAGCCTGAGCTCGGCCTTTGCCAAAAACGCCTTCGGCCGCAACATTATCGAGAATACATCCGTGATTGCTGCCCATAACAACGCCTTGTTCGCCATCAACGGAGACTATTACGGGTTCCGCAGCGACGGCGTCATTATCCGCAACGGCATCCTGTACCGCAATGAACCTGCCCGTACAGGGCTGGCTCTTTATGCCGACGGCACCATGAAATCCTATGACGAAACCAAACAAACCGCCGCATCCCTCTTGGCGGACGGCGTTACACAAACCTATTCCTTTGGCCCTGCGCTGGTATCGGAGGGTAAGGTAGCCGCTGACCTGGAACAGGTGAAGATCGACACCAACTTTGGCAACCGCTCCATCCAAGGGGCCAACCCCCGCACGGGCATCGGGCTCATCTCCGCCAACCACTATCTCTTTGTCGTGGTGGACGGTCGCAAGGAAGGCTACAGCGCCGGCATGACGCTGAGCCAGTTTGCCCAGCTGTTCAAGGAGCTGGGCGCGGCTGAAGCCTACAATCTGGACGGCGGAGGATCATCAACTATGGTTTTTCAGGGCCGGGTAGTGAACAATCCCCTGGGCAAAGAAACCGAACGCGGTGTCAGCGATATTCTCTACGTTCCCGCTCCCTGACGGCGGGTGGGTCCGCACTTACTCGGGACGGGCCTTGCTAACGAGGCCCACGGTTTGGCTGACGAGCCCACTCCCGTGCGGATACCGGTAAGCCCGGTTTTTCCCCTACGCGTGTCCGGCATATCACAACATGAAGGGAGGCGGCATAGATGCATGTATTGATACCGGCTTATGAGCCCGACCAACGGCTGCTGGAGCTGATCCTCCAGTTAAAAGCCTCCGGAATGTCCGACATTCTGGTGGTGGACGACGGAAGCGGAGAACGCTACGCCCCCTTATTCCGTGCCGCCGAGTTGGAGGGCTGCACTGTACTGACCCACCCGGTGAACCGGGGCAAGGGCCGTGCGCTCAAAACAGGCTTCCGCTATCTGCTGGAAACGGGCCGGGCGGAGATGGTGGTCTGTGCAGACAGTGACGGCCAGCATTTGCCCCGGGATATTTGGCAGGTAGCGCAGGCTGTTCGGGAGGCTCCGGGCCGGATGGTGCTGGGCAGCCGCCAGTTTACCGGCAAGGTCCCCCTGCGCAGCAGCGTAGGCAACACGGCCACCCGGAAGATTTATTCTTTCCTCTCGGGCATCCCGCTGCAGGATACACAAACCGGCCTGCGGGGATATCCGCCGGATATGCTGGAGTGGCTCTGTCAGGTACCGGGAGAGCGGTTCGAATATGAAATGAACCTGCTTTTGCAGGCCCCTGGAGCAGGCTTTTCCTTCCGGGAGCTGCCGATTGAAACCGTCTATATCGACAGCAACCGATCCTCCCATTTCCGCCCCTTGGCAGATTCCCTGAAAATTTATTGGCCTATCGCCAAGTTCGGCTCCGTGTCCCTGATCTCCGCCCTGCTGGACATCCTGCTCCTGATGCTGCTCCAATACGGCACCGGCAATTTGCTCCTAGCCGTATGGGGAGCGCGCTTGTGCAGCGCCGCCTTTAACTATGCGATGAACAAAACCTTCGTCTTCGCCAGCGGCAAACCGGCCCCGGCCCGGCGGTCCATGCCCAAATATATCGCCTTGGCCGGCGTCATCCTGTTGTTGAATTACGGCCTGATGTCCCTCCTGTTCGGACAAGCAGGCCTCCCCCTCCTGGCAGCCAAGCTGCTGACAGAAGGTATGCTGTTCCTGTTCAGCTATTGGTGCCAGCAGCGTTTTGTATATGTATAAAGGGGCTCAGAGAGCCCCTTTTGTACACTATCCCATTGGCTCAGGGGGGAGGCAGGTCCCTTTTGGTGCACTATCCCCTCTGCTCAGGAGCGAACGTCTCTTTCCTGCACTATCCCTTTCGCTCAGGAGCGAGCGTTGCTTTTCTTCCATTTTCCTTTTTGCTGAGAAACATCAGTACGGGGAGTGCGGGGGATTCCTGAGCCAAGGGGATAGTGTCCGAAAAGACGCAAAAAGCCCCCTCTACACCGGAGGCCACTGAAAAAGTCTGCTTAGCTAAAGAGGTGTAGCCCCTTAAGATAATTAAGGAGGCTGCACCTCTTTTCGTTTATAATTAAGACATCATAGAGAGCAGGTGAGCGGATGATCCGGCAACAG
>JAEWMH010000141.1 GCA_023393235.1 Bacillota bacterium | reverse complement strand
GGGGCACAGGGAGGCGGAGGCATTGTTTTGCCGTAATGTCTGGTGGCCGCTGCAGGGACATTATGAGGGGTTGCATCCGGAATATGAGGTTACGGATTGGCGGGGGTTGAGCTATTTCTGCGACTTTGTCTGGATCACGCCATATCTCAAACTGGCCATCGAAATCAAGGGCTTCGGCCCCCATGTGCGGGATATGGACCGGCAAAAAAACTGCAATGAGCTGAACCGTGAAACTTTCCTGACGGCGCTGGGCTTCCAGGTGGTGGCCCTGGCTTATGATGATGTCCAGCAGCGTCCGGAGCAGTGCATCACTCTTCTGCGAATGGTATTGAGCCGGTTTCTGCCGAAGGAAGATCACAGTGGAGGCTTGATGGTCAGGGAACGGGAGCTGGTCCGCCTGGCTTGCTGCCTTGGCGGCAGGGTACGGCCCAAGGATGCTGCGGAGCAGTTGGGCCTCAATCACCGGACTGTCGTTCGGACGCTAAAGGCGCTGTGCGAAAAAGGCTTGTTTACGGCGGAAGGAAGGGCTGAGGGGAAGCGGGTTGTTCGCTACCGGCTGCTGCCCCGGGCTGTAAGCTCTCTATCTGTAGAGGGCTTAGATAGAGGAGGCGCACGTGGAAACGTTACTGCCAGTACCTATTGAAATGCCGGCACCAACCGAAATGCAAAAGTGCAGTTATTTTTGAACAAACCCAGATTTTTACTGTCTATCCTGCAAAAGTGCAGTTATTTTCGTAAGATGAGTACCAAATGGAGCCCGCGGAGGAAAATAGATGCACTTTTGCATTTGGGGCAAGGGGAGAGGTGGAAATCCGGCAGAATAGATGCACTTTTGCAGGATAGTGGTGGATTAAATTGGTAAATGTAAAGGTAACTGGCATAGGCAATGGTTGGCAGAGGGAAATAGTAACGGAGGTAAAGAGTTAGAAGAGGTAAGAAGTTGGCAGAGGTAAAGGTTTAGAGGAGATAAGTAGTATGATGGTCGTGGCAAAAGGAAGGAAAAAGGAAAAAGGAAAAAGCAGAGCCTTCGCCACCTTACTCGGCCAAGCTCTGCTTCTAGTTTACTTAACGGACGTTGTTACTACCGCTTAGCCGTTTACCGGCACGGCATTCCGGAAATACTCCTCCAGCGTCCAGCGGTTCTCATACACCACCTTGGCGATATCCACGCCTACATAGCGGATATGCCACGGCTCGTAGCTGTACCCGGTGATGCTCTCCTTACCCTTGGGGTAGCGGATGATAAAGCCCGTTTCATGAGCGTGCTCCGCCAGCCACTTGCCTTCCTTGGTGGTGCCGAACACCTCCTCCAGCGCAAACTTGGCGCTTTGGCTAGAGACGTCGATGGCCAGGCCGGTCTGATGTTCGCTGAAGCCGGGGCGTGCGCTGACCTTATCCGCCTCCGCCTGGCCCTGGGTTTTGACGTTGTTGTTGTATACGCTCACCTGGGTGGCCCGGGAGCGGTAGCCGGATACGCCGTAGAGCTTGATGCCGTCGCCGGAGGCTTGTTTGAACAGCTTCTCCAGCGCCTGCGCAGCTTCCTTGCGCAGCATGCGCTTGTCGGCTTTGCCGCTGAAGGAAAAGTCCACATTGGGCTCCGTCAGATCTGTCGGCTCATAGGTGTCCGGCAAGCCCCGTTCCTTGTTCACCACCACGGCGATATCCGTTTCGTTGGTGACGATATTTTTGCCGGAAACGGTTTTGACCGTGTCCTCCAGGGCATATTTTATGGTAACGCCGACCGTTGCCTTCTTCCCCTGGTACTCCGCACTGATGACCGCGTGGGAGCCGGTGACACCTTTGGGCCCGGGCTTCACAACCCCGTTTGCGTCGACGGCAAGCAGCTCGGGTTTGTCCGACGTATAAACGATGGCTTTGGCATCGGGGATGGTAGTTTTTTCTTTTTTGGCGTTGAGTCCGGTAAGTGCCAAGGGCAGAGTTTGCCCCGGCGCTACGGTAGCCTGGGCCGCGTCAAAGGCGATAGACTGGACGCTGCCGTTTTTGACCGTGGCGGTTGACGGAGACACGCTGGCGGGTGCCGCGGCAGAGCCTGCAGGTGATGAGGCCGGCGCCGAAGACGAGGGCCCTGCCTTGTCGTTGCCGCAGCCGCTCAAAACCACGCTTCCGGCCAACAGGGACCCTAACACGCAAACAGCAAGCTTTTTCTTCGAAATAGATGACATGAGTTCCTCCTTGCCCCTGTCTAAAGCTGCACAGGGAATGCTTGGTACGAAAGAGCAACCCTATTATAGCACTCTATCAGGTCAATGCCTAACCCTCGTATTTTGGGCGGAACCAGACGGGTGCATATATGTGAAAAAATCACGAAGTTTTCAATAAAAAGATGCGGCAATTTGTCGAAATAAGTGTTAATCTTATAGAGAATGCAATGGAATCAAGATATAATATGTAAGCGTTTTACGATAAAATCGCCCCACAGGAGGGTGTTCATCATGAGCCTTCGCATATCCCTTGCCAAATCAGTCATTTCTTTCATTGTACTGGCGCTGCTGTTTGCCTCTTACCAGATTATGCTGGCTTCCGGCGAGAACAGTGAGCCTAAGGTGATTATGCTGCGCCTCGAGGATGTTGGCCCCGGAGGGGAATACTCCAACATGGACCAGCTGGGCAAGCTCCGGACGGTTCTGGAGTATCTCGGGGAGCAGGGCGTCCATTACCAGATCGGGGTGATCCCCCGCTGGGTAAATTATGGAGAGAGTGGCCTCACCTACAGCCGGTCCCTGGATCAAATGGGGGATTTGTATACCGAAAGTCTGGTGGCCATATTGAAGAACGCGGCGCAGGATGGAGCTGTGGTCGGCATGCATGGTTTCACCCACCAGGTTGGGGAAACCAAACGGGCGGACGGTCATCAGGAATCCGGCATCGGCAATGAGTTTAACGTTCCGGATGTGCCGGAGACGCTGTCGCCTGCTTTTGCGGCGCAGCGGATGACGGAAGGGCTGAAGATATTCGATGCGGTGGGGATCAAACCCGCCTTCTGGGAAACCCCCCATTATCACGGAGCGGTCGCGCAGTATCCGGCCTTTGCCTCCCAATTCGGTATCATCTACGAGAATGAAATTACCCAGCCTTCTCAAACGGAGATCCATCTCAAAACGGACATCAACAGCTTATCCGGGGCAAAAACAAGGGGCGTCGCCTATGTGCCCACCCCATATTCCTATATTCCCTACAACAAGGATGAAAGGCTGATTTTGGACCAATTGGGCAAAACGGATAAACTGCCGTCCTTCTTCTACCACGCGTTCCTGGAGTTCAAATTTCTGCAGCCGGTGGTGGATGAGAACGGTACCCAGGTATACCGTAACGGACTGCCGGAATATGTCTATCCCGACAAAAGCAAAACCAACCTGCAGCGGCTGATTACCGCCATCAAGGACAGGGGCTATACCTTCCGATCCCTTCTGGATGAAGTTTCCTTTACGCCGTGGTCGGAGCTTCCCGCCGGCACCGTTAACCGTAACTCACGGTTGGGGGATGCCAACGGTGACGGTCAGGCGGATACCGTCGTATGGCGGGATCAGGGCCAGGTGGAGGTGCGCCCGGGCAGTTACACGGGCAACCGCAACGACCCCCTGCCCGCGGCAGAGGTATGGGCACAGATTCCCAAGCAAAAAGGGGACCAATTCAGCTTGAAGGACGCCAACGCTGACGGCGCTGCAGATTTGTGGGTAATCCGGGCAGCAGGACAGTTGGAGCTTTATCTGGCGGGGAATGAACGCTATACACTCTCCGGCACATGGAAGCTTCCTGAGCTGCCTGCGTTAAGCGCGGTTCAGGTCCTGCAGCAGCGGGGAGGCGGCTTCACTCTGGCTGTCGTGACCGCCAATGGGGCTCAACTGATTCCCTACACCAAACAACCCAACGGGGAATGGAAGCGCGGCGAGGAAAAGCGGGGCCGTGTAGCTGATTACCGGAGCATGCAGCTGCTTACTGACAAACAATCCGGTGCAGACCAGCTGGCGTACTGCCGAAAAACAGGAAATTCCTGCATCCGGCTTGAGGTTTTGCCCGGGGAGAATACGTGGACTGCTGAACGCAGAGAAATGTCCCTTACCGGTGGTATGGGCGACAGACAGCTGGCCGGGGATTTTAACGGGGATGGTCTTGAGGATATGCTGATCTGGAACGACTCCGACCGTAGGGTTACGCTTTACCGCCAGGACGAGGAAGGCAGCTATAAAAAGTTCTCGACCCTTGGCCCATGGGGGTTGGAGGGGGCGCGGCCCCTTGTTATGGATCTGGACGGAGACGGACGGACTGATCTGGCCTTGATAGAGCCGGACGGCTCACTGGATACGGCCATGTCCTTCCAGATGCAGCAGGAATAATAAGAGACTTGGAAGAGAAGGCCCGGTGCGGAAGCGCCGGGTTTTGTTGTTGAAGTTATATATCAGCATACCAATGGGTGCTTATCCTTGGGATTTTGGCGGTTTTTGGTGTTTTTGGCGTGATGTACTTGTTCAGTCGGGTATCCATTTGGCATAATGGTAGAAGAATGCGAGAGACGGGTGGAGGTCGCGAAGATGAAGTCGTGGTTGGGAAAGCTGGGAATCTGCACCTTGCTGGGTTTATTTTTGTGGGCAGGTGTTGGGTTCGCCGCAGAGGGTCTTTTACATAATTCCGGTTTTGAAGAAGGCACTTCATCTTGGGAAACAGATGTCTGGAACAGCGGGGATTCCTACAGCAGGTTTTCGGTAACGGATTCACCCGTTCATAGCGGCAGCAAGGCTGCTTATATTGAGAGTACGAGAGAAAACGATGCGAAATGGGTACAAAAGGTAGAGGTCAAGCCCAAAACCTTGTACAGGCTCTCCGGCTGGATCAGGGCGGAGGGCGGTACAAGCGGTTTTAAGGGAGCCAACCTGTCGGTGCTGGGCTCCATGGATATGTCCGCCGATCTGTTGGATACCGGCGGTGAATTTTTGTTCGTAGAGCTGTATGGCAGAACCGGGGACAAGCAGAATGAAATGAAGGTTGCCGCGCGCCTGGGCGGGTACGGCAGCTTGAATAAAGGCAAAGCCTGGTTTGACGACATCAAGCTGGAGGAGGTAGACACCGCTCCTGCAGGCGTCACTGTCGGATCCTTCAGCGAAGCCAAAACCTCCACGGGATCGGACGGCAAACCGGCCGCCGCCACCACAGGCACCCCCTTCAAGCTGATGGGGTATGCTCTGGCTTTCTTTATGCTGTACGGCATTGCATACATAAATCTGTTCCGCAAGGACCGTTTGGAGCGTTATTCACCCACCCAGGCCCAGCTGTGGCTGTTCGGGCTGTTGTCCGCCGGGCTGGTGTGGCGGCTGGTCCTGGCCAAAAGCCAGGGCTATGTCAGCGACATGAACACGTTTAAGGCTTGGGCCTCTCATGCCGCAAGCGGCGGACTGACCCATTTTTATGATACGGATATGTTCGTGGACTACCCTCCCGGATACATCTATGTTCTGTATGTGCTCGGCAAAATCCAGAGCTTCTATAACCTGGCCATGGATTCCCTGCCGCTGCTGATCCTGATGAAGCTGCCGGCTATGCTGGCGGACCTGGCTACGGCTGGTTTGTTCTATAGGATGGCCTCCAAAAAGCTGGGCCAGGGAGCCGCCTTTGGCATTGCGCTGCTCTATGTGTTCAACCCGGCGGTGCTGGTCAATTCGGCCAACTGGGGCCAGGTGGATTCCTTCTTCACCTTGTTCCTTCTTCTGACCCTGAATGCAGTCCGGGACAAGAAGCCGATTCGGGCAGGAATTCTGTTCGCCCTTGCGGTTCTGATCAAGCCCCAGGCTTTAATTTTTACGCCGGTGCTGCTGTTTTTCTATTGGCAGACCAAAAGCTGGAAGGTGCTGCTTCAATCGGCAGGCAGCGGCTTGGCTGTTTTCCTGGCGGGGATTCTCCCGTTTTCCTTGTCCATGAAGCCCGCGTGGATTTTCCATTTGTACAAGGAAACTTTGATGTCATACCCTTTCGCCTCCTTAAATGCCTTTAACCTGTACGCTCTTACACTGGGGAACTGGAAGCCGCTGGGGGATACGTTCATTTTGTTCTCCTATGGCACCTGGGGCACGCTGTTTATCTTTGTTGCCGTTGGCCTGGGGTTGTATTATTTCCTGAAGGGCAAGCACCACACCGAGGGGCTGCCGTATTTTATCGGGCTGGTGCTGATTTCCACTATGTTCCTCTTCGGCTCCAAAATGCATGAGCGCTACTGGTTCCCGGCGGTAGCCCTGCTCCTGGCCGCCTTCATTTATGTGAAGGACAGGCGTCTCTTGTTGTCCTTTGTGGGTTTATCTGTCTGCCATTACCTGAATGTGGCGTATGTTCTGAACCTGAGCTGGGACGGGGCAACCCCGGCCAAAACGGACGGGGTCATGCTGCTGGTATCCTTTGCGAGCCTGACTTTATTTGGTTATTTGCTCAAAATCGGCTATGATGTGTTTGTAAAGGGGCAGGTACGTCCCGTTTATGATCCAAAGCTGGAGCACACGCTTCGGGATACTGCCTTGGCGAACAGTATAGAGGGAACGAAGCCGTCCAAAGGCTTGCCGGAAAACCTGCGCCTTGGTATGACGCGGCGGGACTGGCAGCTGATGCTGGGGCTGACGGCAGTATATGCCGCGGTGTCCTTCTATAACCTGGGTTCGCTGAAGGCCCCGGAAACCGTGTGGGAGCCGGCGGTCAGCGGCGAAAGCTTCTACGTGGATTTTGGCTCCGTGAAGCATATTGAGCGGATCAACAGCTACGCCGAAATCGGTGAGGGCAAGCTGAAAATCGAATTTGCCAAGGAAACGCCTGAAGCCTGGGCTAATCCGCAGACCGTGGATGTCACCTATACCAAGTTCTTCACGTGGAGTGTGCTGAAGACGGATGTGGAAGCCCGTTATGCGAAGTTTACCGTGGAAACGGGAGGCATCTCCTTAAGCGAGCTGGCCTTCTATGAGAAGGACGGGGAACGGCCGCTGGCTGTGGAAGCCGTCCATGCGGACGGAATGACGACCCCCGTGCGCGGCTCGATCCGGCTGTTGTTTGACGAGCCTGAGGATTCTCCTTACCATCCGACATATATGGACGGCAGTTATTTCGATGAAATCTATCATCCGCGCACCGCGTATGAGCATATTCACAACATCAAACCATACGAAAATACCCATCCGCCGCTGGGCAAGCTGATTATTGCCATCGGCATCAAGCTGTTCGGGATGAACCCCTTCGGCTGGCGGATCATGGGCAACCTGTTCGGAATCGCCATGGTTCCGATCATGTATGTGTTCGGCAAGCGGCTGTTCCGCTCGACCCATCTGGCGTTTATGGCGGCATTCCTGTTCACCTTTGACTTTATGCATTTTGCCCAGACGCGGATTGCAACGATTGATACGTATGGCGTGTTCTTCATCATGCTGATGTTCTACTTTATGTACAAGTATATGACCATGAGCTTCTACCGGGTTCCGTTGAGGAAGACGCTCCTGCCGCTGTTCCTGTCGGGTCTGTTCTTCGGCATCGGCGCAGCCAGCAAGTGGATTGTGCTTTACGGAGGCGCTGGTTTGGCCGTGCTGTTCTTCGCTTCTCTCTACGGGAGATTCCGGGAATACCAGGCAGCAGGGGATGCGCTGCAGGCGGAGGGCCAGCAAGAAGGCCGCTCCGGTGGCGGCAGGCGAAAAAATGCCCTGCTGTGGATCACGGATGCCGATCAAACCGGCGGGGGGGATAATGATCCGGCCCTGCAGCGGATTGCCCTTGAGCGGGTCCGCAGGCTGTTCTGGCCCTCCCTCATCAAAACGGTGTTATGGTGTATTCCGTTCTTCGTTATCATTCCGGGGATCATTTACAGCGCTTCTTTTATCCCGTATATGACAGTTCCCGGGGAGGGCTTCTCCCTGGATCATCTGATCCAGTATCAAAAGGACATGTGGGACTACCACAGCAAGCTGGTGGCGACCCACGGTTTTGCCTCCCCCTGGTGGGAATGGCCGTTTATCGTGAAGCCCATCTGGTTCTACTCCGGGCAATCGCTGCTGCCTGCCGGACAGGTATCGAGCATAGTATCCATGGGCAACCCGCTGGTGTGGTGGCTGGGCCTTGTAGCGGTCATTATTGTCACCGTGCTGGCCATCCGCAGAAGGGAAAAAGGGATGATCGTCATCCTGACCGCATTCTGCTCCCAGTATCTGCCGTGGATGCTGGTCACCCGGCTGACCTTTATCTATCACTATTTCGCCATGGTGCCGTTTATCGTACTGTGTCTGGTCTATGTCTTCAAGATCCTGAATGAGGAGTTCGGGATGCGGCGTTGGGTAAACTGGTTGTATATGGGGACCGCGCTGCTGCTGTTTATCCTGTTCTATCCGGTCCTGTCCGGCATGGTGGTGGACAAGTCCTATGTGGCCAATGTGCTGCGCTGGTTCGGCACTTGGTATTTCTACAGCAATTAGAGGGCGGTGAACGCAGATACCGCTTATATCGAGAAAGCCGTTCCGATGCAAGCTTAGCCGGTCGGAACGGCAGGAGGGAAGGAAACATGGTACAGTATTCGATTATCGTTCCGATGTACAACGAAGAGGCGGTTATTGAGGAAACCTACAAACGCCTGAAGGAAGTCATGGACAAAACTCGGGAGTCTTATGAGCTGCTGTTCGTCAATGACGGCAGCCGGGACAGAACGGTGGAGATTGTCAGCCGGCTGTGCGACAGTGATTCCAACGTCCGCCTGCTGGATTTCTCGAGGAACTTCGGGCATCAGATTGCCATTACCGCCGGTATGGATTATGCGGCAGGCAGGGCTATTGTGGTGATTGACGCGGATTTGCAGGACCCGCCTTCCATTATTCTTGAAATGATCGACAAGTGGAAGGAAGGCTATGATGTTGTCTACGGCAAACGCTCCAAGCGCAAGGGCGAGACAATATTCAAAAAAGCAACGGCCAAGTTCTTTTACCGTCTCCTGCGCAGTATGACCAATGTGGAAATACCCGTGGACACCGGGGATTTTCGGCTGATCGACCGAAAGGTGGCGGATGTGCTGCGGGGGCTGAAGGAAAAGAACCGGTTTGTCCGCGGCCTGGTCAGCTGGGTGGGCTTCCGCCAGACCTCCGTGGAGTATGTGCGGGAGGAGCGTTGGGCGGGGGAAACTAAGTATCCCCTGAAGAAAATGATCCGCTTCGCTATGGACGGCATTACCTCCTTTTCGTATAAGCCGCTGAAGCTGGCCACTTACCTGGGATTTTTTCTGTCCGGCTTAAGCTTCATCTATCTGCTGGTGGTGCTGTATCAGGCGTTGTTTACCGAGTCCACCACAGCGGGATGGGCATCCACAGTGGCCATTAACCTGTTTTTTAACGGCATTGTGCTGATCCTGCTGGGCATCATCGGGGAATATATCGGCCGGATTTATGATGAGTCCAAGGACCGCCCTCTGTACATCATCCAAGAGGTGAAGGGCGGAGTTTCCACCACCCGGGATCAAGCCCCTGAGCCGGAACGGGTCCGCTGATTGCGGTACAGCTCAGATTTGGATTAACATGGGCAGAGAAAGCGGTGGATGAAATATGGTTGAGGAGCAGGAGAAAACCGGACGCTCCGGTATGGAGCAGGCAAAGGGGTCATCCCCGTCAGCGGAGAGCGGCGGCAGGATGCAGGGCCTGATCCAATTTATTAAGTTTGGCCTGGTAGGGGTTATGAATACGGCGGTGGACTTTCTGGTGTTTGCGCTCCTGACCTGGGTCGGGGTGCAATATCTGGTAGCCCAGGTATTTTCCTATTCGGCCGGCACGGTAAACAGCTATGTGGTGAACAAGCTGTGGACCTTTGGAGGCAAGACTGCATCCGGCACGGAGAATCCGAAGGCGGGCCGCGTGGACAAGGGGGAATTCACCCGGTTTGTCCTGGTGAATATCGGTACGCTTCTGTTGTCCATTGCCCTGCTGTATGTTCTCAAGACCGGCCTGGGCCTCCACCCGCTGGTAGCCAAAATAGGAGTAACCGCCGTCACGGTAGTGGTAAATTATATCGGCAGCAAGCTGTGGGTGTTCCGCGGCAAGTAGCCGGTTTAGCGCTGAAGCGAAGCTTCGGCGCTTTTTTATTCTGTGCAGCCGTGGCCCCCGCGGTCAATCGTATAAGAAAAATCGAGTATAATGGGCCGAACTGGGGCCCCCGCGGCCAATCGTATATGAATTTTAGTCGGAGCATGCATTAGTTCCTATCTAATAAACCGATATCATTTAAGCATTTTATCCATATTTTATTGAATTTTTAAAGAAATTGTGATGGATTATACGGTGTGAGGAGGAAGGAAATGGCTTTAATTAATGAGGTAATGGCCATATTCCAGAACGCATAAGGGAGAAGTGAAGCCAATGATCTCATGGAGAGAAACGTACAATATCGGGGTTGATGAAGTGGACCAGCAGCATCAAGAGCTGGTAGTGAAGCTGAATGAATTTCTGGACGCCTGCATCCAACAGAAGGGGAAGGAGAAAATTATGGAGACCCTTGCCTTCCTGAGGGATTATACCGTTGAGCATTTCCGCTCGGAGGAAGAAATCATGCTGAAGTACAATTACCCCGAGTATGCTGAGCACAAAAAAGATCACGATGAATTCGTAGCCTCCGTGCTGGAGCTGGAAGCCAGTATCCAGACTCAGGGCGCCACCGTGGTTACCACGTTGAAGCTGAACCGGACCCTGACCGACTGGCTCTTATCCCACATTAGCAAAAGCGACATGAAGATCGGACAGTTCCTGCGGATCAACAATATTGTGTAGTGCAATGATAGAACCCCTGGAGATCTGCGGATGGAGGTCCGTGTCTTCAGGGGCTTTTTGCTGCGGACTGTGTGGGTGGGAGTGCTGCGGTTATTTTTGCTTGTAGATTTCCCGCATCACATGTCCCAGCTCGGGTAGGATGATCCGGGTCATGGCCAGCTTGACGGCTCCCGTTGATCCGGGCATGGAAAAGATGGCGGTTTGCCCTTTCACACCGGCAATGGCGCGGCTCAAGAT
>JAEWMH010000096.1 GCA_023393235.1 Bacillota bacterium | reverse complement strand
ATACTGTCCGCCGGTAATGGAGAAATAATCCCCCCACCCTGCTGCGAACGTTTTGTCACTGATCATCACCAGCTCCTGATAAGGATCGATGATGGATTGGTTGAGATATTGTTTGTACATGGTCAAGCTCTGCTTCATCGTATTATCCGTCACCCGGGTGCGCGTATAATCCTTGGAGAAGAGCTGGCCGTTCCGGGAATGAATGGCATACAACCGGTTGCGGTTATCCAGTTGGAACACCTCTCCCTTGGCAGCCATATAAAATACATCCCCGCTGTAATGGCTGGCGAACAGGACCGGCTCCTCCTTCTGGTAGGACCGGAAGATGCTCCGGCCCACGGCCTCCGATTCCGTCTCCTGATCCACATAATCCAGGATAGAGCCCTTCAGATCCTTCAGCCCGTAAGCCCCATCATTAACAATCTCTCCGGAGAAGGTGGGTGAATAGACCAGACACAAGCCCCAGTTGGAGCCATAGGGCTGGCCGGTCACACCATGGGATTCATCCGAGGTAAAAATCACCATCGTATCCTTGCCCACATCCGAGGTCTGGAGATATTCGATAAACCGGGACAGGGATTCGTCCAGGTAACGGACGGAGGCCTCCTTCCGGTCCGGATATTTCGCTTCCAGCTCCGCCGGAACGGCATACGGATGATGGGTCCCCACCGTCAGCAGGGTGGCAAACCATGGGGCGTCTCCTTCGTTCAGCTTTTCCAGATAGGCCGGAATCTGCTCGAAGAATGCTCCGTCATCCACACCCCAGCCGAAGGAAATCTTCGTTGTGAAGCCTTCAGAACCGATGATCGTATCAAAACCGGCCGTGCTCATAAATTGGTCCTTGGACATATAATCCAACGGTGCTGCTTGTATAAACGCTGTTTGGTAGCCCCTCGCCTTCAGCTCCTGGGGAAGCATGCTCACACTTTGCGGATTCTGAATATATTCGTAGGCATCCGGCGTGGAGGCGTCCAGCTTGGGATACCCCCCGCTCAAGAGAGAATACAGTCCCCGGATAGTCTGATTGTTATGGGTCAGGAAATTGGGCACCAACAGCGTCTGGTCCCGGATCTGCTCCAGGCTCGTCAGACTGATTTTGTGATCCGCGGCAAAATACTGCTGGTTTGCTTCCAGATAAGCTCCCGGAATGCCTTCCATGGCCACGATCAGGATATTCTTCGGTTGGACAGTATCCGCAGGCACCAGGTACGCCCCATCCTTGATCTGCGAACCCCCGTAGATTTGGCTGTCGATGTCACTGGGAAAATCCGAGAATACCATTTCCTTCTGATAAAAAAGGTCTACCATGCCGTTATGGAGGGAGGCTTGGGTAAAGCTGACCCGCTCCCAATTATTGCCCATCAGGAAGATAAGCCCCGTCTCCGCGGTAAGCAAAACAACTGCATATAACAGAAGCTGCCTAAGCGAAACCCGGTAGGAACGGAAGGCGATTTTCCGCCGGTCCACCGAGATAATCATGAACATAAGGCTAGCCAGAAGCACAACACTGTAAACCGGGAAGCTCAAATGGGAAAAGGTCCCCTGCACAAATTGGGCATCTGCGGCCTGGAACAGGTCCCGGAGATTGATCACGTCGCCCATGGCATAGATGTACTCCATATTGGCCAGGAATAACAGCAGCATGGGAATGGCCAGCACATAGGGAAGTGCTCTATTCACCTTTTTGGTGACATACACCAACGCCAGGATAAACAGTCCGAACAGCACATCCGAGCTGGTGGCCAAAAGCAGATTTCCACTAAAATGAAGCAGCTGGCTTTCTTCCAGCAGCAAAAACCGCCCGGCCGCCAAAACGACGACGAACAACAGACACGAAATCAAATACCGTTTTGCTTTCATCCCCGCTCCTTTCCTCATTAATCCGATTGAGATGATTTTCAATATAACACCTCAACCTTAAAAAAAGCTTAATGTTCTCCGTGCCAAACATGTCCACGCAAAAAGCCGTGCTGTGGGCACGGCTTTTCTCATATTATTTATCCGGCTTACAGCTCCAGCCGCAGCCTGATCATATCTCTGCACGGAATTCCATTTTCGAAGATGGGCTCCTCATAATGCCTCACGAAAAAATCCGTATCGACTCCCACCATCCGGAAGCCGCATTTCTGATACAGGGCCAGCTGCTGAATGCTGGAATTGCCCGTTCCGATCTCGACGGTTTTGGCGTTCAGCTCACGGGCGGCTTCCAGCGCCTTTTGCACCAGCCTTTTTCCGATGCCCCGGCCCTGCATATCCTCTTTTACCGCCACATTCACAATTTCCACCGTTTCCGGACGTGTCCGCAATAACACAAACACCCCTACGCATTCGTCTGCCAGTGAGGCCGTATAACAGCTTCCCCGGGCCAGGTAATCCTCCACAATCGGCTTGGACGGGTCGGCCAAAAGCAGCAGATCATAAGGAATCCGCTCCCCATCCTCCAACTTTTTTATAACAGGCTCCACAGATGGTCTCCTCTCCGATCAATAAGCTTTGCTTATTTTACCATAACGAGAGGGAGTTGGGCTCCATTCCGCACAAACAGGGGGATTTGTTCCAGAGGGGCATCCACGGAAATCCATTGTCCCCCCGTCACCACCGCGCCGCTGAAGGCATGGGTCCACTCTCCTCCAGCAGGAAGATATACGCTGCGGCTCCGCTGCCCTCTGTTTACCACCGGTGCAACCAGCAGGTCCGGACCAAACATATATTGATCGTCAACCTCCCACGCGGCTGAATCCTCCGGGAAATCGTAGAACAGCGGGCGCATGGGCGGCGTTCCCTTCACATGGGCTTCCCGCATTAAATCCGCGATATACGGCTTCAAACGTTCCCGCATCAGCATATAATCGCTAAAAATGGCATATGCCTCATCCCCGTAGCTCCACACCTCATTGTCTGACCCGCTGCCGCAAACACCGCCCCCGGAGGTTCCGGTTGGCGGAACGAAGGGCTGACGGTCGCCATGGAGTCGGAACACCGGGCAGAAGGCGCCGTATTGGAACCAGCGCACGATACATTCCCGGAAGGCCGGGTCATTCGGATTCCCTCCGTGGAAACCGCCGATATCTGTGGTCCACCAGGGGATGCCCGCAATAGCCATGCTCAAGCCTGCCTTGACCTGGATAGCCAGGGTTTCGAAGCTGGAGTGGATATCACCCGACCAGACAAGAGCACCGTAGCGTTGGCTTCCCGCCCAGGCGCAGCGCACCAGATTGATAATATTCTCCTGGCCTTCGGCTGCCATACCGTCGAAGAAGGTCTGGCTGTATTTCACCGGATACAGATTGCCGATCTGCTGGCTGGAGCCCAGGTGATAGCGGTAGATATCATGGTCGTAGACGCTCAGCTCCGGCTCCGCCTCATCCAGCCAGAACACGCGGATGCCCTTGTCGTAATAGTTGCTTTTAATTAAATCCCACAGATAACGGCGGGCCTCAGGATGGGTGGCGTCAAATATCGCATTTTGCCCGAGGAACTGGAATTGGGTGCGCACTCCCCGGTCCGACCGGAGCAGATAGCCCTTGGCCTGCATCTCGGCATAATGCTTGCTCTCCGTCTGTACCGTAGGCCAAACAGAGACCATCAGCTCAATGCCCATCTCCTGCAGCTCCCGAACCATCCCCTCCGGGTCCGGCCAATACTCCGGATCGAACTGCCAATCCCCTTGATTGGTCCAATGAAAAAAATCAATAACGATCACGTCGATGGGCAGCTGGCGCCGCTTGTATTCCCGGGCCACCGTAAGCAGCTCTTCCTGAGTGCGGTACCGGAGCTTGCACTGCCAGAAGCCCATACCGTACTCCGGCATCATGGGTACCTTGCCCGTGGCGCCGGCATAAGCCTCTTCGATTTCCGCTGGGGTGTCTCCGGCCGTAATCCAATAATCCAGCTGCTTGGTGGAAGGAGCGCTCCATTCCGTCACATTCAGACTGAAGTGGACCTGTCCCACAGCCGGGTTATGCCACAGAAACCCGTAACCGGCGCTGGAGAGTACAAAAGGCACACTCACCTGGCTGTTCCGGTGGGTCAGCTCCAGGGAGCAGCCCTTGAGATTCAGGAACGGATGCTGGTACTGACCCATGCCGAACAGTTTTTCCTCCGGATCGGATTCAAGACGCAGCCTGATGGAATAGTCGCTGCCGCCGGGATGGGCCTTAAACTCCCGCCCGCCATACTTCAGCTGATAGGTATGCTGCGTTTCATTCAGAAGCCGCTTGCCGTGCTGGTTGTAGAAGAACAGCTGGCCTTGTTTCGTGATTTCCGCTTTAATTTTCCCGTTGGTAATCGTCGCTTTTTCCGTTTCTATGACGGTAGCAGCGTTTGACTCCGCGGCAGGCAGCAGCGCCCAATCCTCCTCCCGCATCTCCGAGCAGGCTGCCCGCACCCGCAGCGCATTGGCTCCCCAAGGCTCGATCCATACCAGCTCATGATCATATTCCCAGACTAACCGTCCCTTCTCTATTCGGAACATAGCTGTTGGCCTCCATTCAGTTTATAATGAAGCTACGCCCCCATTATAACGAAAGCCAACAGGCGGCACGACGTGCTCCATTACGCGATATCCATACAATATTACGTTTTTTGGCAGGAGGACAAACCATGTTGCAGGCGGACGGCAGCCTCTATTCTTGGAAGCGGGAGCATACGGAAATACCGGATCATACGTTTCCGGCGAATGTATTTCATATTCATTTTCCGGACCGGATGATAATCCCGCCCCATTGGCATGAGCATATGGAATGGATCCTGGTGACTCAAGGCAGCTTTCAGGTGCAGGTTGGCGCCGTCTCCCGGGAGCTGGCCGCGGGAGAGGCCGCTTGGATCAACCGCAGGCAGATGCATGCTGCTTATCCCACGGAGCATGGCAGTGAGCTGTATGCGGTGGTTTTTAACGAAGCGCTGCTGAAGGGGGCGCAGGATTCTACGGAGGCCCAGTACATCCGGCCGCTGCTGTCAGAGGATGTCCGGCTTCCCGCCTTTTACGGAAAGGAGCTGCCGGTGACCGGCTCTCTTCAGGCCTGCCTGGAGCGTATTTTTCATACATTCGCCCATAGAACCATAGCCTTCGAGCTGCGGATCAAAGGGGAGCTGCTTGCCGCGTTGGGACTTGTTTATCCGTCCGCGGAGCACATTGCCCGTTCCCAACAGCGGACTGGGCGTCCGGAGAACGGCATCGATGCCCTGCTGGTTCATCTGGGCGGGCATTTCCGCGAGCCCATTACCGTGGAGCAGGCCGCCCGTATTTGCTGCCTTACTCCCAACTACTTTTGCCACCTCTTCAAAAAAACCACCGGCAAAACACTGGTGGAATACGTCCACATGCTGCGGATACATGAAGCAACCCGCCTGCTTCAGCTCCGCCGGGATTCCATCCAAGACGTTGCCGAACAGGCGGGCTTCTCCAATCCCACTTATTTCGGGAGAATATTCAAGCAGATTACGGGAGTGACGCCAAGCGAATACATGAAGCGTTTTCCCCGTGGATGACCGATTATGCGAGGCAAAAATATAATTTGCGCCAACAGAGTGCTTGACGATGTTACGCCCCCTGGGCCACGGGAATTCTTGCGGACCGAAGGGCGCTTATTCATGGCAAAAATGATGTTTGTTCAACCTAACGGACAGGAGATCCGCTATCTGGGCAAAAAGCGCAGGTTTGGCGCGGAAAAGCAAGCAATAACGTCCTCTGTGTCCGCGAAAACGCCAAACGGATGCTTTTGAGCGAAATAGCGGCTTCTCTGTCCGTTAGCAGATTGGTAAGGGTTAATGCCTAAACCATGTCTGCGTACGCGACCGTAAGGGTTAACGCATCATCCGGGTTGTGTACGCTCTTTACCGGGTTGTGTACGCTCCTTAGAAATACCGGTTTTTCCCGCCGAAGATCTCCTTGATCTTCTCCAGCGGCACCTTGGGCACCCGGTCATAGGTCAAGAGGCCGTTGATCTCCTGCTCCACATCCGTGAGCTGGGTGTAGCAGAAGCCTTGGATCACGGGTGTTTCCAGCAGGGGCTCTACCACCGCGGCGAGCTTCGCCAGGAAATCCTCGTCGTTGTCCGCGCCGGAGTAGCCCCAGCCCTCCCACTCGCTTTTCTTGTAGGCAATGCCGCCGAATTCGGTGATCAAGAGCGGCTGGCCTGCATAGACCGTTCCGCCAACAAACAGTTCCTTGCGGCTGGGCTTCATACCGAGCGCCTGCTCCAGAGTGCTGTAGCGGCTGGCCAGCTCCTCGCGTTTCCACTCGTAATCGTGGATAGTAAGCAGGTCCGTGGTCATTTGCTCCCAGCCGTCATTGGAGACAACCGGACGGGTATCATCCAGGGATTTGGTCAGATAGTACATGGCCATGGCATGGCGCTGCTGCCGTTCATCAATGAGGATATTGGGCACACCCCAGCTCTCATTCAAGGGAACCCATACCACCAGCGCCGGATGATTGTAATCCCGCTCCACCGCCTCCTGCCATTCCGCGGTTACCTTGCGCACATATTCCTCCGAATAGGCATAGGCATTGGCCATTTCGCCCCAAACCAGATACCCCAGCCGGTCCGCCCAATACAGGTAACGCGGATCCTCGATCTTCTGGTGCTTCCGTGCACCGTTAAAGCCCATTTCCTTGGCCAGCTCAATATCCTGCTTCAAGGCCTCGTCGCTGGGGGCAGTCAGAATTCCGTCCGGGAAGTATCCTTGGTCCAGCACCAGCCGCATAAAATACGCCCGGTTGTTCAGCATCAGTCTGCCCGATTCCACAGCAATCTTGCGCATGCCGAAGTAGCTTTCCGCCTTGTCCGTTTCTACCCCGTCCACCAGCAAGGTAATGGTTACCTCATATAAATTGGGGCGCTCCGGAGACCACCACCGGCCCAGGCCATGATCATTAAAATCATGGAGACTTACGGTGCGGGCTTCTTCGGAATGGTTCACCGAGAAGGTGGTCACCGACCGGTACTCATCCTTAAAGCGGATTTCAATTTGCGCCTCTGCCTTGCAGCCGGCAGGAACCTGGCTCAGGAAGGTGCGGATCTGGATTTCATTGCGGTCAATATCCGGCTTGAACTTCAGCTTCTTGATATGAAGCTCCGCAACCGGCTCCAGCCATACAGTCTGCCAGATCCCGGTAGTCCGGGTATAGAAGATGGAGGCGGAGTCCTCCTTCCAATATTGCTTGCCCCGCGGCAGGGTCACATCCTTGCTGAAGTCCTCCACGCGGACAACAACCGTGTTTGCCCCATCCTGCAGAGCCGGGGTAATATCCGCCTGGAACGGCGTATGGCCGCCTTCATGATACGCAACCTGCCGTCCGTTCACCCATACGGTGGCTTGGTAATCCACTGCGCCGAAGTGCAGGATCACTTGCTGACCTGCCCATTCCGCCGGAACCGTGAAGCTGCGTTTATACCAGACCAGATCATGGAAGCCGGTTTCCCCGATGCCGCTTAATTTGCTCTGATAGGTAAAGGGCACCTGGATTTGCTTGCTGAAAGCATGGTTTCCTGTATGCCACTGCCCGGCATCTCCAACCCGGTTATCATCGAATTCAAATTCCCATGCTCCATTTAAATGCTGCCATGCGGTTCTGGCGAATTGGGGACGGGGGTATTCCGTCCGCAGGATAGGTTGTGTCATGACTCACATTCCCCTCATTTACGTAATGTTATGATTAACTTAATCACTTTACAGTTAATATGATAAGCAACCACTCTCTTTATGTCAACATCAAGTTGATTATTTAACTTTTAGGTTATATAATTGTAGAATCTAGGAGGAGTGAATGGATGAAACTGGATGTCACTACAGCCAACATGCGGGTTTTGGAGTGTTTCTCCTCGGAGACCCGGGTCCGCATAATCGAGCTATTGAATGAGAAGGCCTACAATATCGGGGAGTTGGCGGAAGCCCTTGGTCTTTCCTCCGCCATCATGACTAAGCATATACAGAAGCTGGAGGAAACCGGACTTGTGGCTACTGAAAATTTGGTGGGCAAACGGGGCACCCAGAAACGCTGCACACTGAAGCTGGACCAGCTGACCCTCATGCTGCGGACCGACAGCGGCACAGAGGAGCAGTCTAACCGCAACAGCTTCACCGTGGACCTGCCGGTTGGCCAATACAGTGCCTATGAAGTCCGCCCTACCTGCGGACTGGCATCCTCGGAGAAGCGGATCGGCATGATGGATGACCCACGTTACTTCGATGACCCGGAGCGCACCCAAGCCGAGCATCTGTGGTTTGCCAGCGGCTTCGTAGAATACCGCGTACCGAATTATCTGGTGGGAAACCAGGCTGCCACCGGCCTCACCGTTTCCCTGGAGATTTGCTCCGAGGCTCCCCGCTACAACGAAAATTGGCCGTCTGACATCACCTTCGCTGTCAACGGCCTGGAGGTTGCCACCTGGACCTGCCCCGGCGACTTCGGGAGCAGGCGGGGGCTGTATACCCCATCTTGGTGGGTAGACACTCAATATGGACTGCAAAAAACGCTGTCTATTACCGAAAACGGCACCTTCATCGACGGTGTCCAATTTTCCGGCATCCGGATCAGCCAGTTAAATATCCGGGCCGGGCAGGAGCTTCGCCTGCGAATCTCCTGCCCGGAAACCGCCGCCCACTGCGGAGGCGTCAGCCTGTTCGGCAAGGGCTTCGGGAATTACCCCCAGGACATCCGGGTGGCCATTACGGTGTAGAGGGCAGCTGCGGCAGCCGCAAGGTTACCGTTGTCCCTTGGCCGGGCTTACTTTCGATGGCAATGCCATACCGCTCTCCGAACAAAAGCCTCAGCCTGTTATGGATATTGGACAACCCGATGCTTTTTCCGGGTTGTCCATTTGGCGCAGGTTCGGCATTCTCCATGCTCAGCTTGGCCTGAAGGGCGGCCAGCTCCTCCGGCTCCATTCCCTTCCCGGTATCCGTAATCCGGAAGCATACGTCTCCATGCGCATCCACACTCCCCCTGACCCGGAGCTGACCGCCGGCATCCATCCGCTCCAGCCCGTGATACACGGAATTTTCCACAATCGGTTGGAGAATCATCTTGGGGGTGCTCATCTCCAGCAAAGCCTCATCCACGTGTATCTCCATGTCAAACTTGTTTTCGTACCGGATAGAGATAATGTTCATATACGCTTGGATGCAGTCCAGCTCCTCCCTGATCCGCACAAGCTCATCCTTTCGGATGCTGTACCGGAAAATCTTGGACATGCAGGAGGTAATCTGCGCAATTTCCCTGCTCCCGTATTCCAACCCGATGCTGCTGATGCAATTCAGCGTGTTATACAGGAAGTGGGGGTTAATCTGGCTTTGCAGGGCAGAATACTCCGCCTGCTTCTGGCTTAGCTCAGATTCATATAACCGCGCCTGGGTACTGACCATATCCTTCGCCATATCCTCCATTTCGTCCATCACCCGGTTAATATCGCAAGCCAATAATCCAACCTCATTGGTAGCCCGCACCTTAATGCGGAAGCCCATATCCCGCCTGCCCACCTTCTTCATATC
>JAEWMH010000024.1 GCA_023393235.1 Bacillota bacterium | reverse complement strand
CCCCTCAACCGATAACCTTGCCGGGGTCTTGGGGCGGCCAGCGCCCAAGTCTCCCCCTTTGGCGAAAGGGGGAAGGGGGGATTCGAAATCATTAAGCCATTGTAGCCTTCCTCGACAAATTCACTCTGCCTTGGTTATCAATCTCGGTAACCTTAACCGTAATCTTGTCACCCACATTCACCACATCCTCCACCTTGGCTACACGCTCAGTGGACAGCTGGGAAATATGGACAAGGCCTTCCTTGCCCGGCAGCACCTCAACGAAGGCGCCGAACTTCTCTACACGTTTCACGGTACCCAGGTAGGTTTCGCCCACCACAACCTCGCGGACGATGCTCTCGATGATCTCACGGGCACGCTCGTTAGCCACTTGATTGCTGGAAGCAATGAAGATGCTGCCGTCCTGCTCGATATCGATCTTAACGCCGGTTTCTTCGATGATCTTGTTAATCACCTTGCCGCCTGCGCCGATAACCTCACGGATCTTATCCGGGTGAATGGACATGGTGATGATCTTAGGCGCATATTGCGACAGCTCCTTGCGGGGCTTGTCGATAGTGGCCAGCATCTTCTCCATGATGAACATCCGGCCCTTGTAGGCTTGCTGGAGGGCTTCCTTCAGGATGCTGCGGTCGATGCCGTCGATCTTGATATCCATCTGAATGGCGGTTACACCCTTGGCGGTACCGGCTACCTTGAAGTCCATGTCGCCCAGGTGGTCTTCCATACCCTGGATATCGGTCAGAATGGAAACATGCTCCCCATCCTTAATCAGACCCATAGCCACACCGGCAACAGGAGCCTTAATCGGTACGCCTGCGTCCATCAAAGCCATAGTGCTGGCGCAGATGGAAGCTTGGGAGGTGGAGCCGTTGGATTCGAGAACCTCGGATACCACACGGATGGTGTACGGGAATTCCTTCTCATCCGGCAGCACCATCTCCAGTGCACGTTCGCCCAAGGCGCCGTGGCCGATTTCGCGGCGTCCCGGCGGACGGAGCGGACGGGCTTCGCCTACGCTGAACGGAGGGAAGTTGTAGTGGTGCATAAACCGCTTGCGTTCTTCCAGATCGATGCCATCCAGCATTTGCTCGTCGCCGATGGAGCCCAAGGTTGCGATAGAAAGTGCCTGGGTTTGACCACGGGTAAACAGTGCAGAACCGTGGGTACGAGCCAAAAGTGAAGTTTCGCAGGAGATAGGACGGATTTCATCCAAACCACGGCCATCAGGACGCACCTTATCATGGGTGATCAGGCGGCGGACTTCTTCCTTGACGATATCGTAAAGAACCTCCTTCACGTCGGCAATCTTGGAGGAATCATCCTCATAAACAGACTTGAAGTGCTCTACAGTTTCAGCATTCACCGCTTCAATGGCTTCCGTACGGGCATGTTTCTCGGCGATACGCACTGCTTGCACCAGCTTTTCCTGGGCATAAGCGCGCACGTCGCTGTTGACGGTGCCGTCAACGGCATGGAGAACTACCTCCATCTTGGGTTTGCCCACTTGCTTAACAAATTCCTCGATGGCGGCACAAATTTTCTTAATTTCCTCATGGCCGAACATAATCGCTTCCAGCATCACTTCTTCCGGAAGCTCATGGGCTTCGGCTTCCACCATCATGATGGCGTCCTTGGTGCCGGCAACCACCAGATACATTTCACTCTTGGCAGCTTGATCCACCGTGGGGTTAATGACGAATTGTCCGTCAACACGGGCAACAATCACACCGCCGATAGGTCCGCTGAACGGAACATCCGAGATGGCCAGGGAGCAGGAGGTACCGATCATAGCGGTGATTTCAGGAGAATTGTCCTGATCCACACTCATAACCAAATTGACGATTTGCACATCATTCCGGAAGCCCTCCGGGAATAGCGGACGGATGGGACGGTCTGTCAACCGGCTGGAGAGAATCGCCTTCTGGGAGGGACGTCCCTCACGCTTGATATAGCCGCCGGGAATCTTGCCGACAGCATACAGACGTTCCTCATAGTTTACCGTTAACGGGAAAAAATCAAGATCCTTGGGGTCCTTCGACGCAGTAACCGTACACAATACGGCGGTATCTCCATAACGGGCCATAACGGCTCCGTTAGCTTGCTTGGCCAGCTTGCCGGTTTCCAGAATAAGCGTGCGGCCGCCGATTTCCAATTTTATTTGCTCCATACCTTGCCTCCTGATCAATTTTGCGCCAGCGGAATCTGGCAATATTCGCTTGCCTTTAGGTATTCTAAGCTGTCTGTTTCCACGTTATGTAACGCCCTGCCTGTCCCTTTTACACCAAAGAGCAATAGGACTGGATACGGACGGCAATGACTGTTAATTTCAACATGTTGTCTAGTATTTCCTTCTTTTTCATGCCTAATCTGATGAAAATACAGAAAAAGCAACCAATTCTGATCCATGCGTCGGTAACAGCACGGCAATCATTGGTTGCTTTCCCATGATCTGCACCGCAGCCTTGGGGCCCGTTAGACGGACGCTGCGGCACCCGCAGTTTAAGCTAACAGCGTATGACAAGCGTCATAGCCTCTAACCTTATCTACGAAGACCCAGTTTCTCGATAAGAGCGCTGTAGCGTCTAACATCCTTGTTTTTCAAGTATGCCAACAGGCTACGACGGTGACCGACCATCTTCAGAAGACCGCGGCGGGAATGGTGATCCTTCTTGTGCACGCGCAAGTGGTTAGTCAGGTTTGTAATGTTTTCCGTAAGGATAGCAATCTGAACCTCGGGAGATCCGGTATCGGATTCGTGAGTCTTGTGGTCCAGAATCAGTTGGTTCTTGCGTTCTTGAGTCAATGCCATCCTATTCACCTCCTTGATATAGTGGATACATCCCCATTAGCCCAGTGACCGCCGGAGCAGCGGGAGACCAAGCTAAGGTTCATGAATGACGCCGGAAATATTTGTTTTCAGGCGACAAGAAACAGTATAACACAAGCCTTGCGTCAAGTAAATGTCAGCTTAGCATTTCTTTTGCCGAGTCGATATCCTTGCCGATCTGAGCCACCAATTCCTCCGCTGAGCCAAACTTCCGCTCATGCCGGATAAAGCCGATGAACCGGATGGACACTTCGTCACCATAGATCTTTTTATGGAAGTCAAATAAATGCGTCTCCAGGGATACGGCCCCCTCCATCTTAGCAAAGGTAGGCTTCCAGCCAATATTCATTACCCCGTAATGCCACTGGCCGTCATGCAGAAACCGGACCGCATAGACCCCTCTTCCGGGAATCACATACCCTTCCGTGGTTTCCACGTTGGCAGTAGGAATGCCGATAGTGCTGCCTCTGCCTTCGCCTGCGACCACCTTACCCGTAATGGAATACGGACGCTCCAGAAGCCGGGCCGCCTTTTCCACCTGGCCATTGGCCAGACATTCGCGGATCAGGGTACTGCTGACCTTTTCCCCGTTAAGATGGTATGGGCTGACTACTTCCACCCCAAACCTTCCGTGGGCAAGCTCCTTCAGACGCTGCGGGTTGCCTGCACCCTTGTGGCCGAAGGTAAAGTCAAAGCCGACTACAACGGATGCAAGCTTGCCGGAGACCAGAATATCCTCGACAAACTGCTCTGGAGGCAGCTGGGCGAAGGCCCCGTCAAACCCGACCAGGTAAACCCGCTTTAATCCCAGGGCTTCGAACAGACGCAATTTATCTTCAATGGGGGTCAAAGAATCCCGGTATTGGGGATGCCCCAGCACCTCACGGGGATGGGGATGAAAGGTCATCACCGCCGGAGTAAAATCATGGGCCCCGGCTTTCTCCACAGCAGTAAGCAATACCTTGCGGTGCCCCGCATGGACACCGTCAAAATCCCCGATGGCCATTACCTGAGGGGGGCCTGAAGCAATGATGCGGGCAATCTCACCAGGGGCCGCCTGTATACGAAATATCTCCAACTCTCTCCACCTGCCTATAGAACCGGTTCATCAAGCCTCCGGCAAAAACACTTTCTCTGCCGCCAGAGTCCGGCCGTCCTCCTCCAGCCTGAACAGGCCGAGGAAATCGTCTCCGGGTCCGTACACCCGCTTCAGCCTGCGCATTTGCTCAGGCAGCTCCATGTCCGGCTGTTTGGCTGCTTCGTCCGCTGCCAAACGGATTTTTTTGCCCTGACGGGCATGAACCGCCGCCTCAGCTCCAACCTCGACGGCTGGAAAAAAGGAAACCGCCTGGTCAGCGGGGATCAGCCATTGGGCCAATGTCTCGTCCCCTTGGCGCTTGGCTTCAGCCAGCTCCTCCAGAGTGACGCACTGCGCCCGGGTCATGCCTCCGGTTCCGGTTCTGACCAGCTCCGCCATAACCGCCGGATAACCCAGGGCCCGTCCGATATCGGAGCACAGGGTGCGGATATATGTGCCTTTGGAGCAGCGGACGCGGAACACAATCTCCGGCTCCGGAACATCCAGCTTGACCGATAGGATATGTATGCTGTGAATGGTAACCTGCCTGGGCTGGCGCTCCACTACCTCACCGCCGCGGGCAAGCTCATACAATCGTTTCCCATCCACCTTCACTGCCGAATACATGGGGGGAATCTGTTCGATCACACCGGTAAACCGGTTCATGACGTCTTGAATCTGCTGCTCGTTGACCGTCACCTGATCCGCACGTTCAATGACGCTGCCGGTGAGGTCCTCCGTGTCCGTGGCCAGCCCGATAACCAGTTTGGCCTCATACTCCTTGGGCATTTCCTGTATATATTCCACCAGACGGGTCGCTCTGCCCAAGCATAAGGGAAGGACACCGGTTACCATGGGATCCAAGGTGCCCGTGTGTCCAATCCGCTTCATTTTGAGAATGCCACGGGCTTTCGCCACCACATCATGGGATGTAAATTGAACGGGTTTCCAGATGGGCAGAACACCTTCCAAACTCATGGCAGCCTCCTTTGAATTTCCTGGAGAACCTGCTCCACGACCTGCTCATGTGTTCCCTTTACGGCACAGCCTGCCGCCCGGATATGACCCCCGCCGCCAAAATGCTTGGCCACATCAGCCACATCAACCAATCCGGCGGAGCGGAAGCTGACCTTCCACTTTTCACCGTCAATCTGTTTGAACAAAAGTCCTACTTCCACCCCTTCAATATTGCGGGGATAATTCACAAGCCCTTCGAGATCGGCATTCTGGGCATGGGCATCCGCCACATCCTGCAGCGACACACTCACCCAAGCAATCCGATTGTCTCTGTTAAAATTTAAGGCGGCAAGCGCCTTTTGCAGCACCATCACATGGGATAAGGTTAACTTCTCCAGAAACTGATCCGCCAGATCATTGCCGTCTACACCGTATTCCAGCATTTCGGAGGCAATCTTCAACACGCGGGGGGTGGTATTGGAATACCGGAAACCTCCCGTATCGGTCAAAAGCCCGGTATAGATGCAGTCCGCCAGCGGCTTCGTCCAGCTGATGGCCAGCAGTGTAGCCAGATCGTACAGCACCTCCGCCGTAGCGGCGGCATCGGCACGGATCAGGTTGACCCGGCCAAAGCCGTCGTTGGTGGGGTGATGATCGATATTAAGAATCGGCGTTTCTGCGGTAAACCATTCCTTAACAAGCCCAATCCGCTGGTAATCCGCACAATCCACCGCGATGACACAATCAAAAGGAGGACGCGGCTCAGCGTTTCCCCGCAAGGAATAGTTGAGAATCTCGGCGGATCGGGGCAGCATGCCAAACTTAGAGGGAACCTCCCCTTCATTGATTGTCACGAAGGATTTCCCCAACAGCTGAAGCATCTGGCCTACGGCCAAGGTAGAGCCGATGGCATCCCCGTCAGGGTTCACGTGGGACACCACCAGAAAATGGTCAAACGCCAGAATAAAAGCTTTGGCTTCCTCCAGCTGATTCCGGTAGGCGTCAGCAGGCGAAGTCAGATTCGGGGCGCTCATGATTCATTATCCTCATTAATCCGGTGAATGAGCTCCTCAATCCGGCTGCCGTAAGCCACCGAGCTGTCGATAAGGAAAATCAACTCGGGAACAATGCGGAGTCTTACCCGTTTGGACAGCTCCGAGCGGATGAAGCCTTTACCGCGCTCCAGCGCCTTCAGCGTATCCTGGCGTTCCTGGTCGGAACCAAGAACGCTCAAGTATACCTTCGCTTGGGAAAAATCATTGGTCACCTCTACACCAGTGATGGTGGTAAAGCCCATCCGCGGATCCTTAAATTCCGTTTGCAGAATGAGGCTGAGTTCCTTCTTGATTTGCTCCCCTACCCGGCCGGTGCGAATTTTGGCCATGCCTATTTCACCTCTCTACGCTCTCCATGATAAATGCTTCTATAATATCCCCTTCCTTCAGGTCGTTAAACCGGTCTAGGGTAATGCCGCATTCATAACCTTGCGCCACTTCCTTAGCGTCGTCCTTGAAGCGTTTGAGGGAATCCAGTTTGCCTTCATAAACCACAATGCCTTGACGAATCAGGCGTGCCTCGGCGGAACGGGTAATCTTGCCGCTGATAACCATACAACCGGCAATCGTGCCCACCTTGGAAATCTTGAAGGTATTGCGGACTTCAGCCTGGCCGATAACACTTTCCTTGAATACAGGGTCCAGAAGGCCCTTCATCGCGGATTCGATTTCTTCGATGACCTTGTAAATGACGCGGTGCTGGCGGATATCCACCTTCTCCTGCTCAGCGGTAGCCAAGGCAGCCGGCTCCGGACGAACGTTGAAGCCGATGATAATCGCATTGGATGCGGAGGCGAGAATAATGTCGGACTCGGTGACGGCACCTACGCCGGCATGCAGAATCTTAACCCGCGCGCCTTCCACTTCGATTTTTTCGAGAGAGCCGCGGAGCGCTTCAACGGAGCCTTGTACGTCACCCTTGATGATAACGTTAAGATCCTTGATTTCCCCTTCCTTGATCTGCTTGAACAGATCGTCCAGGGTAACCCGGGTGTTGGCGCCCATATCAGCTTGACGCTGGTTGCTGGTCCGCTTCTCGGCAATTTCCCGTGCCTTACGCTCGTCTTCGAAGGCCAGGAACATGTCGCCGGCTTGCGGCACTTCGGTCAGACCGGTAATTTCCACAGGTGTGGACGGACCGGCTTCCTTCAGGCGCTTGCCCTTGTCGTTAACCATCGCCCGGACGCGGCCGAAGGTATTACCGGCGATAAAGGAGTCGCCTACCTTCAGAGTACCGTTTTGCACAAGCACCCGCGCAACCGGTCCCTTGCCCTTATCCAGCTCGGCCTCGATAACGGTGCCTCTGGCGCGCTTGTTCGGGTTGGCCTTCAGCTCTTGGACGTCCGCAACCAAAAGGATCATCTCCAGCAGGTTCTCCAGCCCTATACGCTGCTTGGCGGAGATATTGGCGAAAATGGTGTCGCCGCCCCACTCTTCCGGAACCAGCTCAAACTCCATCAGTTCCTGCTTGATGCGGTCCGGATTGGCATCCGGCTTGTCAATTTTGTTCACAGCTACGATAATCGGCACCTTAGCCGCCTTGGCATGGGCAATGGCTTCCTTGGTTTGGGGCATTACGCCGTCGTCGGCTGCCACCACCAGGATGGTGATATCCGTAACCTGTGCGCCGCGGGCACGCATGGAGGTAAATGCTTCGTGGCCCGGAGTATCCAGGAAGGAAATTTTACGGCCGTTGATTTCTACTTGGTACGCGCCGATATGCTGGGTAATGCCGCCTGCTTCGCCTTCCGTCACATTGGTATGGCGGATGGCATCCAGCAAGGTGGTTTTACCGTGGTCAACGTGTCCCATGATGGTAACAACGGGAGGACGCTCCTGCAGATCAGCGGGATCATCATTTTCTTCCGTTGCTTCGATGTTGGTTTCATCAACGGGAATCTTCAGCTCCACTTCCACACCATAATCGGTGGCAAGCAGCTGAATGGTATCCAAATCCAGCTCCTGGTTGATGGTCGCCATCACACCCAGGAACAGGAGCTTCTTAATCAGCTCGGAGACATCCTTATGCAGCAGCTTGGCGAATTCGCCAACAGTCATGGTGCCGCGGACAATCACCTTCTTGGGGGTATTGTCGATCTTCTCTTTGCGGACAACATTTTGCTGCTGGTTGCGGCCTCTGTTGCCGTAGCGGTTGTTGCCGCCCCGGTCGTCGGAACGTTTGGGAGCGGGTTTGCCGCGTTTGCCGCCGCCTACCTTGGCTGCGCCTGCTGCTGGCAGATCAAGTACAATATCGTCATCCGCCGATACATTGGTTGGAACGCGGATCGGCTTATCTTGTACAGGCTTTCTGGCTTGATAGTCGTTGCGGCCGTGTTCGCCGCGGTTTTTGTCCCGGTCGTTATTTCTGCGGGTAGGAGAGCTGCTGGACACGGGGGCGCCTGCAGATTGCAAAGCAGATGCCATAGCACCCAGTCCCGGCCCACGGTCATCACGGCGTTGGAAGCCTCCTTGGCCCCCTTGACCTCCTTGGCCGTCACGGCGTTGGAACCCGCCTTGACCGCCTCCTTGACCGTCACGGCGTTGGAAGCCGCCTTGGCCTCCCTGACCGCCCTGGCCATCACGGCGCTGGAACC
>JAEWMH010000005.1 GCA_023393235.1 Bacillota bacterium | reverse complement strand
AGTTCCGGTAGGTCCCGTAATACCTGTACTGCCACAAACGCCAGGAGGGCCGGTTATTCCTGTAGCCCCTGTTAGTCCCGTAGCTCCTGTTGGTCCGGTGGGTCCCGTTGCTCCGCTGCCTCCATTCAAATCCTGTGCCTGCATCAGAATGACCTCATCCACCAGTATGTTACAGGATGGCACCATCTGCACCAGACTAAAGGATAGCTGGGCATAAGCGGTCGTGGGGGGAGCAATGGTTGTCACACCCTCGAAAGTATGCCACTCTAAGCTTGTAAAGAAGTTAGGTCGCACAAGTAATGTTAAACCAGAGCCCAGATACTGAACCGAGTTGTTGAAAAAATTAATGGAGATCGCAACCAAGGGACTCTGTCCGGCCTGATTTCGCGATAGTGAAGCCGATATAAACAATCCTTCACCTGGAGCGGCTGTTACCAATTGTTGCAAAGAGGTCGCCGCTTGTCCGCCTATCATTTCCGCGCTGCTAAACCCTTCCTTGGATCTGGCACTTATAACCGTGTTAACGCCAAACCACGAGGAAAGCCCTGATTCGAAGCTCCAATTTATTATTTTGTTTTGTAATTGAATGGTCATGGATGAACTCACCCCGTTATGCAGATTAGTTCTCCTCCATATTTATTCTATATCTCAAAAAATTCTTGTGCGATTAGTAGAAATCTTCATATTTTTTCATAAAAAATACGGTTTATGCGAGATCAGGTGAATGGCATGAAACAGGAACGGCGACGGGGTTGACGGCTATGGTCATCGAAAGCGAAGAATTAAAGCCGGCAGCTTATATGCCGCCTAAATTAGACTTAGCTAGGTAACCGCTAGGCAGCCTAACGGCGGTGAGGGACGCTATTCGCGCCAAAAGGAGGCTTTAAAATTGCTAACGGCGGTGAGAGACGCTATTGGGGCCAAAAGGAGGGAATGAACTCCATCTGTGGCCCAATAAGGTCTCCTGCCGCCGTTAGAAATTGACGAGGCTATGATTTAGCGAAATAAGGTCTTAGGCCGACGTTAGATACCAGCCGGGGTCTCCGCAACAAAAAGATACCCGCTGTACGGAGCCAGCTGCAGCCGGATGGAAGCCGCCGCCTCCCAGGTTTGTCCAGTCAGCAGATCACGGATACGGCGTCCCTGGAAGGAAGGAGGGAGCTGAAGCTCGATCTCCGCCTCACAGGGATTGTTGTGCAGCAGAACGGCTATTTCTCCGTCGCCGCCCCGCCGGATAAACCCCGCTTCATTCTGTGCCTCATCCACCATCCAGACGGAGAAGGAGCCAGTTTGCAGCTCGGTCCGTTCCCGGCGAAGTCCCGTCAGCTGCTGGTAGTATTGCCGAAGCGGCAGGTTCTGTCCGGCCGGCTCCCACACCATAGGCTTGCGGCAGCCCGGATCGGTTTCGCCCTCCATGCCGATTTCCGCGCCATAATAGATCATCGGGATGCCGGGATAGGTCATGAGGAACAGCACCGCAAGCTTCAGCCGGTTCTCTGCTTCACCCCCCGGCTGCCAGCCCCAGCCGCCTTTGCGGCAGGAGGTGAGGAACCGCTCCGTATCATGGGAGTCCAGCAAATTCAGCATCGCCAGAGCGGAGCTGTCTGTGCCGCGGATATACAGGTTGGAGATCTGCTCCACAAAAGCTACTGCGCCAACGGTTTGCCGGGCAAAAAACTCCAGCAGCACATCCCGCAGGGGATAGTTCATGGTCCCGTCGAATTGGTCGCCGCGGAGCCACGGCAGCGCATCATGCATGACCTCGCCGATAATGAGCGCCTCCGGATTTTTGGACTTGACCAGCTGCCTGAACATCCGCCAGAAGGAAGGCGGCACTTCATTGGCCACATCCAGCCGCCAGCCGTCCACCTGGGCCTGGTCCATCCAGTATGCCGTCACCTGCAGCATGTATTGCTGGACCTCGGGATGCTCCAGGTTCAGCCGGGGCATAAAGGGCAGATTGCTGGCGAAGGTTTCGTAGCAGGCAACGGGCTCCTGAACCACGGGGTACTCGTGGATAAAGAACCAGTCCTTGTAGGGGGAAGCCTCCCCGTTCTTCAGCACATCCTGAAAGGCGAAGAAACGGTCGCTGGAATGATTAAATACGGCATCCAGCATCACCCGTATGCCCAAGCGGTGCGCTTCCTCGACCAACCGGCGGAATAACGCCTCATCACCGAAATGGGGATCGATAGTGTAATAATCCACCGTATCGTATTTGTGGTTGGTGGGGGAGAGGAATATTGGCGTCAGGTAGACGCAGGAAATTCCCAATTCCTGCAGATAAGGCAGCTTGTCGAGGATACCCTGCAGATCTCCGCCCCAGAAGGAATCCCAAGCCGGACAGCTTTCGTCTGTCCAATTCAGGGCTTCTTCCGGATCATTCCGGGGATCGCCGTTATGGAAGCGCTCGGGGAAGATCTGATAGACCACTGCCGATGCCGCCCAATCCGGCAGGTTATGCACCTGGGAAGGAGTGATGATAGGACAATGGAAAACATTGGTATGTTTGCGCTCGACGGAGGCGCCATTTTCCCCGTACCACACCCGTTCTCCCTGGCTGTTCTCCAGCAGGAAGCTGTACCGGATGCGGCGTGTCGGTGTTGGAATGATCCCTTCATAATAATCGTGAAGCCCGGTTGATAAAACATGCTCCAGCCGGATGGGCGTTTCCCGTCCCGGATCGGCATACCGGTCCGCATGCACCACGGATACCCGTTGCGCGTCTCCTTTGGCGCAGCGTATTCTTACTTTCCATTCATGCAGACTGACGGCAAATGCAAAGGGTGCATCGCACGTATGAAAGATGGAGTCCAGCCGCATTGTGATCACCCCTTATTGGCACCTTGTGTGAGGCCTGCAACCAAAAAGCGCTGCAGCCAAATGAATAAAATCAAAATCGGTACGGCCACCATCACGGCTCCGGCAGCAAAGCTGGTGAATTCCGTGGAATTCTGGCGGCTGACCATATCATATAGCCCTACGGCGAGGGTATATTTCTCCGACGAACGGAGAATCAGCTTGGCGAAGATAAAATCGATCCATGCCCCTGTAAAAATCATCAGGCTCACATAGGTCAGCATGGGACGCAGAAGGGGGAGCATAATCCGCCCGAATACCGTCCAGTGGGATGCCCCGTCGATGCGGGCGGCTTCCTCCAGGCTTTTGGGGATCGTGTCGTAGAAGCCCTTGGCCACAAACACATTGCCTGCGAAGGAACCGGAGCTGTAGACCAGCACCAGTGCCCAGTGACTGTTCATGAGATTGAGCTGTGCCAGCAGAATATAGATGGCTACCATGGACATGAAGCTCGGGAACATATTGACCACCAGAAGCATGGTCAGTCCGGTTTTGCGCCCCTTAAACTGAAACCTGGACATGGCGTATGAGCCCAGCAGCGTCAGAAAGGTACCCAGCAGCGTGGAGGACACTGCCACCTTCAGGGTATTGCCGAACCAGCTGACGTACGGATATTTATCACCGGCCAGCATGTACCGGTAATGCTCCAGGGTAAACTGCCGGGGCAGGAAGGTTTCGCTGTACAGACTGTTGCCTTCCTTGAAGGAGGACATCACAATCCATAAAGCCGGCAGCACCGAGCACAGGGCAAGCAGGATCAGAATCAGATAGGTAAGGGTCAGCCGCAGCTTCATTGCACCATATCCTCCTCTTTGTAGGACCTGGAGCGGCGGAAATTAAAGATGGACAAGCCGGCTACAATCACGAAGATGATAATGCCGATGGCGGAAGAGAAATTGTACTGCTGGTTGTTCAGCGTCAGCTTATACAGCCACGTGACCAGGAGATCGGTGGAGCCCGCGTATTGGTACTTGGGGTTCACTGGATTGCCGTCCGTAAGCAAATAGATGACGTTGAAATTATTCAGGTTAGCGGCAAACTGCATAATCAGTACCGGAGCCGTGGAGAAATAGACAAGCGGCAGGGTGATCATGCGGAAGCTTTTGAAGGGAGAAGCCCCGTCAATTTCCGCCGATTCGTATAAATCCCGGGGAATGGTGGTCAGAATGCCGGAAACCAGGATCATGATCACCGGAATGCCCAGCCAGGCGTTTACCAGGAGTACGGTGATTTTGGCCCAGACGGGATCGGTGAGCCACGGGATCTTCTCAATTCCCAAGTATCCGAGAAACTGGTTGACCGGACCGAATTCGCCGTTGAACATATTCCGGAAGACCAATAGCGACACCAGATTGGGAATGGCAAAGGGAATCACCAGGATGGTCCGCCAGAACTTGCGGAAACGCACACCCTTCTGTTCAATCAGCACCGCTACGAATATGCCTCCCGCGTAGGTTGTCACGGTCGATAATATTGCCCATACGCAGGTCCAGATGAACACACCGTAAAAGGTGCGGCTCCAGGTGCGCAGCGTCAGCAGATCACCGAAGGTTTGCAGGCCGTTCCAATTGATCAGATGAGCCGGAGGCAAATTGGGGGCGGCGAAATCGGTGAAGGCTACCAGAATGCTGAACAACAGGGGCAGAATGGTCAGAAACAGAATGGCCACACCCGGCAAAAACAGAATCAGATACGGAAAATGCCGTTCATTCAGATGGTACAGGGTAGAGCGGAAGGTTTCGGTGGTTTTGCCCTGGTCCCGCAGCTTCCCGTTCAACCGGGCATCCCGGATGTTGAGGGCATAGCCTGCAACCAGCAGAACAGCCACCAGAAGGCAGATCAGCCCTTCCACCAACAGATAGATGGAATGGTCGCCGTCCACAGCCTGATACATGCCATCTACCATCGTGAGTCCGCGCGGAGTGGTGCCCAGGGTAATGAGTCCCTGCAGTCCCGGGAGCAAATAGAGTGCGAAGGCCGCTATGCTGCCTATGCCCAGGAGGAGGAAGAGCAGACCCTTGGCAACCTGGCGGTTATAAAACTGGCCCAAACCCATACAAACAACGGATAAGGCTGCAGCACGCAGCGAATGTTTGGTCGGCACATCGAGTCATCCTTTCAATAGGAGGTGCGGAATCACCAGGCGGAGGTGCAGGAGGAAAGCCGGCAAAGTACCGGCGGAGCAGGATGATTCCGCACTCCACGATGCGTACAAGCCCCAGCCTATTTCTTGCCGCTGGCGATCTGCTCCTTGATGGTTTTGGCAGCAGCGTCCAAGGTGGCCTTCACATCCGCGTTGGTATCCCAGATGGAGGTGACGGCGCCTTCCATAGGGGCCCAAACACTGGCCATGGCCGGAATGGAGGGCATAATATCCGAGCTGGCGAATTGCGTCAGGAAGGCGCTGGACAAGGCGTCTGCCTTCACCGTCGGATCATTGGCAACCTCTTGGTTGGCCGGCAAAATCCCCGTTTTCTGATAGCAGCTCAGTTGATTCTCCTTGGAGGTTAGGAAGTTGGCCAACAGCCTAGCTGCCTTCGGATATTTGGTGTAGGTATTCACGTAGTAGGACCGGACGCCGGAGAAGGAAACCGCTTTCTTGCCTTCCGGCAGATCAGGCAGGGGGGCTACGCCCAGATTGATCTTATCCTTAAAGCTGCCGATGGACCAGGGGCCGTCGATATTCATAGCCAGCTTCCCGTCGGCGAAGAGCTGGGTTTTGATATCGAAAGTCAGGTCGGCCACCTTGGGCGGAAGAATGGTCCGGAGGGACTGCATGAAGGTCAGGCCCTTAACAGCGCCGCTGTTGTTCAGGCCGATATCGTTGGCATCCGTGCCTTTGCCGCCGAATACGTAAGCGCCGTACGGGGCCATAAAGGCGTAATCGTAATAAAGGGTTTTGACCTCCCACATGATGGCGTACTTCCGGGCTTTTTCGTCATTGAAGGTTTTGGCGAAGGCGATGACCTCGTCCCAGGTTTTCGGCGGATTGGGAACCAGGTCCTTATTGTAAAACAGGGCGTAGGTTTCAACCGATTTGGGATACCCGTACAAGGTACCCTTGTAGGTGGAAGCCTCAATGGCGTTTTTCTGGGAGCGGGCCGTTACATCCTTGGCGAATACATCATTGGGGAGGAGCAGGCCTGCAGAAGCTGCGTCCCCCAGCTTATCCTGGGGAAACAGCACCACATCGCCGCCGGTTCCCGCCGGTCCATCCGTCGTCAGGCGTCCCGCCTGGTCAGGAGCCGGGACCTCCTCGATTTTTACTTCGACGTTGTACTTGGCTTTGAAGGCGGCGGCCACCTCGGTGGCCCATTGTTTGGCTTCCTTGTCTTCCCACAGAGTAAGGACAGCGCCCTTCTCGGGCTGAAGCTCAGCACCTGTAGTGCTGCTGGTGCTTGGGGCAGCAGAGGCTGCCGGTGAAGCGGTCCCGGAAGCGGCCGGGGAAGAAGCGGAATCGGAATCAGAGCTGCAAGCTGTAATCGGAACCATCACCAAACCTGCCGAAAGAATAACGCCAACCGTTTTTTTAAACATGGAATTCCCCCCATTAACGTGATAAGCGTAATGTGAATCGGATAAGGAAACCGGTTTCCTAAATCGCTTTCAGAATAGCACAGTTCATCTTCCAATACAATCCTCCTCCGTAAAAATATTTATAAAGGCGATTCGCCAAACACTGTCCGTTTTGCGGGAAATATGTTTATAATGAAAACGGTACTGCCTTTGTACGCAGCTTCAAAAACGGAGTGTGAGCAGTTCATGAAGATTACAATCAACGAAATTGCCAAAGCCGCCAATGTGGCCAAATCCACCGTTTCCAAGGTGATTAATAATTCGCCGACCATCTCGGAAGCTACCCGGAATAAAGTCCTGCAGATTATGAAGGACATGAATTTTACCCCTGACAGTGCGGCTACCCAGCTGGCCAAGCGTGCATCGCTTATGGTGGGGCTGGTGATTGACATAGACCGTAAGGATGATTTTCTGAATCCGTTCTTCTACAGCATTATCGGCGGGGTGGAGAGTGTCATGGGGCTCCATCAATACGACCTGGCCATCTCCAATATCCGCAGCTTGGGGAGCTACACCCGGATGGATCTCCTGCGGCGTTTTGTCTACAACAACAGGATGGACGGACTGATCCTGCATACGCTGACCGCGGACCAGTTTTTGATTGACGAGCTGGAGCGGCTGGGCTTTCCTTATGCTGTTATCGGGAGGCCTGTAGCCGAGGGCGTCATCGCCTGGACGGACGGGGACAACGAATCAGGCGGGGAGATGGCGGCACACCATCTGCTGGAGCAGGGTTACGGCAAGATCGGGTTTATCGGCGGGGACTTCGGCGAACCGCTGGCCCAAAGCCGGTTAAGAGGGTATAAACGGATGATGCAAGACGGGGGGGATCCTCTGTCATATTGTCTGCCAGGCCCCAGCGACGAAAACGGGGGCTACAGCATGATGCAAACGCTATTGGCTCTCCCGGAACCCCCCGATGCGGCTGTCTGCATCAACAACCTGGTGGCCTTCGGTGCGTTGAAGGCGCTGCAGGATGCAAATATCGCCGTGCCCAGGGATTTCGGGCTGGTCACCTTCGACGATTACCCCATTGCGCCTTATACCACACCGGCCTTAACCTGCCTGGATATTGATACCTTCGAAATCGGTGTCAGAGCTGCCCATCTGCTCCTGGAGAAAATGGGGGATCCGGCCAAGCCCATTCCGCCGCAGCTGCTTGCCCCTAAGCTGATTGTCCGCGGCTCTTCGCTGAAGCGGCAGGAAAAATAATACAGTACGCAGACAAAAGCCCTAAACCGGGGCTTTTTCTTGTCATTTCACCTGTTCTTTTATATTGAAATTATTATAATAGAGTAATAGGCATATAAGCAGGTGGGCGGGAAACCGCCAGGAGGAAGATACGATGGGTTATCCCCCAGAAGAACGTTTACCGATGCTGGAAGCGGTTTGGGAGCAGGTTCCGGTAGGCATCGCATTATATTCTGCGGGTACCGGCAGGTTGATGGATGCCAATCCGGCCGTGTTGACCATGCTGGGCTACTCCATCGCAGAGCTGAAGCGCTGCACGGCCGAGGATCTACTGGCCCCCGCAGAGCAGGCCATGTTCGCGCCGGAACGGTTGGAAGCAATAATTGGCGGCTCCCATAATCCACAGGAGGATTGGGGAGAGCTGCAGTTTATACATAAAAACGGGCAGCCCGTTTGGGTTCAGGTAAGGGCATTGTCCGCTTTAGTGAACGAACGAGCAGTGCTTTTTATGATGAAGGATGTCACCCGGGAAAGGGAGGAACGGAAAAACTCCCAAAATAACGAAGCGTTGGCTCAGCTGATGACCAACAGCAAGCATGATATGATTTCCTTTACCACTCCTGATGGAATCCTGACCTACATATCCCCCTCCTGTAAGGAGCTGCTGGGTTACGGACAGGAGGAAATGATCGGCAGAAGCCGGTTCGAGTTTTATCATCCGGATGAATTCAAGGATGTCACCCCGGCGGAGTTCTATGCGGGCGGGGATGTGAAGCAGCGTCGTCTGCGCCACAAACAAGGCAATTACCTGTGGTTCGAAATCTCCTTCCAGTACATGTTCGATGAACGCGGTAATGTGGAGCTTTTGCTGGGGATGGGGAGGGATATTACCGGCCGTAAGAATGTGGAGCATATCCTCGCCGAAGCTCAGCGCATCGCCCACATCGGGTCATGGGACTGGCATATTGCCGAGGGCAAGCTGTATTTCTCCGAGGAAGCCCGCAGAATATTCGGCTATGCGGTGGAACGGGTGGAGGATGAAACGCTGGAGCAATTGTACTCCGTCCTGCATCCCGAGGATCGCGAACGCGTCCGGGATTGTATGCGCGAAACAGCGGAAACGGGTGTGCCGAGGGAAATCACGTACCGCATATTCCTGCCGGACCATGAGATGCGTGTCATCCATGTCCAATGGGAAATGACGTTGCAGAATGACGGCAAACCCCACCGCTGCATCGGCTATGCCCAGGACATTACCGGCAAGGTGGAAATGGAGCGGATGCTTCGGGAGAGCGAGCAGCGCTACCGTTCGCTGTTTGAATATAATCCCTTCTGCGTGTTCCAAATGGATTTAACGGGACGGATGCTGACTGCCAACCCCCATGTGGAATCACTCACCGGATGGTCTGTCAGCGATATTCAGGATCACTCCTTTCTCAAAATTATTCATCCCCGCGAGATCAACCGGATCAAAAAGCAGTTTATCCGGGTAAGGGAAGGAAACGCGTGTACAACGGAATGTGCGATCCTGCATAAAAACGGCAGCTGGATCGATTTAAGCCTGACCCTGCTGCCGATTATTGTGGATGACAAGGTTGCCGGCGTATACGGCATCGCCAATGACATAACGGAGCAGAAACGGTATGTGGAGCAGATTGAAAAGCTGAATGACGAACGGACTCTTTTGCTGAATGCGGTTTCTGAGGGGATTGCGGGTCTTGATGCCAACGGGAATATGACCTTCATTAATCCTGCAGGGGCCAAAATATTCGGGTTCGAGCCGGGTGAGGAGAAGGAGGCGCTGCGCCAGATCTCCCTTCTCAATGTTCATAGTCCAGACGGGTCTGTTTTTCCGGAAGGCCACACCCCCATTGACCGGGCACTCCGGGACGGAATTCCCAGGCGCAACCAGGAAGGGATTTTTTGGCGGAGGGATGGGACCAGCTTTTTCGCCAGTTATCAGGTTAGCCCCCTGGACCGGGAGCATGCCCGGGGCGTAGTGGTGGTTTTCCGGGATTTGACGGAGGAGCAGGAGATTATCAGGGCCAAGGAATCGGCGGAGCGGGCCGACCAGGCCAAGTCGGAGTTCCTGGCTATTATGAGCCACGAGCTGCGGACGCCCATGAACGGCATCATCGGGATGGCAGAGCTGCTGGCGGAGATGTCCCTTTTGCAGGAGCAGCGTGAGCTGGTGGACGTCATTGTCGGGAGCGGCCATTCCCTTCTTAAGATCGTCAATGAAATTCTGGATTTCAGCAAAATGGAGGCCGGCAAGCTGGAAATCCATTTAGGACCTATGTCTGTACCTATGATTCTGTCGGATGTGGCGGATCTGTTCCAGCAACGGGGAGAGTCCAAGAACCTGGTTATTTCCACCGAAGTTGACCCGTCCATTCCGGAACTATTGGCGGGAGACGAGGGAAGACTAAGACAAATTCTGATCAATCTGGTGGGAAATGCGGTAAAATTCACCGACTCCGGCTCCGTCATGATCTCTGTGGAGCTGATGCATACAGATCCGGACAGAGCTTTCCTTGAATTCCGTGTCCGGGACACGGGAATCGGCATCCCCCTGGACCGTCAACACCAGCTGTTCCATTCCTTCTCCCAGCTGCACCCATCCATTAACCGCAAATACGGCGGGACCGGTCTGGGGTTAGCCATCAGCAAGAAGCTGGTGGAGCTGATGGGGGGGTATATCGGCGTCGAAAGTGATGAAGGCAAGGGCTCGGTGTTTCATTTTACGCTGCCGCTTGACTTTCTGGAGGAGCATGCGGTTGGTCCGGAGCCCAAACCGGAGCGGCTGGAACCTGCCGTACCGGTGGAGGGGCTGTACGGTCCTATGCGCATCCTGGTAGCGGAGGATAACGAAGCCAACCGGATGCTTCTCAAGATCATTCTCGGCCGGCTGGGATATTATCCGGATTGGGCGGAGGACGGGATGGAGGCTCTTCAGCGGATCCGTCAATCTCCTTATGACATTGTCCTTCTGGATATCCAGATGCCCCGTATGGACGGTCTGGAGGTGGTCACGTTGATCAAACGGGAGATGCTGCCCTGGAGTCTTCCCACATTTATTGCCATTACCGCCTTCGCCCGGCAAGAGGACAGGGCCATCTGCCTGGAGGCCGGAATGGATGATTATGTATGCAAACCCATCCGGCGGATGGATATCGAAGCTTTATTTGCGAAATGGGCCAAGGCAATAAAAAGCCATTAGGGCTGTCTTCAACCTCCGAAGCTCCGTTGATTACGGGGCTTCCCTCATGGTGCGGAAACCGCACGTGAGGTTTTTTTTATTTTCAGAAAAAAGATTGACAAGGTCCCGGGAGGCTACTATACTTTAAAACATTAAACCGACTAATAAGGTATGAATTCAAGAGTAAAAACATGCACTTATTAGACTACTTCATAAAAGAGATAAGGGAGAGAGCATCATGGTGAAAAAGACTAACAGGTGGCTGATTTTGGTTTTGGCAATATCCGTGTTCGGATTGCTGTTGACGGCATGCGGGGGAAAGGATGAACCCGGCAATGACGCAGCCTCTGCCGGAGCCGGGGCATCTCCTGCCGCCAACAAGAATATAAAGATCGGCGTATCCCCGGGACCCTACGGAGACATGATCAAGCTGGCCATTGCCCCGTACATGGAGAAGCTGGGCTACAAGATCGAGGTTGTGCAGTTCAGCGATTATGTTCAGCCCGACCAGGCATTGGGCAGCAAGGAAATCGATGCTAACCTGATGCAGCATACAGTGTATCTGACCAAGTTTGCCGCTGATAATAAGCTGGATATCGGCAAGGTGATTTCGGTGCCTACAGCCGGGATGGGGGTATTTTCCAACAAGGTGAAAAGCCTGAAGGAAATCCCCGACGGCTCCAAGGTGGCCATCGCTGTAGATGCCTCCAACCTGGCCCGCTCCTTACGTTTCCTGAAGTCTCTGGAGCTGATTGATCTGAAGGCCGATGTGGATGCTACCAAAGCTACAGTTCATGATATCTCCAGCAATCCCCATAAGCTCGAGTTTGTGACCATGGATGCGGCCCAAATTTCTCGCAGCTTGGACAGCGTGTCAGTGGGACTCATCCCCGGCAACTTCGCTATTGCCGCCAAGCTGGATTTCTCCAAGGCGCTGGCGGTAGAGAAGCTGACCGAGGATTACAAAAACGTGGTGGCGGTCCGCACCCCGGATATCACCGGCCAGTTGGGCAAGGATCTGAAGGCTGCCGTGGAATCAGAAGAATTCCACAAGGCCATTGAGGATGCCAACGGAATCTTCAAGGCCTTCGATAAGCCGGAATGGTATACCGCAAAATACGGCAAATAAGCTGCAATGCAGCACCGTCCAAGGGAGTGGCCGCCTGAAGCAGGAGCTTCGTGGAGCCACTCCCTTGAGCCGTACCGGAAGTGACCGGACAACCGGAACAGTAGAATCTTTCTTCCGAAGAAAGGGTGTCAGCAATTGATCGTACTGGACAAAATCAATGTGGTATTTAAGCAGAAGGGCCGGACATTACACGCCGTGGAGAACGCCTCCTTATCCATTGGCAAGGGTGAAATCTTCGGCATCGTTGGTCCCAGCGGAGCCGGCAAAAGCACGCTGGTGCGTGTGATCAACCTGCTCCAGCCTCCCTCCTCCGGGAATGTAATCATCGGAGAGCAGAATATTACCCGCTATAAGGGAGCGGAACTGCGCAAGGTGAGGCTGAGGATCGGCATGATCTTTCAGCACTTCAATCTGATCAGCGGGGCTACGGTGTACGATAATATCGCTTTTGCCTTGAAAGCCAACAATTGTCCCAAGGAAAAGATCCATACCCGGGTTACCGAGCTCTTGGCCCAGGTGAACCTGTCAGATAAGGCCCATGTTTATCCGGCCAATCTCAGTGGCGGACAAAAGCAGCGGGTAGCGATTGCCCGTGCGCTGGCCAACGATCCGGAAATTCTGCTGTGTGACGAAGCGACCTCGGCGCTGGACCTGGAGAATACGGAGGAAATTATCCGGATTCTGCGCAGGATTAACCGGGAAAACCCCATCACCATCGTCTTTATCACCCATGAGATGGATGTGGCCAAGAAGCTGTTTGACCGGATTGCGGTGATGGCGGAAGGGAAAATTGTGGAAACCGGGGATACGTATCAGATATTTACGGAGCCGCAGCATCCGATGACACGCTCCTTGGTGGAACGGGTACTGAACATTGAGGTTCCGGAGCATCTGGAGACCGCGCCGAATGAGGTGCTGCTGAAGATTACCTACACCGGTGAAAGGGCTTATGAGCCGTTAATCAGCCGGGTGTCCAAGGACTTCGACGTGCTGGTGGACATTCTTCACGGCAAGATTGAATATATCCACAGCAAACCGCTGGGGATTCTATTGATCAAGCTGAGCGGCATACCGGAGGAAGTTGCAAAAGCCAAGGCTTACATAGCAGGCCAGGTGTTCAAAATTGAGGAACTTGCCGCCCCTGGACATGGAGGTGCAAGCCGATGAATACCACCTGGGATATTCTCCGTCTGGAATTATTGGACGCCATGGGGGAAACGGCCTTAATGGTCTGCATTGCCATGGCGGCATCGCTGGTATTTGGCCTGCTGCTCGGTCTGGTGCTGTATCTAACCTCAAGCCGGCTGTTTTTCCCCAACCGGGTATTAAATGTCATCATGGGCATCGTTGTCAATGTTATCCGGTCTGTTCCTTTTGTCATTCTCCTGGTGCTGTTGATCCCGATAACCAAGGTCATTGCCGGCAGCGTCATCGGTCCAGTGGCAGCGTCGGTGCCTCTGGCCTTTGCATCCATCGCCTTTTTTGCCCGTCTGGTGGAAGCGGCCTTCAGCGAAGTGGATAAAGGAGTGCTGGAGGCGGCCATCGCTACAGGAGCCAAGCTTAGCCTGATTCTGCGCAAGGTGTTGTTTGTGGAGGCGATGCCCGGGCTGATCCGTGCCACCACCGTCACCGTCATCAGCCTCATCGGCTACTCGGCTATGGCCGGCCTGGTTGGCGGCGGAGGCGTGGGCGACCTGGCCATTCAGTATGGCTATTACCGCTACGAAACCGGGGTGATGGTTGCCACTGTCATCCTGC
>JAEWMH010000064.1 GCA_023393235.1 Bacillota bacterium | reverse complement strand
CCGGAGATGTCACAGAGGTGTGGGGGAACGGCAAACAAACGGTCAAACACGGGGAATGCCTCACCCTGGACGAAGAGAAAATCAAGGCCGAATTCCAACGCCGCTATGAGGGGATTATCGGAAGATAAGCTCCGCATGAAGCCAGCTACGGAGCTTGAGGCCGCTACAAGAGGGATGGGAGAATGAGCCGCTGGAAAAAGAATGTGCTCCTGGGGAGCATCTGCTTGGCTGTTGTGCTCCTGGGATTATTTATATTCGGAGAGCGCCTGACCTCCGGGGAATGGCAGGAGAAGAAAGAAGCGGTCCTGGCCGCCTACAGCCAGACCATGATGGTGAAAGCCGACCGGGTCGACACCTTCGTTGGAACGGAAACCTGGCGTATCGTATTCGGAGAAGATAAACTCCAGAAAAAAATGATCGTATGGATCGGGGAAGAATCCGGGATTCATACGGAATATGAGTCCGATGGCATTCCCATAGACCAAGTATCCGCGAAGGTTACTGCTGTGGATCCCGCTGCCCGCATTATCAGGGCCACACCCGGCAAGCTGGGTGACGAGCTGGTGTGGGAGATTTATTACGAGCGTGAGCAGGATGGCGGGCGCACGGAGGGCTTCTACGGCTACTACCGGTTCGCCGACGGCGAACTGCTGGATACCTATAGATTGGGAGCAAAAGGTTGAAAATTGTCAAGACACCTGGAAAGGTGTCTTTTTTCTTTCCACAAATTCGCTAAGAAGTATTCACAAAGTTGATATACTCTAGTATATAAAAAAGTGATATACTCATTATTATATTAGTATTCATTCTAAATAACGAATCTTTTTTAATAACAGGAAGGGGGACATCCCTTGAAACTCAAAGCAACACCTATTCTGATTGCTGTTGTCGCATCGGCGGCCGTTCTGTTCGGCGGATGGTTTATTTATCATAGTGTCGCTCTCGAAAGTCCTTTGAATCATGCTTTGAATGAGACGGCTGGAGTTGTGGATTACAAAGCCAGCATCTCCGGTGAAAAGACGGTGTTTAATGTTCAGCTTGACAATCAAGCTAATATACGTGAAATTGTTCACAAAATTAGCCAAAAGAATGATGAGGTAGCCGGTGACCGGGTGCCTGAAATCAAAGTGAGCAGCAACACCTCCCCGCAGCTGGAGGACTGGTGGTCCACCGCATTGTTTGATGTGGCACAGGCCATGGAAACCCGCCGTTACGCCGATATTCCGGCAGCTTTGAATGCCAAGGCAGGCCAGCTCCAAGGGCTGTCGGTTCAAACGGAGATGGATGACGATAATGTTTATGTGCGCCTGACGGAAGGGGAACATGTGAAGTTTGTGATCCTGCCCCGTACTGCTGCCAAGATGGGAGTGTGGAGCCAATGATGAAATACGGGAAGGAAATTCTGATCGGTATTATCCCTGTTGTTATCGTGTTTCTTGCTTTTATCGGGCTTAATGTGATTCCGGTTGTGTTTATGGGCTTGATTGCAGTTGCTCTGTTTATGATCACCAAAGCCAGAACCGGAGGGGCCGCGGCGGTTAGCGCCGTGGACCGGAAATCCAAAAGCCGGACACCGTCGTATATGACCTTTGAGGATATAGGCGGCCAGGACCGGGCGAAGAATGAACTGAAGGAAGCGCTGGATTTTATCATTAAGCATGAGGATATTAAACGGCTGGGCATCCGGCCTTTGAAGGGCATTCTGCTGGAAGGCCCTCCAGGCACAGGCAAAACCTTGATGGCCAAAGCTGCTGCCCATTATACCAACTCGGTTTTCGTTGCCGCCTCCGGTTCGGAGTTTGTGGAAATGTATGTGGGTGTCGGCGCCAGCCGGGTCCGTGACCTGTTTAAGGACGCCCGGAACCGGGCGCAGAAGGAAGGCAAGGACAGTGCCATTGTGTTCATCGATGAGATTGATGTCATCGGCGGCAAACGCTCCGGCGGCCAGCATAAGGAATATGACCAGACCTTGAACCAGCTTCTGACGGAGATGGACGGGATCCATACTACAGACAGTCCCCGGGTTCTTATCATGGCAGCCACGAACCGCAAGGAAATGCTGGATAGTGCGCTGCTGCGTCCCGGCCGGTTCGACCGCCATATTACCGTTGATCTGCCGGACCGCAAGGGCAGAATGCATATACTGAAGCTGCACGCCAAGAACAAACCTCTGGAAGAGTCGGTTAATCTGGAAAAGGTGGCGGACGAAACCTTCCAGTTCTCGGGCGCCCAGCTCGAGAGTGTGATGAACGAAGCGGCTATCTATGCTCTGCGGGATGGTTTGGAGAAAATCAGCCAGCAGCATCTGTCCCTGGCTGTGGATAAGGTCATGATGGGCGAACGCTCGGACCGGGAAGCCTCCCGGGAGGAGAAGATCCGTGTTGCCTACCACGAACTGGGTCATGCCATTGCCGCCGAACTCCTGAAATCCGGCTCCGTCTCCCAGGTTGCCTTATCCCCGAGAGGCCAGGCGCTTGGGTATGTGCGGCATAATCCGCAGGCTGAGCAATACCTGTATACCAAGGAATTTATCGAAGAGAAGATCATGATCGCCCTTGGCGGCGCTGTTGCCGAAGAGATGTTCTATGGCGGACGCAGCACAGGCTCCCGCAATGACTTCGAGCAGGCGTTGTCCATGGTCAAGAATATGATGGATGCGGGTCTGACACGCCTCGGCATTATCGACCGTGAGATGATGACCAAGGAAGAGCTCATGAAGGAGAATGCATCCATAATGGACGAGCTGACCACCCGTACCCGGAACCTTCTGGAGAAGCACCGCCGAGTATTCGAGCAATCCCTGGATATTCTTCTCCGTGAGGAAGTCATGTCGGGCGAGCAGTTCAGAGCCCTGCTTAAAGAAAAAATGTCGGCTGTGGAAGAACTCAAGGGCGTTTCCGCATAGTGCCCAAAAAAGGCGAAAACTTAAGAGAAGTGGGGAGACAGGCTTGCGCTCCTCACTTTTTTTTCGTATGCTTAGAAAGGGCCATCTTCTATTATTGTCGAAATATCGAATGTTTGTCCTCATCCGAACCCAAACGGGTGGAAAAATGGTATGATAGCTCATGGCAGAAAAGCTGACCTGGACCTGCACGCCCGGGAGGCTTTTTCTTTGCGAATCGGATCTTGGGGCTTGGATACAATGTATAAGAAGAGCCCGGTTTGCAATTGCAAACGTGTGAATGTCCTACATAAATATAACAAGGAATGGGTGAAAAGAGTGCAATTCAAACGGATTGGTGTAATTGGGGCCGGCACGATGGGCCAAGGCATCGCCGAAATGCTGGCGGTGAAGGGGATGGAAGTTTTCCTGGTGGAAAAAACCCCCGAAAAATTGGATCAGGCTTGGGACATGATCGTGGTCAGCCTGGACAAGCAGATTGAAAAATGGGCCATTACGGTCTCTGAAAAGAAGCTTATTCTATCCAAAATCCACAAGGTTTATGCGCTGGACAAAATCGCCGAATGCGACATGGTGATCGAAACCATCAGCGAGGACCTGGAAGCTAAAAATGAAGTGATCCGCAGCCTGGACAAGATTTGTCCTCCGGAAGTGATTCTGGCCAGTAATACCTCCACACTCAGCCTGACCCAGTTGGCAGCGGAAACCACGCGTCCCGACCGGGTTATCGGCATGCACTTCCTGCATCCGGTAGCGAAGATCGACCTGGTGGAAATCATCCGCGGCTTGAAGACTTCGGAAGAAACCTTCCAGCTGACCCGCCAATTCGTAGAAGAAACCATCACCAAGAAGGGTATTCAAGTCTACGAATCCCCGGGCTTCGTAACCACCCGCCTGGTATGTACGCTGATCAACGAAGCACTGCACGTGCTGGCTGAAGGTGTAGCCTCCGCTGAGGATATTGATTCCGCTATGAGAATCGGCTATGACTTCCATTACGGACCGCTTGAAATGTGCGACCGCTTCGGTCTGGACTCCGTTCTCGCCGCTATGGAAGGCATGTTCCGCGAATTCGGCGATATCAAATACCGCCCGAGCTTCCTGCTGAAGCAAATGGTCCGCGCCGGCCAATTGGGCACCAAAGTAGGACAAGGATTCTTCCGCTATGACAAGGATGGTGACCGTCTGTGAAAATTCTCGTAGTTAACGCAGGTAGCTCTTCTCTCAAATACCAGCTGTATGATATGAATGACGAATCCGTACTGGCCAAAGGCCGCGTCGAGCGCATCGGCATGGACACCGCTATTCTGGTACACGAGCCCACTGATAAGCCGGAGCTGAAGGAAGTCAGCGAAATTCTGGATCACAATGTGGCCATCAAAAAGGTTGTAGATTGCCTGGTTCATCCGGAACACGGCGTGATTTCCTCCATCAGCGAGGTAGAAGCCGTCGGACACCGTGTGGTACAAGGCGGCGACCTGTACTCCGAATCCGTGCTGGTCACTCCTGAAGTTAAGGCAGGCATCACCAGCCTGTTCGATCTGGCGCCGCTGCATAATCCTGCCCACATGATGGGGATTTCCGCTTGCGAAATCAACATGCCAGGCGTACCGCAGGTTGTGGTATTCGATACGGCTTTCCACGCGACTATGCCGGAGAAGGTTTTCATGTACCCGCTCCCGCTGCGTCTGTACAAGAAGCATAAGGTACGCCGTTACGGCTTCCACGGCACCTCCCACTTCTACGTCAGCCATGTGGCTGCCCAGTTCCTGGACAAGCCGCTGGAAGACACCAAAATCATTACGGCGCACATTGGCAACGGCGGTTCCATTACAGCCGTTATGGGCGGCAAATCCTTCGACACTTCCATGGGTATGACTCCTCTGGAAGGCCTTATGATGGGTACCCGCAGCGGCGACATCGATCCGGCTATCATTCCGTTTGTTATGGGCAAGGAAGGCATCGGCCCGATGGAAGCCAACTTCATGCTGAACAAACACAGCGGTCTGCAAGCCATCTCCGGCGGCTCCAGCGACATGCGTGAAATTGTGGAAGGTATGGAGAAGGGCGACAAAGGCTGCAAATTGGCATACGAGATGTATGAATACCGCATCCGCAAGCAAATCGGTGCTTATGTTGCCGCTATGAACGGTGTGGACGCTATCGTGTTCACGGCCGGTGTCGGCGAAAACTCCTCCGTGCTGCGTCAAAGCATTCTGGAGCAGCTGAGCTGGATGGGCGTTGATGTGGATCCGGAGCTGAACAAAATCCGCAGCGGCGAGCCGCGTTTGATCACCAAGGAAGGCTCCCGCGTGAAGGTTCTGGTTATCCCGACCAACGAAGAGCTGGTTATCGCCCGCGACACCCACGAAATCGTAAAGAAATCCCATAAGTAAGTCACAGCTACTATATTTCCGGGAGGCTCCCTATATGGCGGTACAGTGCATGATCCGGGAGGTTGGCACCCATGCGGGCGAAACAGTCCGCATCGGCTGCTGGCTCCACAATGTGCGGTCCAGCGGTAAAATCGTATTTCTTCAATTGCGTGACGGCTCAGGTTATATCCAAGGCGTTGTGGTAAAAAGTGAAGTCCCCGAAGAGGTTTGGACAGCAGCCAAGTCGCTGACTCAGGAAAGCTCTCTTTATGCCACCGGTGTGGTCCGAGAGGAACCCCGCAGCCAAAGCGGCTATGAGCTGACCGTTACCGGAATTGAAATCATCCAGATCACACAAGATTATCCGATTACCCCGAAGGAACACGGCGTGGATTTCCTGATGGATCATCGCCATCTGTGGCTGCGCAGCCCGAAGCAGCGGGCTGTGCTGATCGTCCGCGCGGAGATTATCCGTGCGGTGCAGGAGTTTTTTGATACCCGCGGCTTCAAGCTGGTGGACCCGCCGATTCTCACTCCGTCCTCTTGCGAGGGAACCACGGAGCTGTTCCATACCAAATATTTCGACGAGGATGCGTTCCTCACACAGAGCGGACAGCTGTACATGGAAGCGGCCGCCATGGCCTTGGGCAGAGTGTACTCCTTCGGCCCGACCTTCCGGGCGGAGAAGTCCAAAACCCGCCGGCATTTGATCGAGTTCTGGATGATCGAGCCGGAAATGGCTTTTGTGGATCTGGACGAAAGCCTGCGCATCCAGGAGCAGTTTGTGTCCCATGTGGTGCAGAGTGTTTTGGCCAACTGCCGCAAGGAGCTGGAGGTGCTGGAGCGGGATATCTCCAAGCTGGAGAAGATCACTGCACCGTTCCCCCGGATCACTTACGACGATGCCATCAAGTTCCTGCAGGACAATGGGCATGACATTCCGTGGGGCGAGGACTTCGGCGCGCCGCATGAAACGGCCATCGCCGAAAGCTTCGACAAGCCTGTTTTCATCACCCACTATCCGACGGCAATCAAGGCCTTCTACATGAAGCCGGACCCGAACCGTCCGGAGGTGGTGCTCTGCGCCGATATGATCGCTCCGGAAGGCTACGGCGAGATTATCGGGGGCAGCCAGCGGATCGACGACCCAGCGCTGCTGGAGTCCCGTTTCTCCGAGCATGAGCTGTCCACGGAAGCGTACCAGTGGTACCTGGATCTGCGCAAATATGGCACTGTGCCCCACAGCGGCTTCGGCCTGGGTCTGGAGCGCACCGTAGCCTGGATATGCGGTCTGGACCACGTGCGGGAAACCATTCCGTTCCCGCGGCTTCTGTACCGTTTGTACCCATAAGTACGTCCCCCAAAAGTGAAGTGAAGCTGACGAAGCTTATTCCGATTACTTTTGGGGGAGCCCCCAGGTAAACAATGGAGAACTAACCCACTTTTGGGGGATTCATATTTATGCATCTTGGAAGAGCCTTGTTATTCGGGGCTCTTTTCCCATAGAAAGACATGGCGGGAGGGACCAGGGGATGAGCAAAACGAATGATCCATGGAAAGACCTGCGGGACGGGGTGCTGGCGGGGCTGCGCTCGGGCTCCATCGCCGTTCCCATGCTGTTGTTGACGGGATATGCCAAGCTGGATTTATCCGAGCCGGAGGCGATGCTGATTTTGCAGCTGATCGGATTCCGGGATCGTGAGCATAATGATTTTCCAACACCGGGGGAGCTGGCGGACAGAATGAGTCTGACAGAGGAGAAGGTATCCTCCACCCTCCAAAAGCTGGTGAAGGAAGGATTTATCGGCATCGATGAAGCAAGTGATTCCTTAACGGGAATGCGTTATGAGCGGTACAACCTGGACGGGCTGTGGGAGCAGCTGGCTATGGTGATTACCATGGAATCCAGTCAGGAGACGGAAAAAGCAGCGCCCGCTGTCAAAAGTCCGCTGCCTGAACCAACTGCCGCCGGTAACCGGAAAAACGCCCCCTCCCAGCAGGAAGGGAATATCTTCCTATTATTCGAACGGGAATTTGCCCGACCGCTGACGCCGATGGAAATGGAGACGATCACGGGTTGGCTGGACCAGGACCGGTATCCGGTGGAGCTGGTGCATATGGCCCTGAAGGAAGCGGTGTTCGCCGGGAAGATCCATTTCCGGTACATCGACCGGATATTGCTGGAATGGAAGCGCAACAAAGTGTTTACCCCAGAGCAAGCCAAGGAATATGCACAGCGTTTCCGCGGCGGCAGATAAAAGCGGTATCAAGAAGAAAAGCCTTGACGGTGACTACGCGTCCCGTCGAGGCTTTTTTTGGCGTATAGGAAAACGGTGATTACTCCGGTAGGTCCGGAAATTGCCGGACGACATCATGGAAGGTATCGAAGGGCAAATAGGGCATCTGCAGCCGGCGGCATTCATCCTCCAGATGGGAACGGGCAAAAATCAGGTCCGCAAAAGCCGCACCGGCAAAATCGGTAATGCTGTCGCCGATCATGATCCGGTAATACTCCTCCTGGGGATATTGCCGCATTACTGTGCTTTTGCACATGCCGCAATCACTTGTGCAATGCTCGTCGCAGGGATGAGTGGAAAGAATGCGGATATGGGTGCCGCTGAAATCCGTATTGTTGCAATAAATCTTGGAGGGCGGGATGCCAAACGGCTCAAGCGCCGGATACAGGATAAAGTCCAATCCTCCGCTGGTTACGAGAAACTCCACATTGTGCGTCTTACAGAAGTCCAAAAGCTCCTGCAGGCCGCTTCTGATTTGGAGCTGCTCTTGGATAAATTCCACCAGTTGGGGTTTGAGCGAGCTGGGCATGAGGGCGAACAACGCCTCCACACCCTCCCGAATGGAGCATTCCCTTGTTGTGGTTCGCCTTAGGATGTCCTCCGCGCCTTCAGGCCGGAAATACTTAAACAGCTCAACCACATTGTCTGTCAAAGTGATGGTACCGTCGAAATCGCAAAAGATGACTGGTTTTCGTATGCTCATAAGCTTTTCCGCACCTCTTGGCCAAGACCTTCGCCGATCTCCTCCGCCCGGGCCACACAGCGGTTGATGCCGGCTTCCACAATGCCGCTTAAGCCCTGCCGTTGAAACTCCTCAATCGCCATTTGTGTGGTGCCGTTGGGAGAGGTGACCTTGCGCCGGAGCTCGGCAGGCTCCTCGCCTGTAAGCTTCACCATGGAGGCGGCACCCAGCACGGTTTGAACAGTTAATTCCTTGGCCAGCTCCGGGGACAGACCGCCCTTCACACCTGCGGCAATCATGGATTCCATGAAGTAGAAGGCATATGCCGGTCCGCTTCCAGAAATGCCTGTCAGGATATTCATCTTTTCCTCGGGGATGGGATAAGCTTCGCCGATAGCACGGAACAGGGACAAGCCCATTTTCTGCTGGGAATCCGTTGTTTCCGTGGAAAAGCAGAGTCCGGTGGCGCCCAGTCCAATGGAGCTTGGAGTGTTGGGCATGGTGCGGACAATGGGCATTCCCTCCGGTACCAGCAGAGAGAGCGTCTCCAGAGACAGTCCCGCTACCATCGAAACCAGAAGCTGCGAGGGCTTCAAAAACCGGTTGAATTCCTCGAAGGCCTGCCGGACATCCTTGGGTTTCATGGCCAGAATGACGATGTCTGCCTCGCGGATAAAGCTTTCCTTTTCTTCCGGTGTAAATGCGGCATGGACTCTGTAGGTATCCCGCATGGCTGTCAGGTGGGCAGCATTGCTGCGGTTCATAATGTAGATTTGATCGGGCCGGACAGTCTTTTGCTGGATCAGGCTTTTGAAGATGGGCTCGGCCATCGATCCGGCGCCGATAAATGTGATTTTTTTACCTGTAAACGGCATTAGGACTCCACTCCTTTTTGATTGCTTTTTCTATTGATCCTATCCGCGAATCTGGCCGCTTCCGTACACCAGAAATTTCGTGGAGGTCAAGGCAGGCAGTCCCATGGGCCCACGGGCGTGAAGCTTCTGGGTACTGATGCCGATCTCGGCACCGTAGCCGAACTCGAAGCCGTCGGTAAACCGGGTTGACGCGTTATGGTAAACAGCTGCAGCATCCACTTCCTGAAGGAAACGCTCTGCACGTTCGGGATGTTCGGTCACAATACATTCGGAATGCTGGGTCCCGAACCGCCGGATATGCTCCAGCGCCTCATCCAGACTTTCCACGATACGGACATTAAGGATGTAGTCGTTATATTCGGTGGCATAGTCCTCATCCGTTGCTTCCTCCATGGGACCGGCTATACGGATGGAGGCAGGGCAGCCTCGGAGCTGTACGCCTAAGGTGCGGAAGGTTTCGGCAATACCCGGCAGATAAGCTTCGGCGAACTCCTCGTGAAGCAGCAGAGTTTCCATGGAATTGCAGACGGAGGGTCTCTGCACCTTGGCATTAACGGCAATGTTCAGAGCAATGGTCGGGTCGGCGGTTTCATCCAGATAGGTGTGGCAAACCCCTGCGCCGGTTTCAATCACGGGAACTGTGGCATTGGCGACGACAGTCTGGATCAGCATCCGGCCGCCGCGGGGGATTACAACATCCAGCAGGCCGTTCAGCTTCAGCATTTCATCCACGGAAGCGCGGTCGCTGGAGGTGACCAGCTGCAGGGCTTCCGGAGGCACAACGGTGGTGGCCAGGGCCGCTTTCAGCACTTCTACAATGCGGATGTTGGAGCTTAATGCATCCGAGCCTCCACGGAGCAGCACGGCATTCCCCGATTTCAGGCAAAGGCCTGCGGCATCCACCGTTACATTGGGCCTGGCTTCATATATGATGCCAATCAAACCAAGAGGCACGCTGACCTTGCGGACAACCAGCCCGTTGGGACGTTCGAATTGGTCCAGCACATCCCCTACGGGATCAGGCAAGCCAATAATTTGGAGCAAACCCTCAGCGATCCCCTGAATGCGTTTTTCATCCAGTGCCAGTCGGTCCAGCAGCGACTCGCCGATGCCGTTTTGTTGGCCTCTGGCCAAGTCCTCTTGATTGGCGGCGATAATCGAGGCGCTTTCCCGGACCAGTGCATCCGCCATGGCCCGCAGGGCGTCGTTTTTTTGGCGGGTGGTCAGCTTTGCCATCCGGATAGAAGCCTCTTTACCCTACAGCGCTTTTTGAACAACTTCACTCATTCTTGAAGCCCTCCTTATAATCGGGAAAATATTATTCGGACAAGGTGATCCATTCATCCCGGTGGATCACTTCAATGCGGGCAACGTCCACCCGCTTCTGCACTTCCTCGGTGCTGAGTCCAGCCACAGCCTTCAGCTGCCAGGATTCGTAATTGACAACCCCCCGGCCGATTACGCCGCCCTCGGGATTGATAACCTCCACCACATCCCCGGGATGGAAGTCTCCTTTAACACCGGTGACTCCTGCGGGCAGCAGGCTTTTGCCTCCGGCGAACAGCGCTTTTTCCGCGCCGGCATCCACCAGGACGGAGCCGTGGGGGACGGAGAGGAAACCGACCCATTGTTTTTTGATGGGGAGCTTGTTGAGGCTTGTGGTAAAATAAGTGCCTTTGCCTGTGCCTTGCACCGCAGCAGTCAAATCACCGGGCTCCGTCACCTGGCCGATAAAGACGGGAACCCCGCCTCTGGTGGCGATGCGGGCGGCATCCAGCTTGGAGCGCATGCCCCCTGTGCCAACGGAAGAGCCGGCTCCTCCGGCATATTCCAGAATCTCCTGTGTGATCTGGTCCACCTGAGGGATGCGTACGGCGGAAGGGGTTTTCCGGGGATCGCCGGTGTATAATCCGTCCATATCGGTGATGATCACCAGCTGCCGCGCTTTCACCAGATTGGCTACCAATGCGGATAAAGTATCATTTTCGCTGAATTTCAGCTCCGCTACCGACACCGTGTCATTCTCGTTAATAACTGGCACAATGCCGTGGGCCAGCAGCTCCTCAATGGTCATCAGGGCGTTATGGCCCCGCTGGCGGCTGGAAAAGTCGGTGCGGGTAAGCAAAATCTGGGCCACGGCGATTCCGCTTTCTTGGAACGCCTCATTATAGGCTTGCATCAGCAGAGCCTGGCCCACTGCGGCGGAGGCCTGCTTTTCATGCAGCAGCTTGGGGCGTTTGGCATAACCGATGGTGGTGAAGCCTGCGGCTACTGCGCCGGAGGTGACCAGCAGCACCTGGTGGCCGGATTTCTGCAGGGCGGCTATCTCATCCGCAAAAAAACGCACCTTGCTCCGGGTCAGGCCGCCTTCCGCGGAGGTAAGCGAGCTGCTGCCGATTTTGACAACGATTCGGGTCATACCATCAACCTGTCTA
>JAEWMH010000207.1 GCA_023393235.1 Bacillota bacterium | reverse complement strand
GATATGCACTACTACGACCACAACCGGACCGGAGACCTGATGACCAAGATGACAGGCGATCTGGAAATGGTGCGCCACTCCATGGCGTGGATTGTCAAGATGATCATTGAATCGCTGGTGGTGTTTGCGGCGGCGCTGATTTACTTCTTCAGCATTGACGTGCAGCTGACCCTGTGGCTCCTGATTTTGTCCCCTGCGATTTTTATGACGGCCTTCCTGTTTGCCAAGCGGGTCCGCCCCATGTACGTGGACCTGCGCGAGAAGCTCTCCCAGTTGAATACCACCACCCAGGAGAACATCGCCGGCAACCGGGTTGTGAAAGCCTTCGCCCGGGAGGAATACGAGGTGGAGAAATTCACCGAGAAGAACGTGAATTTTTCCAAAGCCAATAAAGCGGCCGCCATGGTCTGGCTGGATTACTTCCCGTATCTGGAAACCTTCGCCCAGGGCTTCAGCGTCATTCTGATGCTGGCCGGCGGAATTTTCGTCATGAACGACCGGATCACCTTCGGTGAATTCGCCGCCTTCTCGTCGCTTTTGTGGGGATTGTCCAACCCGATGCGCAACATCGGCATCATCATCAACGATATCCAGCGGTTTATTGCCAGCCTCAATAAGATTGTCGACGTCTACTACGCCAACCCGCGGATTGTCAACGAACACAATGCCGTGGTGAAGCGCCGGTACCAAGGGCGTATCGAGTTTGATCATGTCACTTTTAAATATGATAACGTTACCGTTCTGGAGGATATTAACCTGAAGGTGAACCCCGGGGAAACCGTAGCCATCATGGGGTCCACCGGCTCGGGCAAAACCTCCCTGATCAACCTGATTCCGCGTTTTTACGATGTATCCAAGGGACGGGTGCTGGTGGACGGTGTGGATGTGCGCAAGCTGGAGCTTGACGAGCTCCGCTGGAACGTGGGCATCGCCACCCAGGATGTGCTGCTGTTCTCCGACACCATCGACGGCAACATCGCCTACGGGAACCCCGAGCTTCCCGAAGCCGACGTGGTGAAGATGGCCGAACTGGCGGCAGCCCATGATTTTATCAGCAAAATGCCGGAGGGCTACGACACCATCGTAGGGGAACGCGGCGTCGGCTTGTCAGGCGGACAGAAGCAGCGGATCGCTCTGGCCCGGGCCTTGGCGGTACAGCCGCCGATCCTCATCCTGGACGATACCACCTCCGCCGTGGACCTGGAGACGGAGGAGCATATCCAGAAGAGCCTGCGGGAGCTGGATTTCTCCTGCACCAAGATCATTATTGCCCAGCGGGTATCCACCACCGCCAACGCCGACCGGATATTTATCCTGGACAACGGCAAGGTCATCGAGGAAGGCACCCACGCGGAGCTTCTGGCCAAACGCGGCTATTATTATGAAGTATTTATGCTGCAGAACGAGGGAATCGGAAGGCAGGTGAAGGCTAATGGCAAGGAATAAATTCGATATTGATGAAAATCTGGAATCGCCGTTTGACATCAATCACTTCAAGCGGGCCATGATCTACATCCGGAAGCAAAAAAGCCCCATGATTCTGGCCTTCACCCTAAGCGCGCTGTCTGCAGCCGTCGGCCTCTCCGCCCCGCTGATCATGCAGCATATCGTCGACGTGGTCATTCCCGATAAAGCAGTGGGCGCCTTGGTGGGCTGGTCGGCTCTGATCCTGTTCACCATAGTAGCCAGCGTTATTATGGCGACATACCGCTCCCGGATTATGACCCGGGTGGGGCAGGACATTATCTTCGATATCCGCACGGATCTGTTCAAGCATCTCCAGGAGCTGCCGTTCCAGTATTACGATGACCGGCCCCAAGGCAAAATCCTGATCCGGGTTGTTAACTACGTCAACTCCGTATCGGATGTGCTGTCTAACGGGATTATCAACTTTGTTCTCGAAATCGTCAACCTGCTGTTTATCGCCATCTTCATGTTTATGGTCAACGCCAAGCTTTCCCTCTTGATTCTGGCGGGACTTCCCGTTTTCCTGGCCCTGATGATCCTCATCAAAAACGGCCAGCGCCGGGCCTGGCAGGCGGTATCCAACAAAAGCTCCAACGTAAACGCCTATCTCCAGGAAAGCATCAGCGGCATCCGCGTCACCCAGATTTTTACCCGGGAAACATACAATGAGGGCACCTTCACCCGCTTGGCGGGCAATTTCCGCAAGGCATGGATGCACGCCCAGCTGTACAACGGCTTCGTCCCGTTTGCCGTAGATAACCTGGCCACCATCGTCTCCACCTCCATCTACCTGGTGGGACTGCTGGTTCTGGGGCCGGAGGAGGTCACCTTCGGGGTCATCATCGCCATGACCAGCTATGCCGCCCGTTTCTGGCAGCCGATTCTGAACCTTTCGAACCTGTACAACTCCTTCATCAATGCCGTGGCGTATCTGGAGCGGATCTTCGAAACGCTGGATGAACCCGTGACGGTAAGCGATGTTCCCGACGCGTTGGAGCTGCCTCCCATCAAGGGGGATGTCACCTTCAACGATGTGACCTTCGCTTATGAACCGGGCCGCAACATTCTGGAGCATCTGTCCTTCACGGTGAAGGCCGGGGAAAGCATCGCGCTGGTAGGGCCTACCGGTGCAGGCAAAACCACCGTGGTAAACCTGATCTCCCGGTTCTACAACATTACCGGCGGGCAGATTCTCGTGGACGGTTATGATATCAACCAGGTGACCCTGAAATCCCTGCGCAGCCAAATGGGCATCATGCTCCAGGACAGCTTCATCTTCTCCGGCACCATTCTGGACAATATCCGGTACGGACGTCTGGATGCTACCGAGGAAGAAGTAATTGCCGCAGCCAAGGCTGTCCGTGCCCATGACTTCATCCAGGAGTTCGAAATGGGGTACAAAACCGAGGTGAACGAACGCGGCTCCAAGCTGTCCCAAGGCCAGCGCCAACTGATCTCCTTTGCCCGGACTCTTCTCGCCAATCCGCGTATTCTGATCCTGGACGAAGCCACCTCCTCCATCGACGCCAAAACCGAGCGCCTGCTGCAGGAAGGGCTGAATGAGCTGTTGAAGGGCAGAACCTCCTTCATCATCGCCCACCGGCTGTCCACCGTAAAGAACTGCGACCGGATCATGTATGTGGCCGACAAGGGTGTGGCGGAGGCAGGCTCCCACGACGAGCTCATCGCCCGCCGTGGCTTATATTACCGGCTGTATTCCGCGCAGAAAATGGAAGCATAAGCACCATAACAGCGCCAAAACCCCCGGTCCTCTTACAGAGGTTCCGGGGGTTTTTTAGACTGTCCGGCAGACAAGCTGCAGACGGCGGATTTAATGGGGCGCTGCGTCCTTCCAGGCCGGCAGCTTGGCCATGGTGCGTGCCGCAATACCACGGGCGGCTTGTCCGTCCAACCCTTGAGTACGGACGAGAAAACCGGTCATCCCCTCCAGCCTTTCGTCATAAGACTGCATCGTTCCGTCCGGTCTGGCGCAGAAGCCGCAATAATTCTTGCTTTTGTCCCCGCCGGGATAATCCGTGTCCTGTGTCATGGGCATGCCGCAGGCAATGCATATATTCATGTTTTCTTCCTCCCTGGTTATAAGCAGCTCCGCTCTGCCTTCAGCCTGGCAGCTGCACCGAGTCGTACGCCTCCAATGCCGGAACCAGGCACTGGGTAATCCCCGTTACACCGCTGACGGTCAGGGTCATCACGATGGTGTCCCGGACCTCCTCCCGGGTTGCTCCCGCCCGTTTGGCCATGGGCACATGGGCCGCCACCGCTCCCGCTTCCCCCCGCGAGGCCTTGATGCCAATGTAGATCAGCTGCCGCAGCTTATCATCCAAGGACGATTGGGACAGGGTGCCGATCAGCTGGTCGAAAGCCCGGGCCGCCTCCGGCGCCTCCTCCCGGAACAGTTGGAACGCATTTTTGCTTGACATTATGACCGCTTCCCCTCGAATGGATTCACTCCCAAATCCTTAAAACCCTCTACTCCCAGCTCTGTCAGACAATAATGCTTGGGATTCTCCTCATCCCGCTGAAACCAGCCCAGCTCCATAAGCCGTTCGAACAAGCGGTTGCCCAACGTACCTCCCAGATGCTCGTAGCATAGCTTGGCCTTCAGGGGAATGGGGTCAGTGTGCGTTCTCCGCAACGTCATGGCAGATCAGCTCCTTTTTGTGGATAAGCTTCAAATAGTGATTCGTCAGGGTCTGCCCATGGCGGCGGAGAACTCCTCCCTCCGGCGCGAACAAATCCCCATTGCCCAGATAATAATGGATCAGCCCCATCCACGTATTAAACAGCAGGCTCAAGGGCATCTCCGTTTCCCCTTCCACAAATGCTTCCGCCCTCTCCCGCTCCAGCACCTGGCTGAAGTGGAAGGAAACCGCCGACTGCAGCCCGGTCCATGCATCCCTGGCCTCCTGCGGAAGCAGCCGGTTCTCGATGACCAGCCGGGTATAAAAGGGCTCATGCCTGCTTATGCCGGCAACATGGGCCTCAAGAAACTCCCGGAGCGTCCGGCAGGTAACCGCTGACAGGTGAGTGTCCCGGGCAATTTCACCGCAGTAGGTGTCCAACACCTCCGCAACCAACCGTTCCTGTGTGGGAAAATGGAGAAACACCGTGCCGTGGGAAACGCCGGCCGCTTGGGCAATATCGGCCATCCGGGCGGCTTGAATACCCTGGGAGGAGAAGACGTCATAGGCAGCCTTCAGCAGGGCCGTTCGAGTCTGTTCCTTCTGCAATTGGCGCGTTGTTTTCTTCATTAGATGACTCCTTAATCACTGACTATAAAGTCATTATATTCCCAAAAGAAAATCCTGTCTACAAGGGAAGACAGGAATTTTTGCTCCACACTGTACCCGCAGGCTATATGATCCGCTGCAGCTTGCTTAACACCTCAAAAAAATCCTTCAGCCGTTCAACGCCGATTTCCCGCTCCACCGCCGCCTGGGCCTCGTCCCACAAGGGCATAGCCTCCTCCAGCTTGGTTTGACCGTCCGCGCTTAAGGAAACCGATTTTTTCCGGGAATCGGCTTCATCGGGTTTTACCTGGACGTATCCCTTTTTGCGGAGGGTCTCCACATTCCGGGTTACGGTGGTCTGGTCCATCAGGGCCAGCTCCGCCAGTTCGCCTATGGAAATTTGGGGATGGGCGGAGATATCCACCAGCAGCCCGAATTGCGCTGCTGGCAGCCCTGCGGGCAAAAAATGCCTGTCATAAAACTGCGTCACCGCTCTGGCGGTCATCCGCATCTGCTTGCATGCGCATTTATGGACGGAATGGCCTGCTGCCATACATGTCACTTCCCTCTTTATGCTTCCAGCTGTAATTCATCCCGGACGGTTTCGGCCATGCGGCGGATTCCGTCATGGCTGCTGCCGCAGGCCTGCAGAATCGGGCCGCGGTAGCCGTCCCGGTAATAGTTGCGCATATAGTTTAACACATTTATTTTCCACTTCCATAATTCTTCCGGGGATAAATAGAAAAATTTGGGCTGGATCTTTTCCCGGTAAGTATCCTCCGTCAGCTCCAGAATCCGCTCCGGCTCCAAAAGCTCCGCCACCTCCGACAATCCGGGGAATTCCAGGGTCTCCTTCCATTGGTTCCGGTTCATGGGGCAGGCGGACTGGCATTTGGTGCAGTTTTTGGGGCATGGGGGCAATGTCTCCTGCTGGCGCAGCTCCATCTCCCCGTCGGTCAGCCAAGCCTCCAGATGAACCCAGGAACCGTTTTTGGTGTAGAGAAAGTTGTTCCGCCGGATGATGCCAAGCCCCGCCTCCAGAGCCGCCCAGCGCAGACCCACCACACCGAATTTCCGGTTGCCTGCCGTACGCAGCCCTAGCTCCTGCAGATATTCCTCCATCAAGAGGCTGCTCCGGTATTCCGTTGTGTTTGCATCCGCCCGGATATCCGTCAGATAGGTTTTGGCGATACGGCCCTTCACCTGCTCCGGAATCCGGTATTTGCCGTAGGGCATGGCCAGGACCACCACCGACCTTGCCCATGGGAAATGCGCCAGCGGCTCCGTCAACCGCATCTGATTCCGGTAAAAGGGCACGGATTCCGGGAGCTTCTCCATCCTCTCGAGAAATTTATCACGGTAACCGTCCATAGCCCCAATGGGAATAATGCCGCAGCCCTCATACCCCAGCTCCTCCGCACGCTGCCGGATCAGCTGCTCCTTGGTCAGTATCATACCAGTGGCCTCCTTTATATGTATATGCATATATATCAAGTGAATAGGTTGCGGAATTAACAGATGGATTACCGCCCGTTATCTCCGTTTATATGTATATGCATATATTATTCCTGCCTGCGGCAGGTGTCAAGCGGACTCCTGCCGCCTCGTTGGGGCAGGGGTATCTGCAAGACACCTGAGGACCTTGTTTTCCTTAGAGGAACGGCAACACCATGTATCAAGCCTCGCGCCTGCCGGATTGTGTCTGAAGCTGTGTGTGGAGATACGGACTTGGCTGGTTGGGGTCAATGCCGCGTTTGCGAAGCTCTTTGTTGATGATCCGGTTCATGTTCCGGGCCATCATCCACCAAACTACTGCGGGCAGCCGGAACTGGGCTGCTTCGTATACGCTCTGCGGCGAAACCTCCCCCCGTTCCACATGGCTGAAGAACAGGTCCAGCTGGGCAAGCACCCTTTTGCCATGGGGAAGGGTATGAACCGGTTTGCCGTCAAGTAACGCTCCCATCCCCATGACAAAGCCTCCCTTGTACTGCACCTGGCAGCTTTGCCCGAAGATCTCCAAGAGTTGAAGCCCGCATTCATGGGTGTGGGGATATGGCATACCTCCCTGGATGATGCCGTACAGATCCTGTCCATGGAGGAGCTCCGGGTGCCCCGCCAGCATCTCCAGAAACGCCACCGTATCGGCCGGATACGTATTGATGTAACATGGCCCGCAGATCACCAGAGCATCCGCCTCCGAAACGGCCTCCAACAGCCTGCCGGGGCGGTTCAGGTGGGCATACAGCTGCCATACCTCGGCAGACTGCCCTTGTCCGGTGAGATATTCCTGCGCCATATCAGCTAACCGCGCACTGGTTCCTTTGGGCCGGGGACTGGCATTCAATAGCAGCACCCTTCTCATATGCCCACCGCCTCCTTGGCAATTGTCCGTACTGTCTCAAGCTCCGCAGGTTTCACCGGATCAACCACAAACGGTTTACCCGCCCCCCGGGTAATGATGAGCATCTCGCGGATCAACCTGGAAAACGCCTCCGTCTCCGCTCCGGTAACCCCCTCCTGCACACCCACAGCCATCAGCCGGAATTGGCGGCCGGGTAAACCTCCCTTCACCATTTCCCCCTTTTTCACAAAATAACGCCGGTCCATAAGGAGTGCGAATTTATCCAGTACCCGCTTCACCTTGACAGAATACCCCCCGAACACCAATGGCGTAACCAGAACCAACTGATCGGCCTCAAGCACCTGGGGAAAAATCCAGTCTGCGTCATCCCGCACCACACAGCGGTTATAGCTTTGGTAAGTGCAGCCCCCGCAGTTGCGGCACGGCTCTACCCGCGTCTGGTCCAAGGAAATATACCTGCAGTCCGCCCCCAGGGCCAGCAGCTCTTTGTGAAGCATATGGCCTATGCCATGTTTCCCCTCTTCCGCAAGCAAGGTGATCATAGCTCCTCCTTTTCTCCGTCCGCTCCTCCGGGACGGGCCAGAATACCATTTAATACCATCTCCGTCTGAACGGCAAAAAGCTCCTCCGCCTCGGTGAAGCTTATCCCCTGCCGCCGGGAAATCATCAGATTAAACCCGAGAAAGGAGCTCCACAGTGCAAAAGCCGTATGCGCCGGATTCATCTGCCGGATCTGACCGGCTGCCATGCCCTCCTCCAGCCTGGCTGACATATAGCCGAGCCACTCCGGCTGGGCGTCCCCCTGATGTCTGCTGTACTTGTGCAGGACAATCAGGTTGTACTTCTCGGCCTCCTCCCAGGCCAGCCGCAGAATCCTGTGGAACACCCGCTTCGTATTCCAGACGAAGTCCCGGTTCTCGTCCAGCAAGCCCCGGATTTCCCCCCGGAGCCAGGCCGTTTCCTGCTCCTCAATGGCGTCGATAATCTCCTGCTTATCCTTAAAATGGTGGTACAGCACACCTGTGGAGTAGTTCATCTCCTGAATAATCTTCCGCACGGAAACCGCCTCGAAGCCCTCCCGGATTCCGATGCCCAAGGCGGTCTCCAGAATGGCCTGGCGGACCTTGTCGCTGCGCTGCTTCTGCTCATCCCTTGCCAAAAGAACACCTCTTCCTATCGCTTATCATAACGTCATTATTTTTCATAACACTGTTATGCAAATTGTATGCCGGGTGCCAACAGCTGTCAAGAGGCAGATGGTCCGCGAACAGGCCATTAGAAACGAAATTTCATATATAATTCGGCCGATATGACCGCACCGGGCTATTTATATATAAAATTTCGAGTACGATCGCTCCCAACGGCCCGAATTCCAAAATTAAACACGATATTTCGAGTACAGCAACTGGCAAGCCCATCCTTCGTCGGCCTAACGGCTTGCATTTTCATTCTGTTCAACCCTCCTGCTTTGGTGTATTCTGGTAGGAACAGAAAGGCAGGTTACGCCGATGAATGAGACCCTAAACACAACACCCAAAGACCTAAACACCTCCTCCAGCGGGGCAAAATCCGGGGCGCGGCTGATCCTGATTCTCGGGGCCCTGTCCGCCTTTGGGCCCTTGTCCCTGGACATGTACCTGCCCTCGCTGCCAGCCCTGGCCCGGGATTTGGGCACCAGCGCCTCACAGGCCCAGCTCAGCCTCACCTTCTGCTTGCTGGGTCTGGCTGTAGGCCAGCTGCTGGCCGGCCCCCTAAGCGATGTGCGCGGACGGCGGGGTCCGCTGCTCATTAGCCTGGCGGTATATTTCGCCGCTTCCCTGGCTTGCGCCTACAGCCCAAGCATCTGGGTGTTCTGCGCCCTTCGCCTGATCCAAGGACTGGCGGGGGCGGCGGGCATCGTCCTGAGCCGGGCGGTGGTCCGGGACATGTACACCGGCACGGAGCTGACCCGCTGCTTCGCCATGCTGATGCTGGTCAACGGCGCCGCCCCTGTCCTGGCTCCCATACTGGGCGCCCAGCTTCTCAATTGGACCTCCTGGCGGGGCATCTTCCTGATCCTGGCGGCCATCGGCATCATCATGCTGGCCTCCGTCTGGCTGTGGCTGCCGGAGACCCTCCCCCGCGACCGCCGGGCCCGGGGAGGGCTGCCCCAGACGCTGGCCGCATTCCGGGACCTGCTCCGGGACCGGCGTTTTGTGGGGCTGGCCTTGTCCCAAGGCTTTATGTATGCCGCCATGTTCGCCTACATTTCCGGCTCCCCCTTTGTGCTGCAGGATCTCTACAAGGTTTCGCCCCAAGGCTTCAGCCTGGTGTTCGCCGTGAACGGCCTGGGCATTATCCTGGCCGGACAAACCGCCGGCAGGCTGGCGGGCCGGGTCCGGGAGGAGCGGCTGTTTGCTGCAGGCATCGCCATGGGACTGGCCGGCGGGCTGGGGCTGCTGGTTGCGGTGCTGGCGGATGCCGGGCTTGCAGCCATCCTGTGCTGCCTGTTCCTGGTGGTCTCCAGCATCGGCATCGCCTCCACCTCCGGCACCTCCTTGGCCATGGAGCACTACGGCCATGCGGCAGGCAGCGCCTCCGCCCTGCTGGGGCTGGTTTCCTTCATCGCCGGGGGGATCGTCAGCCCCCTGGTAGGACTGGGCGGGCAAGGCACCGCCCTGCCTATGGGTGCGCTGATCGCCGCTGCGGAGGTCGGGGCGCTGCTCTGTTACGTCAGCCTTGCCGGCGGCACAGTCAAAAGGGCCAGCCGCCGGAGCTGACCGGAAACCGGCGGCGGTTAGTAAGTCGCTTTTCGCAGGAAAAAGGGTATAGTTACATAAGCGGTATGGTTCCGAATGGGAGTGTCCAGGCCCAAAAACTCAACTTCGTTGGAGGGATCGCGCATGAAGAGTCCGGTTCAGCTTGGCTATACCTTGGGAACAACCCTGCTGCTGTCTGCGGCAGCTTACTTTTATGCATCCAATTGGGGGGCGCTCAGCCGTGGGGAGAAGCTGGCCCCTCTTCTTGCCGCCATCGCATTGATGTATGCGCTCTCCGAATTTTTTGCACGCAGACCCGGCCGCGCGTTTCTCAGCCGTTTAGCTTTATTGGCCGGCTGCCTGTTTTTCGGTGTGGGTGTGGCCCTGGTCGGCCAAATGTATAACTCCCATGCGGACAGCTACAGCCTCTTCGCAGTCTGGCTGATCCCCGCTCTGCTGCTGGGTGTGATCACACACTGGCCGCCCTTTTCCGTGCTCAGCTTTATCCTGGCCCATCTGGCCTACCTGCTGTATTTCTTCCCGGGCTTCCGCTCCAGTGCAATTTCGGAATGGCGCATCGTCAGTGTTCTGCTGGTTGCGGCAGCCGTGAATCTGGTCATCCTCATTTTGGCGGAACGCCGTCTGGTTGCTTCACCGGTCATCAAAGCCCTGTCCTTTACTACCGCCTTTGGCTTGATGCTGTATGCCTCCAATTCCTTGGCTCTTGAGAACGTGGGAGTTTGGGTAAACCTGCCCTTGTTTCTGCTTCTGGCAATCGCGGTCCCCTATTACTACCGGACCCGTCAAAAATCCTTCCTGCTGCTGAGCGGGCTATTCGTATCCGTACTGGCCATTGTGAAATATACGGAGCTGCTGATTCATTTCCTGGACGAAAGCTTCATTCTGTGGAGTCTCCTCTTCGTGGTGTTATTTATCTGGGGGAATGTCCGTTTCCTGAACCTGGTCCGCTCCTCTCCCTCCGCAGAGGCTGAGGACAACCCTGACAGTGATGCCGTTTCTGCGCATAACGCCTTTACCATGTGGGCCTCCCGGATCCTGGCGGCAGCGGCCATTGCCATTGCCACGGTGCTGGGAACCGCCGTTATCATCGGTTTCCTCTCCCTCATTCTGGAGATTGACCATCCGGAGTACGCCATGTGCGCGCTAGGCGCCATTGCCACTATAGGGGCGATTGCCGCCGATAAGCTGAACGGAGTCGTACGGTACACCTTTTTGACCTGCGGCATGGTTGTGGGGGTATCCTCCGGCATCATCCTGGACAGTTTTCCGGTTCTGCTCTTCTTCTTACTGACGGCGGTGGGGGCATTTGCGTTTATTCCGGGCACTGTTCAGCGGATATACTGCCTGGTTGCCGGTGCGGTTATGGCCTGGATTGTGCTGGATTGGCTGCTGGACGGCGACCTTCCGGTGTTTTCCGCCTTAGGCGCCGTCCTGCTTGGGCTCCTGCTGGCCGCTTGGCTCCTCATCAAATCGCCGGGTATACGCAAGCCGTTGTTGTACGGCGGGGTTCCGTCGTTTTTGCTGGTCTTTTATATCCTCACCTTTATTACCGAAGGAACGGCCTATTATCTGGTGAACGGATTGTTTTTCCTGACGGTTACGGCTGCCGTGCTGCTCAGCATCCGCCGGTCCCTGACATGGGTTTATGTCATCTGTCTGGTTTTCTGGACCGCATTCCTGGTGTACAAATATTACGATTTGGCCTGGAAGCTGCTCCACAAATCCTTCAGCCTGGCCTTGGCGGGCCTTATCCTGCTGGGATTGACCCGGCTGTACGAAAGGAGGCAGGGTGACGGCACAGAGCTGCCCGCTCTGCGCTCAAACCAGCGGCGATCCGCTGTATGGCTCCTGGCCGCGGTAACCCTGCTGCAGCTTGGAATCCTGTCGGCGCAAACCGCCCGCAGTGAATGGCATCTGGCCCATGGTCAAACCATTACACTGGAATTGGCACCTGTCGACCCCCGCTCCATGCTGCAGGGAGATTACGTGATCCTCTCCTACGAGATTTCCCGGCCGAAATGGGAGGATGCGGAGTGGCAGAGGCTGGCGTCCAAAGACAAAGCAGCCCTGGTGCTTGCTCCTGATGCGGCGGGTGTTTACCGGCTGGAGCGGCTTTATGAGGAAGGCAGTACCCTGCAGGAAGGGGAGGTGCTGATCCGTGGCAAATGGGACGGATACCGCGGCTTTGATTTCGGCATCGAGCATTATTTTATCCCTGAAGGGACAGGTGTCGATCTGGTCAACCAGGTCCGTTACGCTGAGGTGAAGCTGTCCTCAAAAGGTGATGCCATCCTGGTTGGACTGACAAACGAATAGGCCCGCACGGAAGCTTACGTTGAATAAGTCAAAAAAAACGCCCCCGGACTCAATCCCAGGGGCGGTTCTGCGTGCTTTGCTCTACAAATTTTCCGTATCGACGGAATCCTCCTGCTCCACGAAGGCCTTCAGGAGCGACAGCTTGTCCTCCCAATAGGCTTCGAAGAACACCAGCCATTCCCTGACCTCTGCCAGAGGCTCCGGCCGCAGCCTGTAGCGGGTCTCCCTTCCCGTCCTCCGGGAGCGGACAAGTCCGGCATCGGACAGGACATGGAGGTGTTTGTTCACGGCCGTGCGGGAGATGGGAAAATGCTCCGAAATGGCGGCAATGGGCAGCTCCTCATCCGCCAGCAGTCTCAGAAGCTTGCGCCGTGTCGGATCGGCGATAGCCTGGAACACATCATGCCTGAGGGCGGGTGCAGCCACGGCTAAGCCTCCACGTACTGGACAAGCGCCTTATGCACAATGCTCTCCCAGCCGCCGTCCATAATGCCGCGGATAACAGGATGGGGCTGCCCGAATTCGGTGAGTTTGTCCGCCTCCCAGCCGGAATGGATGAGGGTAAACTCCGTTTTATTATCCTCCAAGGCCACCAGCAAAAACTCCAGATGCCAGTCCTTCCCCCAATCGAAGCCCAGCTTGTTAGGCGGGTCTACATCGGTCACCTTGCAGGGGGAGTCACCGAACTGCCCCGATTTCAGCACAAACTCATGCCCTTCCACAGGCTCAAAGGTATTCTCCATCCACCAAGCGGCCATCCCCCGGGAGGTAGCCACCGCTTTCCACACCTTTTCGATGGGAGCGTTCAAAATAACCGTTTTCCGGACTTCCGGCAATGTTCCCTGATGCTGCATCTATGTTCCTCCTCTAATCGTAACACCTTTAGGTTTCACAAATATAATAACACCATTTGGTTTCATTTTGCAAATAGATGCTTTGGCCATCCAACTGCAACGGGCACATTACCTCGGCCACCGGTAAGCAGGCACGTACCGGAGCATAGCCTGGAACAATATGCTCCATTGGCGAACGGTCAAGGAAACCGCAGACTGGCTCCGCTCCGCTTCCGCTTCTTTCAGAACCGCCTTGATTTGGGCCGCGGTAAAAACCACCTTCAACGGCTCATGGATAGGATGCCCGGCAGCCCTCAGGAGAAAACCGGCAAAGGCGCAAAATCGCCCGTATTGCCCCTGTGGCAAAAACGGCTCCTCCCGCCGCTCCACATAGAGAATGCTTCCATCCACCTTGGGCGGCGGTGAAAAGCAGGTGCGAGAGACCAGCCCTCTTTTTTCCATACGGTAATTCATCCTCCATGCCAGCACGCGCGGGTCCGCGCAGCCCGATGCTGTAAAGCGGATGGCGGCGCCTTTTTCCACAATAAATGCGCCCCGCCGCATATTCCGGCTTTCCCGCCCCAACAGTCTCTCCAACACCTCGGTGGTAATGGCAAAAGGAAGATTCGACACGGCAGTAAACGGGCGGTCCGGCAGCTTCATTGTTCGAAAGTCCCCTTGATGTATGATGCAATGGGGAAAAGCCGCCGTTTTGGCCCGCAGGCTCTGCGCAAAATCCTCATCTCTCTCCACGGCAATCACCTTGCCGGCCACAGCCAGAAGCGGCAAAGTCAGGGCTCCTTTCCCTGCTCCGATGTCCAGCACGGTATCGGCAGGACCTGCTGCTGAGAGGCGGACCAGCTCTTCGATGGTTCTCCGGTGGTGCAGCAGATGCTGCCCGGAGAAATTGGCGGGCACGCCGCGGGCCGCACCGGTTTTGGGTTTATTCCGGTTTCGTTTTCTATTCATATCAGACCACTCCCCATTGGTAACTTCCCGAATCAAATAAAAAAAGCAGGCATCTGCCTGCTGCGGGAAAAACCATTGGTGGGCCTAAGTCCCTTATAAAAAGACGTACCCGAATAAACCGGCCTGTCGGGCAGGTGCGGTTAAATATCGGCACTCCTGCAGCGTGGGCTGCGAATGCCAACAAAAAAAACGCCAAAAAGAGGCAGACCTGTCGTCCCCTCTCCCGGCGTTTCCTGTTCACGGGTATCCTCAAATGGGCAGACCGATTCCGTTTTGCTCCGCGTGCAGGCAGAGCCTTTGTACATGTTTAATTGCTGCGAAGGCAATGTACAAAACGAAATCTTCCGTAAGAAATAACACCCATATGAGAACAATCCTCCGTTCCTCCGGAGCATATTTGCAAACATACCCCTTGATGGTTGCAGCATATCATGCCCGTACTGGCGCGGACAAAGGAAAGTTTGTCTATACCTGTTGTTTCGGCTCCGGCTCCAGCTTAAGCACCTCGGTAAGCATCAGAATCGGCAGCGCCTGGCCGTATGTCATGGGACACAGGGGAATGCTCCGGTAATCGTCCAACGTCGCTCCCATGCCGGTGCCGTAGGATACGTTCCCGACAGTGCCGTCTTCCCCGATTTCCCGGATAACCGCCAATGCCGCTTTTTTCCCGACCTCCAGGTAACGGGGCTCCAGATAACCCAAACGGACCGCCTTCAGAATCCCGTAAGCAAAACCCGCGGTACCCGAGGTTTCCACATAGCTATCCGGATCATCCAGCAGCGTATGCCACATGCCGCCTTCATGCTGGAACCGCTCCAAAGCAGCAGCCTGTGCCTTCAGGGCATCCAGCAGGAACCATTTGACCCCTGTATCCAGGTCCTCCACAATGTCCAAATAATCCACTACGCCCGCCGTATACCAGCAGTTCCCCCGAGCCCACAGCGCTTCGGCAAAATGATGCTGCCCTTGGAAGGTCCAGCCGTGGAACCATAACCCGGTTTTGCGGTCGGTCAAATATTTGATATGGACCAGGAACTGACGTACAGATTCCGCCAGATAATCCTCCCGGCCAAACAGCTTGCCCGCCCGGGCCAGGAACAGCACCGTCATAAACAGGGTATCGTCCCACAGCTGACCCTCATTGACTGCGCCGGACACCACATGCTGGAGGCCCCGATCCTCCGTGCGCGGCATCTCCTCCATCACCCACTTGGCCCACTCCCGGCACAGGGTCAGGAAATCCTCCCGTCCGGTTTCCTCGGCCAGAAAGCTTAGGGTAAGCATGGGGCACATGGTGTTGACGTTTTTGTCCGGGAGGCCCCGTTTGATGTTGTCCTCAAACCAGGTGATCAGAAAATCCCGCACCTCGGTTTTGCCGGTTTCCCGGTAATAGGCGTACAAGCCATACAAACCTACACCCTGGGCCCATTCCCAGGTATCCATGCGGATAATGCTGATGGGGCATTCCTCCTGAAGCCCCGTAACGTTGCCCAAATGCTGCATTTTGGCGGCCACCTTATCGGTCAGCGCACAAATGGTATTTCTGTCCATGCCCTTCTCCCCTTTGCCTTCAGGATGGCTTCATTATACCGGGGGGTCTACCGCTGAATTATTGCATTATTGGAGGTGTTTCTTGCTTTTTTGTGATACGCTTGTAAAAGAATCCCCCAAAAGTGACGAGAAACTTCGAAGCGAGATCCAGGTACTTTTGGGGGAGCCCTGACAGATTAAACCGGCAGCACCGAAGGGAGACATCCTTGTGGCGATGGACAAAATCAAAAACACCTATACCGAGGACATCCGGCTGGAGCATAATACAGGTGCGGATTGGACCATGGATTATTACCATTTCCATAATGTGTACGAGCTTTATCTGGTGGTGACTCCCGGTGCGGAAATGTGGGTGGGCAATAAGCAGTACCTGCTGGCCCCTCATGATCTGCTGCTTCTTAGCACCCATGATCTGCACCGTTCCGTCATCCATGACCGGACCGCTTATGAACGCTACATTCTTTATTTCAACCCCTTCTATATCACGTCCATGAACACCGGAGCCACCAATCTGCTGGAAAGCTATATACGCCTCCGGGCATCCGGCAGCCACCGGATCAACCTGGGACAGGAGGGTGCAGCCCGGTTAACCGCGATGCTTGAGGAACTGGGAGTGCTCATTACGGAAACCGGCTACGGGGCGGATGTCCGGATGCGGATCCAGCTGGCCTTGATTCTTCTGGAGCTGGAGGTGCTGACACGCCCGGGAACGGAACAGGGAGACAGCCCGGAGCAGGCCCCGCCCGGATACCCGCTGCTGAAGCCGGTTCTGGATTATGTGGAGACCCATTACCCCGAGGAGCTCAGCACGGAGGAAACCGGGCGGCTGTTCGGATTCAACCGGCATCAGTTGAACGAGCTGTTCCGCAATATGACGGGGTTGTCCTTCCACCAATACCTGGTTCAGTTCCGGATTGTAAAAGCCAAGGAGCTTCTGGAGGCGGGCAACATCTCCACCACCGAGGCTTGCCTCGAAAGCGGCTTCCGGGACTATTCCCACTTCATCCGCACCTTCAAGGAGCTGGTGGGCATGCCGCCGGGCAAATATGCCAAACAAGCCGCCGCAGGAAAGTGGCAGCCGCCTGGAATATAGGGGCGGGACAGGCCTCGGAACCGCAAACACCGGAATAAGCCGGCGCACAAAATGAGGCTGCGTCTGGCAACCGACTGGAGACGCCGGACTGGAGGCACCGCCACATGGAATGGGCTTGATTGCGTTTCGCGGGCCCGCATTTGGCCCCCGTTCGTCCCCGTGCTTTTCCCTCGTTTGTCTCCGCGCTTGTCCCCACATTCGTCCCCGCATTTTACCCTGCTCTCCGGCTAACGGCGGCCACAGCCCTTATTTGCCGCAAATCCGCCTCGATCAAAGTCTAACGGCGGCCAGCGCTCTTATTTCGGTTAAAAGTGGCCAAAATTGCCTGTTTGGAGTCCAATAAGGGCGCTCTCTTCCGTTAGGATTTGGGAACCCCCGTTTTCCCCAGAATAGCGGCAGTAGCTTCCGTTAGAAAATCTCCCCACACACCTCCACCCGATACGAAATGGCAATCGCAAAAAAATTTGCCCCGTTCTGTTTCAAACCAATTCAAAACGGGTAATGAATAGGAGTTTTGTCACCCAGATCCGCTTCAGACCATGGAAGGAGGCGACTGAATGAAAGCTCTTATTTGGCTGTTGTTAAGCGCGCTGTTCGGATTCCCCGCCACAACAGACTACTCTGCACCCATGTCAGACATTCCGTTGCCGTCCGCCACCTCTGCAGCGTCATCTGCAGAACCATCCGGCCCGGCAGCCACACCGTCACCAACTGTTACTCCGTCTCCCACATCATCCCCATCGGGTACTAGCTCGGGAGGAGGCGGACCGGGAGGCTCCTTTGTTGGCGGAGGCGGCTCATCCGGCTCATCCCCGGGCACACCGTCCCCATCACCGTCTGCCACTACGGGGACACCAACGGCAACGCCATCACCTTCAAGCAAACCTCCAGCCGCTTCGGTAGGAGGAATTCTGAAGGAGGAGGTGCTCTCCACTTCACCCGACGTCCGCAAGCTGACCTTCAAGAGCAACGCGTTGGGCAAGGACAAGCGCTTCAACATCTATCTGCCTCCGGGTTATGCCGCCGGAAGCGATGCTTATCCCGTGCTGTACATGCTTCACGGCACAGGAGGAAACGAAAACCAGTGGATGCCTGACCTGGGACTGGATAAAGCCGCGGAAAAGCTCATCGGCGAAAACCGCATCCATCCGATGATTATCGTGACGCCTGTATTTGATTTCAGCTACGGTATCAATACGGAGATCAAGGGTGCCTACGGCGATTACATCACCAAGGATCTTGTGGCTTTTGTCGACAAGCACTTCCGTACCCTGGCCTCCCGGGAAAACCGGTACATAGGAGGTTTGTCCATGGGCGGTTTTGCAGCGCTGAACAACGCTTTCCAGAATCCCGACCTATACAGCAAGGTGGGCGGCCACAGCCCCGCGCTGTGGATGGACTATTGGGCGGATACGGGAGATTTGAAGGATTGGCTCTATCCGGATGAGGCAACCCGGAAAACCCGGGACCCCCTATCCCTGGCCGAAACCCTTACCTTCGATAACCTGTCCGTATTCCTCGACTCCGGCAAAAACGACGGCTACCGCTTCTACGAGGGTTCGGAGCTGCTCTACAACAAGCTGCTGCAAAAAGGCACCGACGTGCAATACCACCTCTGGGAGGGGGAGCACACCAAGGACTACTGGAGCAGCCATGCTGAGGATTATTTGTTGTTCTTCGGCGGGAAGTAGCCAGTGCTTTGCATTCTGCCACAAAGCGGAGTCCGCGGCGATTTTTGCGCTAACGGAACTATGCGGCTCTTAGAGGCGGAATCCGGCGGTTTTTTCAAAATAACGGAACTATCCGACTCTTAGCGCCTCCAAAATGACCAAATCGTGTACCAAGCTCGCGCTAAGAGCTTCTGAGTTCCGTTAAAACTCAAAAACACCCGTTTCCACCACGTAAGAGCTTCTGAGTTCCGTTAGAAGTCCAGCCTGGGCGCGGACCCTGGGTTCCGTTAGAATCCCGCCCTGCACAGCCAACAGAACGACCTGCTCGTCCCCCGAACCAACTCGTTTATGGAGCTCCAGCAGCTCAATAAATGAGTTGGTTTTTTTGCGTCACCCCCTTGACCGAATCGGTTTATGGAGCTATCCTTAGCTCATCGACCGATTCGGTCTATTCTGTTTACAGCGAGGTGCACAAGTTGGAGAAATTCGAAAGCCTGCCGGCGGAGAAGCAGAACGCTATCCTGAACGGAGCCATGAGCTGCTTCGCCGCCAACGGCTACAAAAAAGCCTCCGCCAGCGACATTGCCGGTGCGGCAGGCATATCCAAGGCGATGGTGTTCCATTATTTCGGCACCAAAAAAGCTCTTTACCTCTACCTGCTGGATTACTGCTGCCAGATGATGGTGGGCGAAATCCGGGAGAGACTGGACCCGGCCGTCACCGATTTTTTTGACCGGATTAAACAAGCGACCACGATCAAGCTGTCTGTGCTGGGGAAACACCCCGCTATGCTGACGTTTTTGGAGGGCACCTATTTTGAGACGGATGAAGAGGTACGAGAGGCAGTTCAAGCCTACTATGCCAAGGAGGAATGGGAGCAGTTCCGGACCAGGATGACCCTGGAGAATCTGGATGTCTCCAAGTTCAAGGATACCGCCGATCCGGCGCTGGTGCTGAAAATGCTGGTGCGGTATGCCTACGGATATCTCAACATGACCAACGGCAAGCTGGATCTGGAGCTGGATAGTTTGCTTCGGGAGTTTGACGCGTGTATGGCCCTGATGAAAACCCATTTTTACAAACCCGAATATCTGTAAAGCGTACACATTGAGGGAGGAACATTCCATGAAGGCCATCGAAACCAGAAGCCTGACCAAACAATACGGAGGGGCAAGAGGCATTTCCGACGTGAATCTGAGGGTGGCGGAGGGTGAGGTGTTCGGCTTTATCGGCCCCAACGGCGCGGGCAAATCTACCACCATCCGGACCCTGCTGGGACTCATCTCCCCCACCTCCGGCAGTGCTTTCATCTTCGGTAAAAGCTGTGCGGAGCATCCGGACATCCGCCGCGAGGTGGGCTATTTGCCCTCCGAGGTGTTCTACTATGACCGCATGCGGGTAGGCGAGCTGCTCCAATACTCCGCCAGCTTCTACAAAAAAGACTGCAAAAAACGGATCGCCCAGCTGGCAGAGGTCATGGATCTGGATTTGAAGAAGCGGATTGACGACCTGTCCTTCGGCAATAAGAAAAAGGTGGGCATTGTCCAGGGGCTGCTCCACGAGCCCAAGCTCATAATTCTGGATGAGCCTACCAGCGGTCTGGACCCCTTAATGCAGCAGCGGTTTTTCGAGCTGATTGCGGAGGAGAACCGGAAAGGCGCCACTGTTTTTTTCTCCAGCCATATCTTAAGCGAGGTTCAGCGGCTGTGCGACCGGGTGGCTTTTATCAAGGACGGCAGGATCATCCAGCAGGAAAAGGTCAGTGTCCTCCAGGAAAACAGCTACAAAAAATTCGCTCTGGAGACCAAAGCTCCTATCGGGCAAAGCCTGCAGCATCTCGAAGGGGTCAGCGGGTTCACCGCCAAGGATAACGGTGCCAGCTTTATGTTCAGAGGCAATATCAATGCCGTGATGAGGGAAATCGCCGGTTTGGAGCTGCGCAATATTTCCATCACGGAGCCGGATCTGGAGGAAATTTTCCTGCATTATTACGAAAAGGAGGACTAAGCGGCATGAACATGTATCTCCATGAGCTGAAGGCCCTGCGGAAATCCGCACTCATCTGGATCTGTGCGCTGATCGGCATGACCGCCCTCTATATGTCCGTTTATCCGGGTATGACTGCAGATGCGGAAAGCTTTCGGAAGCTGCTGGAGGGTTACCCTCCGTCTGTCAGAGCCATGCTGGGCATCCGGCTGGAATCCATCGCCTCCATGCTGGGGTTCTATTCATTTATTTTTTCCTTTATTGCTCTGGGCGGGGCCATTCAGGCCATGATTATAGGAGTATCCGTTCTCTCCAAGGAAACCCGGGAGCGGACGGCGGATTTCCTGCTGGTGAAGCCCGTTTCCCGGCAATCCATCGTGACGGCGAAGCTGCTGGCGGCAGTGACAATTCTTTTCCTCACCAACGCAGTATTCTATGCGGCAGCCGCCGGAATGGCCGGATTGGCGGCGAAGGAGCCCTTCGACCATTGGCTGTTTTTCCTGATCAATCTGACGCTGCTTTTTGTGCAGCTGATTTTCGTTGCCCTGGGTGCCGCTGTTTCAGTTTTCTTCAATAAGCTAAAAGGTGTGCTGCCCATCTCGCTTGGTGTGGTCTTCGGGCTGTACGTGGTTGGCGCGCTGCTGGCCGCGGATGATTCCGGTGCAGCTGCCAGAGCCTTGTCCCCGTTCCAATACTTCAGCCCTGCTTATGTAGTGGAGCATGCCGGCTATGAAACACCATACCTGCTGTTGGGTGCTGCGGTTGTGGCCGTAGGCACCGCCCTCACCTATCTCATTTACACCCGCAAGGACATCCATGCCGTCTGACACGGTGGACAGCGGAATACGGGAGGATTGTATATGAATGTGTTCAAAAGAGAGCTGAAGGCCAACCGGAAGTCCCTGATCATCTGGTGCGTCTGCATGGCGCTGCTTATCCTGTCCGGGATGGGCAAATATACGGCTTATTCCTCCGGGAGCGAAGGCGCACAGGCCTTGGCGGATTTGCCCCAGACACTGAAGTCGCTGCTCGGGATGGGGTCTTTGGATGTGACCACCATGACCGGGTTCTTCGCCCTGCTGTTCCTCTATATCGAAATTGCGGCAGGCATCCATGCCGTGCTGCTGGGCAGCAGTATTCTGGCCAAGGAGGAGCGGGATAAAACCACGGAATTCCTCATGACGCGGCCCCTATCCCGGACCTCCATTGTCTGCGCCAAATTAGCCGCCGCCCTGGTTAACGTGGTGATGCTGAATCTGGTATCGCTGGGGGTTTCTCTGGCAGCGGTCTCCGCCTATAACAAAGGGCCGGATATCTCCGGCAAAATTGCCACGTTCCTGCTGAGTTTGCTGCTGGTGCAGCTGGTTTTCCTCACCCTGGGGATGCTCCTGGCCGCTGTGCTGCGCAATGCCAAAACCTCCGGCTCCATCTCCGCAGGAGTGCTGATGGCCGCCTTCGTTATTTACGAATTTACGGAGCTGAACCAGAGCCTGCGGTTTCTCAACATCCTGACGCCCTTCAAATATTTCAGCTACACCGATATGGCAGAGGGGGCAGGGCTACATCCCGGCATCGCGGCGGTATCCCTTCTGCTGTCAGCTGCCTTCGCTTGGGGCGCCGTCTATTTTTACCGGAAGCGGGACTTGGGTGTGTAAGAAAATATCTAGTTTCCCCTGCTATATCCGAACATTTCAGTCCAGTTAGTAATTAAGTGTAATGTTTTTTCACATATTCTCTTGACACCTTCTGTTTTGCAGCTATAATAAAACTAACAAAAGGCATTAACCTATCAACATAAGTTACATTATCTTACATGTTTTCTCTCCGTAAGGGCGTGAAGCGATGGGACTTTCGGAAGGCGAAGCCAAACAGGAGATTCTGAGGATTTACAACGCGATAAATAAACGAATATTTAACGTGGGTGTAAAACAGCAGAAGGTGGATTTCGTCGATAACAAGATTCTGATTATGTCCTTGAACAGCAGAGTTCCGGTCCTGAAGCTGCTGGACGGCGATCACCCTTTTGCCACCCGCCAGATTGATTATCTTCTGTTCCAGCAATTCAAGAAGCAGATCACGTTGGCCTTGGAGGAGCGTTTCCAACTGAATATTCTTGCCATACTCAAAGACTATGATCCTGAGACCGAATTTTCCGGTACGATTATCGTCTTGGAGCGTGACATCAGCACATGCCTGAACGAATCAACCGAACTCCTCTAAAAGGAGAGCGGCCGGATATCGTCAGTTTAGCCCCCTAACGACTGGATGTTGTCGGAGAGGACTGGACTGGCGATTTTTTATTACCAAAAAAAGGAGTGAGGTTCATGAGCTACAAAATCCAGATTTCCGGAGTCAGCAAAACCTTCCGCCGGGACGGCAAAGAGGTCTCGGCCATGAAGGAAACCAACCTGTCCATTGAAGAGGGCCGTTTTGTCAGCATCATCGGTCCCAGCGGCTGCGGCAAATCCACCCTGTTCAATATTATCGCCGGACTCACTCCACCTTCCACAGGGGAGGTCATTGCAGACGGGCGCAATATTGTAGGCAAGGCCGGTTACGTGGGTTACATGCTCCAGAAGGATATGCTCCTGCCTTGGCGGACCATTCTGGACAACATTATTCTCGGCATGGAAATCCGCGGGGTGCCCCGCAAGGAAGCGGTGAACCGGGCGCTGCCCCTGATGGAGAAATATGGCCTGAAGGGCTTCGACAAGCATTATCCCAAGGAGCTGTCCGGCGGCATGCGGCAGCGGGCGGCCCTTCTGCGGACCCTGCTTTATGACCGGGACATCATTCTGCTGGACGAGCCCTTCGGCGCTTTGGATGCCCAAACCCGGCTGTCCATGCAGAATTGGCTCCTGCAAATCTGGGCGGATTTCCGCAAAACGGTGCTGTTCGTCACCCATGATATCGACGAAGCTATCTATCTCTCCGACGACATCTATGTGTTCTCCTCCCGCCCCGGCCGGATCAAGTCCAAGATTACCGTCACCATGGAGCGTCCCCGGAAAACGGAGGATATGACCTCCCCCGCCTTTATGGATTTGAAGCATCACCTGATGGAGCTGCTGTCCGCTGGCCATGACGAGGAAGCACAGATATCCTGAAATCCCCAATAGAAAGGAAGGAAGCCCATGGAATCCGTTCAAAAGAAAGCCTTTGTGGTTCACGCCCTGCCCCACGCCGATGAAAAAGCCGCTGCTGCCGCCCCTGCGCTGAAGGCCGTCCCCCTCATTATCGACGAGGAGAAAAAAGAGCGTAAAAAACTGCTGACTATCCGGCTGCTCCGGCTTCTCGCCGCTGTCCTGATCTTCGTTGGTTGGGAGGTCTTCACCCGGATCGGTGTGATGGACCCGTATTTCTGGAGCAGCCCCGGAGCTATTCTCAAAACCACCTGGACCCAAATGACGGAGGGCAAGCTGCTGGGAGATATCGCCTACACCTCCTCCGCCACCATTCTCGGCTTTATTTTTGGAACCCTGTGCGGCGCCCTCCTAGGTCTGTCCTTCTGGTGGTCCCGGACCTACGCCGGCGTCAGCGAGCCGTACCTGATTATCCTGAACGCCATGCCCAAGCTGGCTTTGGCGCCCGTGCTGGTGATTCTTCTGGGCATCGGCTTTTTCTCCAAGGTGGCCCTGGCCTTCTCCATGACGGTGGTGGTTTCCGCCCTCTCCGCCTACAGCGGTGTTAAAAGCGTTGACCCAGACATGGAAAAGCTCATGTATTCCCTGGGTGCCAAACGCCGCCAGGTATTCACCAAGGTGGTAGTACCCTGGTCCATGCCCTGGATCATCAGCAGCCTGCGGATCAATATCGCCTTGGCCCTGGCCGGTGCTATTGTCGGCGAATTCATCGCCTCCCGGCAAGGGGTCGGACGGATGATCATGTACGCCGGAACCATCCTGGACATTAACCTGGTCTGGGTAGGTGTGGTGGTGCTGTCCGTGCTGTCCATGGTGATGTATTGGGGCGTGGTCATATTGGAAAAATGGCTGGCCAAGGGACTTACCAAGCAATAAATGATGCCCCGGAAAACCTATAAATATAAAATCATACTGCCGAAAGGATGAATCCTCCTATGACCGAACGCCTCCACACACGCCCTTATCTGCACCGCATCCGCAAAGCTCCGCTGGTTTTGTCCTTGTCTCTGTTAGTTGCCGCCGCCCTGGCCGGCTGCGGGGAAAAAGCCGCCACTCCCGTCGCTGAAGCCCAATCTGGTAAAAGCTTGAAGAAAATCGTCATTGCCGAGCCTCTTCATCTAACCGGATACCTGCCTATGTATGTGGCGCAGCGTGAAGGATATTTTGCCGAAGAGGGTTTGGAGGTACAGGTTATTCAAGCAGCGGGCGGAGCCCATGTGACTGCCGTGGTCAGCGGCGATGCCTGGGGCGTTATCGGAGGGCCTGAATCCAACGCCCTGGCGAATACCAATAGCTCCGACCCGATTATTTCCGTAGTAAACGTGGTGAACCGGGCCAATGTTTATCTGATGGCCAAAAGCGGCACAGCCCCCAAAAGCACCTCCAAGGAGGACCTGAAGGAGTTCCTGAAGGGCAAAAAAATCAACGCCAACCGGCATGGCGGAACGCCAAATTTGCTGACCCGCTACCTGCTATTGGATGTGGGGCTTGATCCGGAGAAGGATGTGCAGCTGCTGGAGCCGGCTGACGGTTCTACAGTGGTGACCATGGTGAAACAAGGAGCGGCGGACATTGCCAACGGCGCAGAGCCGCAGATTGTGGACGGCATGAACCAAAAGGTGTGGGACGAGCCCTTTTACAAATTCCCCAGCTTGGGCGACTTTGCCTACTCCGTAGTCAGTGTGAAAAAATCCACCATTACCAAGGACCCGGAAACGGTCCAGAAGTTTACCAATGCCATGATTAAGGCGCTGAAGAAGGTACACGCCGACAAGGATTTGGCCAAAGCCAATCTGAAGGCCGAATTCCCCACTCTTTCGGAGGAAGCGGTGAAGGCATCCCTGGACCGGGCATATGCGGACAGCCTGTGGAGCCCTGACGGCATCATTTCGGAGAAGGCGCTGGAGAATGATATGAATGTGATGATTAAAACCGGCATTTTTAAAGGTACGTATACCTATGACGGTTTAGTGGATATGCAGTTTGCCAAAAAAGCCAATGAAGCTGCGGTGAAGTGAGGTGCTGATGAAAATGAATATGTTAGAACATTTATTGGCGGGAACCCGTCCGGCTCTGGTGATTGTGGATGTGCAGAATGATTATTGCCATCCCGAAGGAGCATTAGGCTTAACAGGCTGTGATGTCAGCGGGGTGAAGGAGATGATGCCCCGGCTGCACGGGCTTTTGGGAGCGGTGCGGGAGGAAGGGATTCCCGTTATTTTCATTCAGACCTTTCATGAGGAGGCCACGGATTCGGAGGCCTGGGTGACCCGGTCCTCCGGCAGATCGGCCCAGGTTTGCCGGAAGGACAGCTGGGGTGCGGAATTCTACGAAATCAGCCCCCGGCCCGGCGAAATTGTAGTGAATAAACACCGGTACAGCGCATTTGTGAATACGCGGCTGGATTCCGTGCTTCGGACGCTGAAGATTGACACCCTGCTTATCGCCGGTGTCAGCACCAATGTCTGTGTGGAGTCCACCGCCCGGGACGGGTTTATGCTGGATTACCATATCGTGCTGGTGGAGGATGCCTGTGCTTCTTATTCCCGGGATGCCCACGAGATGACGCTGGTCAATATTCAGGGATATTTCGGCACGGTGGCGTCAAGCGGAGAGCTTGCGGACATGTGGATGCAAGGCAAAAAATCGACCCTCGCCCTCTAGGGGCTGTCTTCCAACTCCGAGGGGAGCAGATTTTGGCGGATTTTTGTTCCAGGCAAGGCATTTTTGTGAAGGCGTACCAGGGGGGTACGTCAAGCGAAAGTAACGCTAGCTCGGGACGAAAGGGCGATAAAAGATGCCCTCAAGCGAGTTTGAAGACAGACCCTAAGGCGCGGAGGCGGCAAAGCTGGTGAAACCGTTATGAGTGTAACCCCCTATAAGGAGCGAAAGAAGCCTGGTCAAGGTCAAGTCAAGGAGAGGAAACAAAGGGATGCGGGACAGGCGGAAGAAACGGGCTGTGGAGAGGATACGGGAAGGGCAAAAAGTCTGGATGAGTCGGGTTATGTGGAACATGCGGTGAAAGCACAAAAACTAGAGAATGTGGCGGTGGCGGATAAGACTACAGAAGCACACCGGCTCCAAGCGGCGGGTTGCGCGGAAGAAACCGCAAAAACGGATCGTTTACATCCACGTGTTGCAGGGCCTATCCGCAATATGCCGGAAGCTGATCCGGTGTCTCGTCAAGGACACACTCGCCGCAAAACCATGATGGTGCAGTATGTCATCTGCCTTGGCGCCTTTCTCTCCAATCTGTCGGCGGGAATGTTCAATATCGCGTTGGTGGACATTGCCGGGGAGTTCAGAGTTACGCTGCAGTCCACCCAGTGGGTGGTCACGGCTTATCTGCTAGTGATTTCCGTCTGTCTGCCGCTGATGGGACGGCTGGGAGATCTGGCGGGACGTACGCGGATCCATAATACCGGCTACTTCATCTTTATGCTGGGTGCTCTCGCCTGCGTCTTCTCTCCGTCCCTGGCCTGGCTGATCCCCTTCCGCATCCTGCAAGGGCTGGGGGCTTCCATGTATCAGGCCACCAACATGGCCCTGATCGTCTCCATCTTCCCCCAGAATCAGCGGGGAAGAGCCCTTGGGCTGATGAGCACCTTCGTGGCGGCAGGGTCCATGGTTGGACCCAGCCTGGGGGGCGTGCTCATCCAGTGGTTCTCCTGGCGGACCAGCTTCGCCATGCTGGCCGCCGTGTCTGCCGCTGCGTGGGTGCTGGCGCAGCGGTTGATCCCCCGGGAGGAGCCCCGCAGGGCCTCCCGGTTGGATTTGACCGGCGCCGCCATGTTCGCGGCGGCGCTCACGGGGCTGGTGGCCGCCCTGAATCTGGCGGGCACCAGCGGTTTTGGCTCACCGCCGGTGGTGGCGGCGGTGGCGGTGTTCGGGGTTGGCCTGGGGCTGTTCATCTGGTGGTGTCTGCCCGCGAGATGGGGTTCTGCTGCCGCCCCAAGGCGGATCCGGGAGCCCTTCATTCCCTTAGGGCTGTTCCAAAACGCAGGCGTCAACAGCGGTATATTCATTACCATCGCCACTTATATGGCCGCTTTCTCCGCACAACTGGTCCTTCCGGTGTTTTTACGCCAAGAGCTGGGTCTTTCGCCTGCGGCGGCGGGCCTTCTGCTGATGGCTTATCCCGCAGCGCTGATCCTGTCCGCTCCTGTATTCGGCCGGATGTCGGACAAACACGGTATCATGCCCATCCTTTCGGCAGGCCTGCAGCTGATGATCGGCACCTTGGCAGTGCTAGGATTCCTGTCGGCGGCCTACCCCACGGTGCTGCTGGCGTCGCTAATCATCCTGCTGGGCATCTCCATGGGGATGATCACCTCGCCCAACAACAGCCTAGTGATGCAGGAAACGCCCCGGGAGCATCTGGGGGTGATCAGCAGCATCCTGGCTCTGTCCCGGAACCTGGGCATGATGTTCGGCACGGTGGCAGGCAGCGGGCTGTTGGCGGCTGGAGCGCCAGCAGTATCCGGAACCGGCGCCGTCTCTGCAGCAGCAGCTGCGGCAGGGGGCTCCCTCCGCGGTTACCACGCGGTGTTCGCCCTGTGTGCAGCACTGGTGGCCGTGAGCCTGGCCATCACAGCGCTGTCCCAGCGGCAGAGCCGGCTGAAGCGCCAAAAGCGCCGGGAGGAAACCCTTTCCTCCTGACGCTTGGCGCAAGGTATTTATTAGACGAACACTCCGTTTTCTTCGCTTGGCGCATACCGTTGGTTACTAACACCGCTGTTCGCCGATTGGCGCTAATGCGGACCTGCTCCAGCAACCTGCCTCCATGCAGCTAAATTCTAACGGCGGCCAGAGCCGCTATTTAACCCAAAAGTGGCTTTTCCCAAATCTAACGGAAGCCACAGCCGCTATTCCGGCCGAACCTGCCCTTTTGAGCACCATTCTGACCAAATAGCAGCGCTCACTTCCGTTAGAAATTTCACCCCCCTCTTTTTCGCCAAATAAAGGCTCCTGCTTCCGTTAGAATTAGGGCGGTGCAGCAAACATCCGAACGTGCTCCAGTGCTACTCTTCTACCGCGCATCATACTTTGTTTTGCATCATACTTTGTTCCACCATCATACTATGTTTCCGCATCATGCTACCTTCCCACACCCTGCGTTGTTTTCCGCTTTCACCTTTGCTTTCAGCATTATACTTTGTTCCTGCAACCATGCTTTCCCCCACTGCTTCTGCCAGCCCCTATCCACCATCAACAGCAACAGCCTGCAGCTTCCCCGAAGAAGCTGCAGGCTGTTTTATGTCAGGCTCATCCTGCTCACCAGCTACATCACTCCGCTACGTCCACCAGCTTCAGCGGCATAAACACGGAGGCGCAGTTGGCCTGCCGGAACCGGGCGATGGCCTTCCGGCTCCAATCGGCCTTGTATTGGGGATGCTCCGCCAGAAACAGCTCCTGCAGATGCTGGAATGCCACTTCATATGGATTGGAGGGATTATCCCCATTCACCTCCAGCTGCGAAATATGCACATAGATGCCCCCGGGAAGCGTCAGCTTCTCCACACAGTCCGGCAGCCCATCGAAGGTACTGACCCTGGTGCCGAAGCACGAGCTGTAGGAGCCTTTTTCAGGCGCATCAATGGGGAAGCCGTAATAATCATGCAGGTAATATTTGGCCGCTTCCGCAGCAAATACCTGATCCTGCACCCCAAAATATTTGGTGATAACGAATTCTTCATCCCCCGGGTGGGTCACGCTGCAGGCGATCTTCATCGGCGGCAGTGTCACCACCCTGTAGCGCAGGGAATCAAACCGCTCCTTCAGATCCGCCGCAATTTTCACCGGCTCGTACTTGGTCAGAATATCACCGGTCTCGTCATATGTATTAAAGCCGCAGCCCGCCTGGTTAAACACATACTTCGTGTCCTTGCGGAACTGGCCGGTGAAATACTCGTCCGCATGCATCCGCTCGTCATATCCCTTCCGGTCCTCCCGTTTGCCTTCGTTGATGAGCACCTTGGCATACCGGCAGGGGGGCAAAACAAGCGTCTCCGTATACTCCGGCAGATAATCCGGCAGCCGGTCGAAGCTCTCCACCATAAACCCGGCCACCACTTTGTAATTGCCATCTCCCCGGACATCCGTGCGGACGGTCACGACCTCCCTGTGCAGCAGGCTGTCCCCGATGAGCCCCGCCAGCAGCTCCATGTCCCCTTCCCCCACCAGCTTCTTGGTGAAGAAGTAGTCGTTCAGGATACAATTGGCATGCTCGAAGCCGTAATAGCCGCCATACCCTCTGCTTTCATAGCTGACAGGCAGGGCGTAGCCCACCACCTTCATTTCCGTCCGGTCCACAATGGTACAAAATTCACTGACCTGCTCCACCAGCACCTCATCAGGCAATCCCATACGGCTCATCTCCTCCGCCAGCCTCATAATTTCCGGCTTTACTACAGGGCTGTAGCCCTCTGTCCCTTGTCCTTGGTTTTGACCTGGAGCTTGACTCAGCCCTTGACCTTGAACTTGACCTATTCCCTTGCCTTGACCCGGCCCTTCCCCCTGCTCCGGAAGCTCCTGCTTTCTCATACTCATAACGCGTTCCACCTTTCTTTTTCCAGCACCAGCTTGCAGCCGGTAAAATAAATGGGTTCCCCCCGCTCATCCCGGGCAAAGGAGGCCTGGCTGGTTTCAGTCACGGTCAGCCCCAGCTCCAAAAGCGGCGCAATCTGCGGCGCACAGTCCAGCGGATTATTGGCGAATACCCCATCCGCCTCCAATACCTCGAAGGCATAACGCACCATTAGCGAAAGCGCTTCCGTATCCAGCCCGGCTTGCCAGTAACGGGTATGCCACACATGACCCAAATCCACCATATTCCGCTCATCCACCCTGTTGAATACCACCATCCCGATCAGACAAAAACCCAGCTTCAAGCATACGGCCCACATGTTATCCTGCCCGGAGAACCACTCCGTCGCTTCCCTGCACCCCTTCTCATCCGTAGGCCACGGGTGATCCCGGCTTCTCATCTCGGAATGATAACGGTCAACAGCCAGCTCCTGCACCGCCGGTGCATCATCGGGAACAAACCGGCGAATCACCAGCCTGCCCGTTTCAAAAAGCACAGGCTCTGCCGCCCCCTGGCGGTAAACGACGGCTTCCTGCTCATGCAGCTCACCCGCCAGCCTGACAATCTCCGGCAAATGCTTGGGCGAATAGCAGTGCGGCACTTCCTCAAACAACAACTTCCGAATAGCGCCCATCCTGTCCCCTCCCTTTCCTGACTCCACTTTACCAGCGCTTATCCGGGAAGTATTATCCGTTTTTAACATGTTCAAGCTGTATCCGGCAGGTGGTGGTAATATGGTCAGCCGTATAACCTCCTTTTGCCTCGTAGATGGCAAAAGCAGAGCAGCCGCTCCGGCGTAGCCCATTGTCCCGTATCCATGCCTCCAGGCGCTCCTCCAGCACCCGGCTGTCCCCGGTGCAGCCTGTTTCCAGCACGGCATAGCTGCCTGCCGGCAGTTCCAGAAGCTCCAGCCCGCAGCCAGCCGGAAGCGCAAGCGTTTCCTCCAGCCTCACCCCGCAGGTGCAGGCCGTTCCGTTTTTGGCAATATAAAAGGTGTCTGCCGAACGGGCTGCCGAAGGTCTGTATACGGCAAGAAAGCCCATCACGGCCTGGGACGCTTCCTTTTCCGCATTTGGACCTTCCCGGGTTGCGGCCAAAAAAAGCATTCCCGGACTATGGACCAGGCTAATCCGGTCATAATCCGCCCGTTTTATGACCGGTAAAATCAGCGCCAGCCGGTTCACTCTGCCGTTTCGCCACAGGTATTCTTCAAAATACGGCTCACGGTCTTCTGCAAACATACTGGACCTGAGCCAATCCGTATACAGGTAATTCCATGCCCGGCCAATCTCCGGCTCCTCATTTGGAACAATAACTTTGGCAGCGGTAAGGCTCACCTCCGGGAAGATTTCCACCTCCCGGAACAACCTGCCGGCCAGAAGTTTGTCCGCTGTGTCCTGCGTATATTCCAGCCATAGCCTATAACAGAACCGGCTGCCCAACTGTTTGCCGTTCCTTCCGAAGAGTCTTCCCCTGTAACCGGGCAGCGTTTCTTGCAAGGCGGCAATGGCCTGGTCCTCAATGCCGTTCAGCCGGGGATAATAGAATGACACCCGGACGGTGGCGGGAAGGGTCTCGGCTGCTACCGTCACCTGCCTTGCCGCCAGGCTGTCATATCTGGGAAAGTAATAGGATACCCCGCTGCGTTTATATTCCAGGGGAGTCATGGAGACTGCGGCTTTGACATTCTTGCACAAGGCCTGCTGGGAGCTGTAGCCGCAGGTATACGCGATCTCTGCCAAGGGCATATCCGAGCAGCGGATCAGGCTGAGGGCATTGGAAAGGCGCCTTTTGCGTATATATTCCTTAACCGAATGTCCCGTATGGGTATAAAAATCCCGGTACAGCTGCATTAACGAAGTGAAGCCCGCCTGGGCGGCAAGGTCCAGGGAAACCTCCTCCTGCAGATGCTCCTCGATAAATTGGATGACTTTCTTAAACCGGTGAGGCTTATCCATAAGCAACCTCCGCAAAGCCTAGACCCATCCGCCTGTCAGTGGAAGAGCCTCTGTATGTATTTGTCAAAACCATTATACACTCCTTTTGCCATAAACAGGGAGATATCTGCCACGAACAATTATCTTTACAGTGTAAAGATGGTATGATATTATCTTACCATTGTAAAGTTTGGAACGGAGGGAACCGGGCTATGAAGGAAAAACCCTATCACCACGGAAACCTGCGTAATGATCTGATTGAAGCGGGCATCCAGCTGATTAACGAGGAGGGGCTGAAAAGCTTCTCTTTGCGGAAGGTGGCTGCACGGTGTCAAGTAAGCCATACCGCGCCTTACAGCCACTTCAGGGATGTGGAAGCGCTGATTTCCGCTATGGGCGATTATGTCACAAGCCAATTTATGCATAAGCTTCAGTCCGCCGTCCAAGGTAAAGAAAACACGCCGGGCGTACTGGCTTTTTTGGGGCAGGCTTACATTGATTTTTTCGCGCAGCGTCCGCAATACTTTCAGTTTCTGTTTTATTATTCCGGACTGACCATCAATCTGGATCAGGAACAGCCGGAGGATTATCCTCCCTTTGCTTTGTTCCGTTCCACAGCCTTCCGTATGTTCCATCAATGGGGGCTTCCGGAGGAGGATCATGCTCATAACCTCATCGCCTCCTGGTCCATGGTTCACGGCATCGCCGCACTTTCCGCCACCAGCGGTATCCAGTATTCCGGAAGCTGGACGGATATTTTTATAGGAACATTGATGAAAAAGGAGAAGAAATGATGAAATTGATTATTCATGATCTGTCGCGCCAGGACGCTCCCCCCATGGGGCACGGGAGTAAGCAGGAGCTTAAAATCATTACCGACAACGGCACGATCCGCAAATGCATCGGCTGCTTTGGCTGCTGGGTCAGAACTCCCGGCGTCTGCGTGCTGAAGGATGACTATCAGCGGATGGGGGAATGGGCGGCCGCCTCCGATGAGATGATTATTCTCAGCAAGTGTACATATGGCAGCTACAGCCCTTTTGTCAAAAATGTGCTGGACCGCAGTATTTCCTACATCCTGCCCTATTTCACCACCATCAACGGGGAAACCCACCATCAGCGGCGTTATGAAAATAGCTTCAAGCTGACGGTCCACTTCTACGGTGAAGACCTGACATCCGCGGAGCAGGAAACGGCCCGGGCACTGGTAGCGGCCAACGCAGTCAATTTCTACAGCACCGGCAACGAGGTTTTTTTCTATCAAAATGCGGAAGACGCCTGGGAGGGATTGCAATGAAGATCGCCCTGATTAATGGAAGTCCCAAGTCCGGCAAAAATAACTCCGCCCGGCTCCTCCGCGTTTTTGAGCCGCTGCTCGGCAAGGACCATGAGCTGTTTCACTTTCATGTCAGCCGGCTGCCGCTGACCGAATCGGACTATTCGGCGCTATGCCATATGGATGCGCTGGTGCTGGCATTTCCCTTGTATGTGGACGCCATCCCCTCCCACCTGCTGCGGATGCTGACTGAATTGGAGGATTATATGAAGGCGGAGCGCAGCAAGGAGGTTTTGCTGTACGCCATTGTAAACAACGGATTTTTTGAGGGGGAGCAAAACAAGATTGCCATCCGCATTCTCCAAAACTGGTGCGCCCGGTCCGGAGTCCGCTTCGCCCAGGCTATTGGGCAAGGGGCGGGTGAAATGCTGCAATCGGTGGAGAATGTGCCGCACGGGCATGGCCCGATGAAAAATCTGCATAACGCTATGGATGTGTTGGCCGCCAATCTGCAGTCCCGGAAAACCGGCGACCCGATCCTGCTCAGGCCCAAATTCCCGCGGATCGCCTGGAAAATCGCGGGGACCATGGGTTGGAACGCCATGGCCAAGCAGAATGGCATCATGAAAAAGGAGCTGCGGAGAAAATTGCCGTAGGTGCAGCGGAGTGCGGGAGCGCGGCGGGCAGTACCCGTGCAGCGCGAGGCGCGGGGCGATTGAAGCGCGGGTGCGACGCGGCAGCTCTAACGGAACTCAGGAGCGCTTAGCGGCTGAAGTGTGGCAGAAGCGGCGGACTTGGCGAAGCTTGGGTGCGACGCGGTGGCTCTAACGGAACTCAGGAGCGCTTAGCGGCGGATTTGGTGAGGCGCGGGTGCGACGCGGTGGCTCTAACGGAACACAGGAGCGCTTAGCGGCTGAAGTGTGCAGAAGCGGCGGATTTGGTGAGGCGCGGGTGCGACGCGGTGGCTCTAACGGAACTCAGCGACTCTTAGAGGCGGAAAAACGGATGTTTGTATTTTTAACGGAACTCAGCGACTCTTAGAAGGGAAAAACAACCCTCGATGTTCGATTTTCCCCCGCTAAGGGTCGTATAGTTCCGTTACAACTGCCAAGGGTCATTTTTCAGCCGCTAAGGTCCTCTCAGTTCCGTTAGCCCTCGGTAAGTCGTGGTTTGTGGTTTGTGGTTTGTGGTT
>JAEWMH010000192.1 GCA_023393235.1 Bacillota bacterium | reverse complement strand
GCATATCCTGGCCCTGGATTTTGTTATACAGGAAGATACGCACCCGGTACATCATGTTCTGGGAGGATCGTTCGTACTGCATGTAGGTCAGATATGCGAGACCCGTCCGCAGAAGCGAAAATCCGATCATGGACAAACACAGGGTAATGAGAAGCGTTTTCTGGTTGCTGAGATTCTCCAGTGCGCCGCTTCCCGAAATGAAGGTGTCCACAATCTGCTGGCCGATGTAAGGGTTTACTACAGTGAGCGAGGCTGTCAGCACGGACAGGCAGAGGGCTATCACATACCGTGCCCGGTCCCCTTTCAGATTCTGCCACAACCACTTGATTTGAAACATGTCATCACCAGATTTCTTTGTTTTTAAAAGCACCTGTCGATTATACCTAAGATTATACGGCAGGTGGTAGAGAAAGTTTTTATTTATTCTTTTATCTGTCCATAAGAATATGCTATCGGTATAAAGTGGTATATTTGAATAGAATTACATCGTTTCCGGCCAGCGGGCAGCCCCCGCACAGACGGTTTTCATTTATAAATGAAGAAAGGAAGATGGGAATGAAGATTGTGCAGGCAGATTTATCGAACCTGGGATTATGGGTGGGGCTTGCCTCCCGTTTGTTTGCGGGACATGCCGCCGGGGAGCTGGAGACGGAGTATGCGGATTTTTTGGCAACGGGCAAAGAAACCGGATTTCTGTGTATGCAGGATGGACAAGCCGTGGGTTTTATGAATATTTCCGTACGGCAGGACTATGTGAATGGCACGGATAGCTCCCCGGTCGCTTTCCTGGAGGCCATCTATGTGCTTCCGGAATGGAGACGCCGGGGAGTGGCCCGGAAGCTGATCGCCCGGGCCGAGCAATTCGCAAGAGACAAGGGGCTGGCCCAGCTTGCCTCAGACTGCCTGCAGGACAATACCCTAAGCCAAGCCTTCCATCACAACAGTGGCTTCCGGGAAACGGAACGGGTTATTTACTTTGTGAAAGATATATAGGGTAAACCATTTCTTGAGGAGGAAACGTGAATGTTGGAGCAAGCAGGGATCATCGTAGTGACCGGGGTTATGGCAGCCGGCAAGTCTACGGTGTCACAGTTATTGGCGGAGCGTTTTGAACGGGGGGTCCATGTGCGCGGGGATGTATTCCGGAGGATGGTGGTGTCGGGAAGAGAGGAGATGTCCCCCGAGCCTTCGGAGGAGGCGATGAGGCAGCTTCGGCTGCGCTACCGGCTGGCGGCAGCTGCGGCAGAGGCTTATTGTGAGGCTGGGTTTCAAGTGGTGGTGCAGGACAATTACATCGGACGAGCCCTGGGGGAATTTGTGGACATGATCCGCCATCGCCCGCTTTATGTGGTGGCGCTTTGCCCCCGGCCGGAAATTGTCGCCGGAAGAGAAGCAGGGCGGGGCAAAACCGGGTATGGCTCCTTCTCGGTGGAGGGCTTCTACCGTCTGTTCCATGAAGAAACGCCAAAAATCGGATTATGGCTGGATAATTCGGAGCAAACGCCGGAGGAAACCGTCAATGAAATCCTGGCCAGAGTGGAGGCTGAGGGCAGGATTTGACGAATGGATGGAATCCCCGGAAGCCAAGGGACTCCATCTTGTCATTACCCGGGAAATACTGACAAATAGCCATCCATGCTGCGGTTCCCGCCGCATCGATAACGATGAAATGTCGAAGAAGGCCCTCAAACCGGCTCTGCCGGTTTCGAGGCTTCCATAACCTATCCGGCCTATGGCTCGGACCATGTTATTTCAGGATAGCCAGGAGCTCCGGCCAAGCGACAGCAATAGCTGTTTCCCGGAAGAACCTGACAGAAAAGCGCTGCTGAAGATCAAACGGTTATGCCGAAGTTTCGTGTATGGAATGAATTGGAAGGGGCATCCTGATCTTATATCCGGATAAAAGGGAGCCCTATGATGACGAAAACGTTGCTCTGGGTGGCCATGATTGCTCCATGGTTTTCGCTTTTTTTCATGAAGAGACAGGATATAAAGCGGTTTATGCCGGCTACGCTTCTAGCCATGCTGGCGATGCCCTTAGTTTCGGAGGCCGCTTACCATTACAATTGGTGGACCATTGACCAATACCTTTTTGCATGGGGAAACATTACACTTCTGCCGATTTTGTTCGGTCCCTTTTTGATTGGAACCCTCTGGATTTTTCGGCTGACCTATCACAGGTGGTGGCTGTTTTTCCTGGTGAATCTGGTTGTAGATGCGGGGTTCACCTTTGTGCTGAATCCGTGGTTTCTTGACGGCTGGCTCTACAGCTTTCATCAGCTGAATTATATCGGGGCTTTTTTGATCATGTTCGGGACTGCCATCCCGATTTATTTCTATCAGAGGTGGCAGGATGAGGTGATCATCGGGGCGTCGAGAAGGGGGGAAGGATCTGGAGCTTACGGTGAACAACCCTTTCCGGCTGAAGGAAAAGGGCAAGTCCTAATGCTGTGTCCTTGACGGGTCCTTGAAGAGCAACCCCCTTTTATTCAGATCCAGACTGGGGGAGGACAGATGCAAGAGAAGCTCCTCGCAGGCGGAGAGGACGGAGAGAATGCAGGCGGGCCATAATAAGGCGTAATGTCCGGAGGCGATGATAAAGGGGGCAATAAATAGAAGCGCTCCTGTCAGCTTGTTTCCCCAGGTATGAAGGATGGCGAAGGTGTGGTATTTCCATGCAGCTACCACAAGATTCAGACCCCGCACTCCGATAGTGAGGACCACCCAGGGCAGGAACGGTCCGATAGCGGGACCCATCCGGATCCAGCACCAGACAAAAACAGCGGCGAACATACACAAATCCGCAATGCTGTCCAGCCGGGCACCTAACGGGCTGTGGGAACCGGCTTTGCGTGCGATCCACCCGTCTGCCACATCCGTTGCACCGCACAAAAGATACAGAATGCAAAATAGCCTGACATCCCCGGAAGCCAGCGGGAGAAAAGGAAGCAGAGCGATTCTCAACAGGGTGATGACATTGGCGGTATGTTTGCGCTGCATGGCTTCCCCTCCTTTCCCTATATTATGATGGGGCGCCGGCGCATTTGCCATACAATTCTCCGGCTGGAGGCTATGTTCCTTTTGGACAATGGGAAGAATGTGGTATAATGGCTTGTACAAAAACTATTTCTTAATGGAACAGGATGCGATCAATTGGCAAAAAACATTAAAAAGGAACCCTTGCCTGCCGGCTACGAGGAGCTGAAGGCGGCTGCAAGCCGCACCTCCAGCTGGAAGGACCGTCTGGATGCGGTCAAAGAGCTGGGAAAGCTGAAGCATGAGCAGGTTGTCGATATTTTGAAGCACCGCTTGGAGAACGATCCGGTGTATGCGGTTCAGGAGGCGGCTTACCGCTCCTTGAAGCAGCTGGGAGAGAATGTTTCGTTGCCCCCGCGGCGCAAGGGTGAGGTTATCAAGGGCGCAGGTAAGGCTCTGGTCCGCATCAAAAAGAGCCTTCCCGAGGGACATGGCTATGAGGAGTTTAAGGAGAAGCTGCGCAAAATGCGGCTGGATCTGTATGATGCGTTTGAAGGCGACAAAGGCGACGAGTTCGACGCCTGGCTGGAAGCCCAATGGTCGGGAATTTCTACCCGCCGGGAGCAATAGTTAGGGGCGGTGTTATGTCAGATTCCCAAAGCGGATATGGATCCATCAATGCCTACATCGCGGACTTCCCGCCGGAGATCCGGGACAGGCTGGAGGCCATGCGCCGGACCATCCGGGAGGCTGCTCCCGAGGCGGAGGAAATCATCAGCTACCAGATGCCGACCTTTTATCTGAACGGGAATCTGGTCCATTTTGCCGCATTCAAGAACCATATCGGGTTTTACCCGGCCCCCAGCGGGATCGAGGCTTTCCGGGAGGAGCTGGCTGTATACAAGGGAGCCAAGGGCTCCGTCCAGTTTCCTTTTAAGGAACCTCTGCCTCTGGAGCTGGTGCGCCGGATTACCGCCTTCCGTATGGAGGAAAATCTGGCGAAGGGCAAAAAGAAGCGGCCTAACAAATAAGAATAAGCGTGTCGGGACCCTGCCACTTGGCGGGGTTCTTTTTTGTTGTGTTTATTGTCGCGCAAATCCAACAATTCAAAAAATGGACACTTTATAAACCGCCAGTCGGTTTGTTATGATGTTTGCGAGATAATCTTACATATAGGATGAGGAGAGATGACAATGCGTGTATTGTTTTGTGACTTTGATGGCGGGAATGTGCTTTTTGAGGAGGAACGGAATGATATCCCCAGCCTGATGGCCTTGTTCAATTCCAACGGCGGACGGCTGATGCTGCAGTATGACGGGGATCAATATTTCTACGGCTCTCTGCAAGAATGCTGCATGGAGATGCTGGAGGATGAGGATACGGAGGAGCGTTATGAGGTGGTTAAGCTTTTTTTCGCCAAGGAGCTCCGTAAGGTGTCCATCCGTGGCAATATCTTCCCATACAGTTATTATTCCAAAGAAAAAAGCCAAAAGGAATGAGGCTATGAATGGACCGTACCTCTCCTACACTAAAAGCGGTGCTGGAAACCACCGAACGGCTTGCCGCTGAGATCGGCTGCCAGAATACGACGCTTCAGGAGATTATCAAACGCTCAGGCATGTCCAAAGGCGCCATCTATCACTATGTGCAGAGCAAGGATGAGCTGTTCGGGCTGATTCTGGAGGAGCACATGATCCGGAAGGTGGAGGAGTACCGCAGCAAAGCGGCCGGCCACCAGAGGCCGGGGGCAGGAGCGGGCCAACCGCCTTCCGGGGCGGGGGACGGAGGACATCCCCATGGATTCGGGCAGGCGCAGGGTCAACCCCCAGGTCATCCGCCCGGTGGGCCGGCCGGGCCTCTGGCTCCGGGAAGGCTGGGGCCGCTGACGGTGATTGTCAGAGGGCTGCTGGAGCCCGGCAACCAACGGCAGATCGTTCTGCGCCGCTGCTTCATCTATTTGCTCAGCCGCCAGGAGCAGCCGGATGTGTCCCGCATTGTCGTCAATCTCCAGCAAAGCTGGATCACCTTCACCGCCGAATGGATAGAAGCCTGTCAGGCGATGGGGCTGCTGCCGCCATCGGTCCCTGTGCGCCGGACCTCCGCGATGATTATCTCCTTCCTGTTCGGCCTGATGGTCCAGAAGTCCATCAGCGAGCACGAGGAGCTGGCCGAACCGGACAGACTGGACCCCGACACCGTACTGGCAGCCATCGCCGGGATGCTGATGCCGAGTTGAACAGCCGAAATGGATAATGATATGATGCCTGTAGAGTCAAATTTGAGCTCATGAGGCAGGAGGGATCACCGATGAAATACCGCAGGCTGGGCAAAACAGAGCTGAAGGTGCCCGTAATCGGAATCGGCACCTGGCAGTACGGCGGGGAATGGGGCAAGGAGTTTACGGTGGGTGAGGTTCAGGCGATTCTTGGAAGAGGTCTGGAGCTGGGCTGTAATCTCATCGATACGGCGGAATGCTACGGCGACCATCTTTCCGAATCGCTGATCGGGGAAGCCATTGCAGGCAACCGCTCGGAGTGGGTGATCGCTACTAAATTCGGGCATCATTTCCACGGGCATCTCAAACGGCAGGATGATTGGAGCCCGGCAGGGGTTGTGAAGCAGCTGGAGGCTTCCCTTAAGTCGCTGCGCACGGATTATGTGGATCTGTACCAGTTCCACTCCGGCAGCGATGATGCGCTTCTGAACGACGAGCTGTGGGACGTGCTCCACCGGCAGCAGGAAGCTGGCAAAATCCGGCACCTGGGCATATCCATCGGCAGCAATGAGAATGTCAAGCAGGTGGAGGCTTCTCCCCGGCTGAAGGCGGAAGCCATCCAGGTTGTCTATAACCGGCTGGACCGTGCCCCGGAAAAGGAGGTTTTCGCCAGCTGCCTCCGCCATGACCTGGGTGTTCTGGCCCGGGTTCCGTTAGCCAGCGGCTTCTTAAGCGGCAACTACAAGCCGGGTGCCGTATTCGGGCAGGATGACGTCCGCTCCAGCCGGGACCGGGAAGCGACGGACAAGCGGCTCCGTGAGGTAGCGGACATCCGGGAGCGGGAGGTTCCCGAGGGTGTGGATATGGCCCAATGGGCCATTGCCTGGTGCCTGCAGCATGAAGCGGTCAGCACCTGCATTCCCGGCTTCAAAAGCGTTGCCCAGCTGGAGTCGGCTTTGAAGGCCGCCGAATTGGATATGGTGTCGGCGGATCATCCCGCCGCGTGGCGGGAGTAACGCCGTAGTCGGATCTGTCCGCGCAAGTGCTGCAATTGGTGATAAATATAAAGGGACAGGAAGGAACCTCCAATGGATATTTTATTTATCGGCGGAACAGGTGTGATCAGCTCGGCCGTTTCGGAGCGTGTTATCGCACAGGGGCATACGCTGTATTTGTTAAACCGCGGCAACCGCACGGCGTTTGTCCCGGAAGGGGCTAAGCTGCTGCAGGGGGATATCCGGGATGAAGCCTCCATCCGTGAGCTGCTGTCCGGCCGGACCTTCGATGCGGTGGTCAACTGGATCAGCTATGTGCCGGAGCATGTGGAGGCGGATATCCGGCTGTTCTCGGGTATAGCGGGCCAGTATGTATTCATCAGCTCTGCCTCGGCTTATGAGAAGCCCCCGGCAAGCCCGTTCATCACGGAGAAAACGCCCCTGGCCAACCCGTTCTGGGACTACTCCCGGAATAAGATTGCCTGCGAGGACATTTTGCTGCGGGCGCATGCGGAGAACGGCTTTCCGGTGACCATCGTGCGTCCCTCCCATACCTACGGGATTGATAAACTTCCTACAGCCTTCAACAGCCGGAAGTATCAATGGAGTATCCTGGAACGGATGCGCTTGGGCAAAAAGATCATTGTCCCGGGTGACGGCACCTCCTTGTGGGTGCTGACCCATAACACGGACTTTGCCGTGGCTTTTGCCGGACTCTTGGGACGCAAGGAAGCCATCGGCGAAGCCTATCAGATTACCTCCGACGAGGTGCTGACCTGGGATCAGATTACCCGGCATCTGGGCGCAGCGGCGGGGTATGAGCCGGATCTGCTGCATCTGTCGGCAGATTTTATTACCGGCTGTCTGCCTGAGCTGCACAGTGAGCTGGTGGGGGACAAGCTGAACAGCGTGTGCTTCGACAATGCCAAGATCAAAGCGCTGGTTCCTGAGTACAAGGCTGTGAAGCGGTTTAGGGACGGTATCCAAGAGTCAGTGGACTGGTACCGCAGCCAACCGGAGCTGCTCAAGCTGGATGAGGAATGGGATGCGTTGTGCGACCGGCTGGTTGCCGCCCATGAAGCAGGTTTGGCCCATTTCAAACAATCGGCGCAATAAGAAAGAGATATCAGGAGCCCCTTCCGGTGACGGAAGGGGTTTTTGAACATGCGGAAAGCACTGGAATTTTCTTGTTGACAATCTTCAAGGACCGCAGTATTCTTACTTTACGGATATAACTTGTAAAATGTAAGTTAATAATAACTATAAAGAAGGGTTGGATAAACATGAGTGAGTTGCTGGATGTTGTGCAGGCCCGCCGGTCGGCGATGAATTTTGAAGAGGGAGTGGAAATTGCCACTGCCGAGCTGGAGGAAATCTTCGCTCAAACCCGCCTTGCCCCCTCCGCGTATAATCTGCAGCATGCCCATTATGTGGTGGTCAGCGAGCCGGAGCTGAAGGAGAAGGTGCGTGCGGCGGCTTATAACCAATATAAGGTCCACACTGCCTCGGCGGCGATTATAGTGCTGGGGGACAAACTTGCCTATGAGAAGGCGCCGGAGATTTACGGTGGCTTGCGGACATTGGGCGTGATGTCCCAGCAGGATTATGACGGGCTGATCGGCACCATTACCGGAGCTTACGAGAATAATGAAGCCTATCAGCGGGATGAGGCCATCCGCAACGCCTCCTTGTCCGCTATGCAATTTATGCTGATCGCCAAGGAGAAGGGCTGGGATACCTGCCCGATGATCGGCTTCAATCAGGAAGAGATGATGCGGGTGCTGGATATCCCGGACCGGTACGTTCCGGTGCTGCTGATCACCATTGGCAAGTCCGTGAAGGACAACATCCGTCCACGCGGCTACCGCAAGCCGGTAGGGGAGTTTGTGAGCTTCCGCTAAAAGCGTCTCTGATCCACGGTACGCGCCTGCATTCCCAGCCCCCGGTTACGGACCGGGGGTTTTTGCTGTTTGGCGGCAAAGGGGAGTAGTTCGGGTAGCAATGGTTGAGTTTGCACGGAGGAGCGGCCCCGAGTGGTGGAGGTTTGGTTTTGCGCCGCCGATAACGGAAGCGGCCTTCCGCTATTTCCAAGGCAAGTGTGTTTGCGCTACGGATAGCGGAAGCACTTTTCCGCTAATTGTCCCTAAACAGCTGCTTTAGCGCTCAGTTTCGAGCAATAGCGGAATTTCCCTTCCGCTATTGGGTTGTGCAAGGCACTCTCTGCCGGAATAACGGAAGTAGGCTTCCGCAATTCCTCGCCGCAGGTGTGCCTGTGCCATGCTTGTTGTCCACTCTCCCCTTGGCTCAGGGGAAATTGCGCCTTCCCGTCTTCCCGCCTTCACACGCTTATCCTGACTAAAGGGGATAATGGACGACAAGGCGGAGCAGAGGCTCCTTATTGACTGGAAACCCCACTTTATGGTATAAAAAATAAAGGATTAGCACTCGTTATTGCTGAGTGCTAACATTTCGAACAAATGACCGGCATGGAAGGGAGATTTATTCATGGCCAAGAAGCAATTTAAGGCTGAGTCCAAGCGTTTGCTGGAAATGATGATCAACTCCATTTACACACAAAAGGAAATTTTCCTGCGGGAGCTTATTTCCAACGCCAGCGACGCCATCGACAAAATGTATTACAAGGCGCTTAGCGACGACAAGCTGGAGTTCAACCGGGAAGATTACTATATCAAGATTACAGCGGACAAGGCTGCCCGCACGCTGACCATCACCGATACCGGGATCGGCATGACCAAGGAAGAGCTGGACAATAACCTGGGTGTAATCGCGAAGAGCGGCTCTCTGTCCTTCAAAACCGAAAATGAATCCAAGGACGGCCATGACATTATCGGGCAGTTCGGTGTAGGCTTCTATTCTGCCTTCATGGTAGCAGATGTGGTGACCGTAACCAGCCGCGCCTTCGGCAGCGACGAGGCTCACCGCTGGCAGTCTACCGGGGCCGAAGGATATACCATCGAACTTGCCGAAAAGGCTGCACCTGGCACTGAAATCGTGCTCAAGATCAAGGAAAACACCGAAGAGGAAAAGTACGATGAATTCCTCGAGGAATACCGTCTGAAGGCCATCGTTAAGAAATATTCCGACTTCATCCGTTACCCCATTAAGATGGAGGTTACCACCCACAAGCCCAAGGATGGGGAAGAAGGGGAGTTCGAGGAGGTCCGCGAGGAGCAGACGGTGAACAGCATGGTTCCCATCTGGCGCAAAAACCGGAGCGAGCTGAAGGATGAGGACTACGAGAATTTCTACCGTGACAAACGCTACGGCTTCGACACACCCTTGAAGCATATCCATCTGAGTGTGGACGGCGCGGTAAACTACAACTCCATCCTGTTCATCCCCAGTAGCACTCCCTTCGATTATTACACCAAGGAGTATGAGAAGGGGCTGGAGCTGTACTCCAACGGCGTGCTGATTATGGAAAAATGCGGCGACCTGCTGCCCGATTATTTCGGCTTCGTCAAGGGGATGGTGGATTCCGCGGATCTGTCGCTGAACATCTCCCGTGAGCTGCTGCAGCATGACCGCCAGCTGAAGCTCATTGCCAAGAACATCAAAAACCGCATCAAGAGCCAGCTGCAGAAGCTGCTGAAGGATGAGCGGGAGAAATATGACACCTTCTACAAGGCCTTCGGCCGCCAATTGAAGTTTGGTGTGTACAGCGACTACGGCATGAACAAGGAGGATCTGCAGGATCTTCTGATGTTCTACTCCTCCAAGGAGAAAAAACCGGTCACCCTGGACGAATACGTGTCCAGGATGCCGGAGGAGCAGAAGTACATTTATTATGCCGCCGGCGAGTCGGTAGAGCGTCTCGAAAAACTGCCGCAAACCGAGCTGGTTGCCGATAAGGGTTACGAAATCCTCTACTTCACCGACGATATCGATGAATTCGCCGTGAAGATGCTGATGAATTATAAGGAAAAGGAATTCCGCAATGTGTCCGGCGGCGACCTGGGCATTGAAGAGACGGAAACCAAGGACGAAGCCGAGGAGAGCAGCCACAAGGATCTGTTCGACGCCATGAAGGACGTGTTGGGCGACAAGGTGAAGCTGGTCCGTGCCTCCAAACGGTTGAAGAGCCATCCCGTATGCCTGTCCTCCGAGGGTGAGGTTACCATCGAGATGGAGAAAACCCTGAAGGCGATGCCCGGTGGCCAGGACGTGAAAGCCGATAAGGTGCTGGAGATCAACGTCAACCACGACATCTTCAAGTCCCTGAACGGTGCGTTGGCCCAGGACAAGGAAAAGCTCGAGCTTTACACCAAGCTGCTGTATAATCAGGCGCTTCTTATTGAAGGGCTGCCTGTGGCGGATCCGGTGGATTTCGCCAACGACCTCTGCAAGGTCATGGTTTAATATAACAAAGAAGCTTCTCCCGATGTGGGGGAAGCTTTTTTTGTACCTGTTCTTCCCGTTCCATCGGGCCTATTGGCAGGCTATAATGGATTGGTCGAATAAACATGTATGGGGGAGTAGCTTATAACAAGGATAAAGGACGAAATTCTCTTGCTTCTAACGGACCGCTGGTGTGATTGGGAAGCAAGCTATGCCATTGCAGTTGCGAATTCCTTTACGGATTATACCGTCAAGACCATTGCCCTGGATCACGCTCCCAAGCAGTCCATGGGCGGCGTTAAAGCTTATGTGGATGTTTCCATAGGCGATTATCAGAATTTTGATGCGCTTGCCATGGTTATTCTTCCGGGCGGGCTTTCCTGGGAAGAAAATGAGTATGGTGAGATTGCGGATTTCATTAGAAAAGTCCGGAACACTGATATTCCTGTTGCAGCGATTTGTGGAGCTACAACCTTTTTGTGTAAACACGGTCTGCTTGACCATGTAAAGCATACGGGAGACAGCCTGGAGCTTTTCCAAAGTCAAAAGGGGTATAACGGTCAGTTGAATTATATGTCCGCGCAGGTTGTTGTTGACGGTGGGGTTATTACTGCCAATGAAACGGCCGCTGTTGAATTTGCTTATGAAATTTTCAAGCTGTTACAGGTAGACAGCGACGAAGAGATGGCACAGTGGTTTGATAACTTTCGCCATGGGGCTGTCCGTTAGACTTATTAAGACGGGAGGGAAGGGAAAACTGCCGCGGCAGCTATAAATAATCTTCCCCTTCTCCCGCGTCCCTCTGGACGGCGATGAGCACCAAGGCCGTTTCCTCTCCGATATTCTTCACCGTATGCGGAACACAGGCGTTCCAGGAAAATGAATCCCCCTCTTGAAACACCCCTTCATCCTCACCCTGCCGGGCCCAAATGGTCCCTTTCACCACCAGATGAATTTCTTCCCCCGGATGGGCATGAACCTCCGGTCCGGTTGAACCTCCTGCCGGAACCTCCACCATCATCATCCGCATGTGGCTGGTTTTCGCCAGATGCTCCACTCGCAGCTGCTCCGGGCCGCTGGCCGTAATCGTCCTTTCGTTTTTGCGGATAATTGTCATACGTTCCTCCTTTTGCAGCAAAAGATAAGGCAGCGGTACACCCAACGCCCGGGCGATACTCTCCAGTGTGGCAATAGAGGGGGAGGTCCGGCCTCTTTCCACCTGACTCAGGAAGCCTTGGGATAATCCCGTATCCTCGCAGATCCGGGCAATGGTAATGCCTTTTTTCTTGCGGATGGCCCGTATGGAGGCGCCGATATCCATATGTCATCTCTCCTTGGCAAAATATTAGCATAATAAAAGTTATATTTATATTAGCAAATTTTCATTTGACATGCCAGTTGTCTCGGAGTTAAAATAAATACAAATAAACAATTCATATTACTAATATTTTTACTTCCGGTCGGGAAGGGGAGATTCGGCATGAAGCAACCGGCTTTTACCTATAAAATTGAGCTGCCTTCCGGGGGTGTAAAGCCAAATGAGCAGCTGCCTGTGTTATTTACCCTCCATGGGATGGGCTCGAATGAGGAGGATATGGCCGGGCTTACCGCAGCTATCGATTCCCGCATCATCCGTATCCACATCCGCGGCAGCCTGGAATCCGGGCGCGGCTTTCAATATTACACGCTGCGCGGGCTGGGGAATCCCGAAAGGGAAAGCTTCGACACCGCCATCAGACAACTGAAGGATTTCATTGCCTATGCCACGGATGCCTATCCTATTGATGCGGGCAAACGTTACATTCTCGGCTTCAGCCAAGGCGCTATTTTGGCCATGACGCTGGCTTTGACCCTGGGAGACGGCTTAAAGGGCATTATCGCCTTAAACGGATATGTGCCTGAGTTTGTGAAGCAAGAATATACGCTGCGGCAGCTGTCCGGAACCTCCCTGTTTATCTCTCACGGGGAGATGGATCAGGTCTTTCCCGTACGGATTGCTTATGAGACTGAGAGTTTTTTCCGGCCCCTCGCCCCGGCGTTGACCTTCAAAATTTACCCGGCAGGCCATGGAGTTACCGCGGAGAACAGACAGGAACTTGCCGATTGGCTTGAACAGGAGCTATCCAACTAAATGAATGGGAGTGAAGGATTATGATGCCGTCTTATTTTTTCGCCCATGGGGCGCCTACGATTGTGTTGGAGAACCATGCCTATAACGATTTTCTGAAAAGCTTTGCCGCTAACCACCCCAAACCCAAGGGGATTGTGGTGTTCTCCGCCCACTGGGAGGAGCCTGTCCAAACGGTCAGCGCTGTTGAGGGGAAATATGACACGATTTATGATTTCGGCGGCTTCCAAAAGGAACTGTACGAGATGACCTATCCGGCGCCGGGAGATCTGGCATTAAGCCGAAAGGTGTCTGCGCTCTTTGCGGAGCGGGGGATTGTCAGTGCGAAGGATGAAACCCGGGGGCTGGACCACGGTGCTTGGGCCGTTCTCAAGCTGCTGTATCCGGATGCGGATATTCCGGTTGTGGCGTTGTCCGTCAACAGGCATCTGTCCAATGAGCAGCAGTATGAAATCGGGCGGGCCTTGGCGGAGCTGCGCAAGGATGACATTCTCATCATGGGCAGCGGGGGCACGGTGCATAATCTGCGGCAGGTGAATTGGGGAGCCGCAGGAGTAGACAGCTGGGCCGCGGACTTCGATCAGTGGCTGGAGGAAAAGCTGGTGAGCTGGGACCTGCCCGCTCTGTTCGGTTATCAGGAGCTGGCTCCCCAGGCCAGGGCTGCGGTGCCTACCAGCGAACATTTTATCCCGCTGCTGCTTGCGATGGGCGCAGGCGACGATACAAGGAAGGCAGAGCTGCTGCATAGGAGCTACCAATACGGCAATCTCAGTTTGAGCGCCTGGGAATTTAAGTGATTCCCCCAAAAAATGACCCCCATACCGAATGGTGTGGGGGTCAGTCAATCATACTTATTTTTCCTTATAATCGACAATCGGTTTGATGATCTGGGAGATCAGCCGGATTTTTTCGGCGGAGCATCCCTCAAGCATGGCGATGATTTCATTGCGCATATAGTCGCGTGTGCCGTTGTTGGCGCCGCTCAAAATATATTCCGGCGTTTCCTCCAGCATAATGCACAATTCCGAAAGACGGTCCAGGTTAATGGGCGTCCGTCCACGTTCGATTTTACTGATGTACGCATTGGAGACATCCAGCTTTTCAGCCAGCTGTTCCTGCGTCAGCCCCTTGCCTTCCCGGGCCTGACGTATTCTTTTGCCGATTACCGAGTAGTCAAATGCCATATGATCACCTATCCAAACTATAGCAATCCAGGAAAAAAGGAAACATACATGCAAATTCAACTTGAACCCCTAAGTTCATTGGTATATAATGGAGGAAGGAAAAAATTACATAACCTGTGTTCCTCAGACAAGAAAGGGTGGCTAATGGATGGCCCTTATCATCATTATGTTCGGCCTCGGCTTCACCGGAGTTGCCATCATCACGATCTTGGAGGTCTCTTATAGGAAAAAAATGAAGGAAGAATCCACAAAAGAGTAGTGTAAAACGGAGAGGGAATCCGCCGCAAACCATATTTTTGGAAAAGTAAGAAATCCAGAGGATTTCCCTGTATGATGAAGGAATTATGAAGAAAATGGGGCCCCATTTCGGCGAGCCTCATTTTTTGTCATTTTTCTTGATAATGTTGGGCCTTTTCTGTATAATCGTGCTTGTTTGATTTTTAATCTGTGAATTGGGGGTTAGTGAGTTGGGAAAAGCTCTGATTATTGGCGCCGGCGGCGTTGCAAGTGTTGTTGTGCACAAGTGTTGCCAGAATCCGGACGTTTTCGAGGAAATTTGCATTGCCAGCCGCACGAAAGAGAAGTGCGACGCGCTCGCGGCCAAGCTTGACGGAGGCAAGACGAAGATTCAGACTGCCAAGCTTGATGCTGATAATACGGATGAGGTGATTGCCCTCATTAAGAGCTTTGGCCCGGATGTGGTCATTAACGTGGCTCTCCCCTATCAGGACTTGACGATTATGGACGCGTGTCTGGCTACCGGAGTCCACTATGTGGATACGGCCAACTATGAGCCGCCGGAAGTGCCGAAGTTTGAATATAAATGGCAATGGGCCTACCGGGAAAGATTCGAGAAGGCCGGCATCACCGCCCTCCTGGGCAGCGGCTTCGATCCCGGCGTAACCGGCGTATTCTGTGCCTATGCCCAAAAGCATCATTTTGACGAGATTCATTCCATCGATATTGTGGATGCCAACGCTGGCGATCACGGTTATCCCTTCGCCACCAACTTCAACCCGGAGATCAATATCCGGGAAATTACCGCTAACGGCCGGTACTGGGAAAATGGCGAATGGATCGAAACCCCACCGCTTTCGGAGAAGAAAACCTATGATCTGCCGGAAATCGGGCCGAAGAACATCTACCTGCTGTACCATGAGGAGCTGGAATCCCTGGCCCTGAACATCAAGGGGTTGAAGAAGATCCGCTTCTGGATGACCTTCTCCGACAATTACCTGAACCACCTGAAGGTGCTGGAGAATGTAGGCATGACCTCCATTGAGCCGATTATGTTCGAAGGCCGCGAGATCATTCCTCTGCACTTCCTGAAGGCCATTCTGCCGGACCCGGCCTCTCTGGGTCCCCGCACCAAGGGCAAAACCAACATCGGCTGCATCATCCAAGGCGTGAAGGACGGCAAGCCGAAGACCTATTATGTGTACAACGTGTGTGTGCATGAGGAGTGTTATGCAGAGGTTGGCTCCCAGGCCATCTCGTATACCACCGGTGTGCCTGCCATGATCGGCGCCATGATGATTCTGAAGGGCATTTGGAAGAAACCCGGCGTATACAATATTGAAGAGTTCGATCCGGATCCGTTCATGGAAGAACTGAACAAACAAGGTTTGCCGTGGCAGGAGGATTTCTCCCCCACGCTTCTCGATTAAGGAAGTGAGCACATACATGGATATTGACTTCGGGGCGCTGCCCTCACCCTGTTATATCGTGGACGAACGGCTTCTGGTGAAGAATCTGGAGATTCTGGATTCGGTGCAGAAACGCACGGGCTGCAATATTCTGCTGGCTCTGAAGGGCTTCGCCATGCATGAGGTATTCCCGTTGGTGGGCCAATATCTCAAGGGTGTGACCGCCAGCTCCCTTCACGAGGCCAGATTGGGTTACGAGAAGATGGGCAAGGAGGTTCACGCTTACGCTCCTGCGTATGTGGACCGGGAGTTCGACGAGCTGCTTGGCTACGTGGACCACATTGTCTTCAACTCCTTCCATCAGTGGAAGAAGTTTAAGGACAAGGTGCAGGCTGTTCCCGGCAAAAAAATCGAGGTGGGCATCCGCATCAATCCGCAGTATTCGGAGGGACGCACGCCGATCTATGATCCTTGCTACGCGCATTCCCGCCTGGGCGTCACCCTGGACCAGTTCCGGGGCGATGAGCTGGATGGGGTAGACGGACTTCACTTCCACACCCTGTGCCAGCAGAACTCCGATACCCTGGAGCGGACCGTGGCCGTAGTGGAGGAAAAGTTCGGCGAGCATCTGAAGAAGCTCAAGTGGCTGAACATGGGCGGCGGACACCACATCACCCGTGAGGATTATGATGTGGAACGTTTGGTTCGTGTGATTAACCGCCTGAAGGAAACCTACGGCTTCCAGGTGTATCTGGAGCCGGGGGAAGCGGTGGCGCTGAACACCGGCTTTATGGTGGCGACGGTAGAGGATATTATCTGCAACGGCATGGATATCGCCATTCTCGACACCTCCGCGGCATGCCATATGCCCGATGTGCTGGAGATGCCGTACCGGCCGGAAATCATCGGCGCCGGCGAACCCCAGCAATACCCGCATACGTATCGCTTGGGCGGGTTGACCTGCCTGGCTGGAGACGTGATCGGCGATTATTCCTTCCCGAAGCCTTTGGAGCGGGGGGATAAGCTGGTGTTTACGGATATGGCCATTTATTCCATGGTCAAAACCAACATGTTCAACGGCGTCAATCTGCCGGCCATTGCCACCTTCAACGAGGCAAACGGCATCAAGGTCGTGCGGGAGTTCGGGTATCAGGATTACGCCTCGCGTCTGTCCTGAGAAGCTGACGGGCCGAATTACTTCGAATAGGCAGGGCTCAACCCTTGCATAGGTATTGAACCCTCTCCGGTGTGAACCGGAGGGGGTTTTTGCGCCTGGTGGGGAGAAGGAGGGGGAGAGGGGCAGGAGACCGAGCGAGCGGCTGGCTGGTGGATTGAGGCGTCCGAAGTGACTATAGCGGCTGCTAGTAGCAATGCGAAGTGGAGCTGCTGTGCTGCCGGGATGAGCCAACGGACCCAGAGGTCGTTATAATGCGGAGAAACGTTGGATTCTTTTCTTAACGGACTGGGGATCCGTTATGTGAAGCCAATCGGGCTGCAGCAGCGCTGAAATGGCAAATAACGCCCCCTCAGTCCGCGAAAACCCAAAAAGGCACAACTTGAACGAAATAGCGGAACTATAGTCCGTGTACCAATAGGGAAGTAAAGATTCGGTTGTATGCTTCCGGGTTATACTGGTATCTTAAACATATAAGATATATTGCAGGCTGTTGGGCCTGGATGGGGTATTAGCCTCTATGTTAAGCGGGACGCAGCAGGGGTAATGGATGGTATAGGGGATATTTGGAACTGTAAGGAAGGGGGAGGTTTATGAAATATCTGCCGCAGGCCAGAAGCAGACGCTGGCTAGTCTGGTTCGTATGGTATGCGATTATGATGACGGTGGTGATGTGGCTTGCCCGCTTCGCCGTCTGGCGGAATGAAACGGATATATGGATTGCGCTCCGTCTTCTGTTGTTCAGCGTCATTGTGGCAGCGGTTATTAACGGGATGGGCTGGCTGGGGGAACGCTGGTTCTGGCTGTTGTCGTCTATAGGCATCGGTATAGGGCTGGCTTCCATGATCCGCAGCGCTTATCTGAATATCGACGCCTGGGGGGATTTAATCGGTTTTCTTTATTTTATGCTTTTTTCCGCCGCGGGAATGGCCTTGGGCTTAGTAGTGGAAATCGTCCGCTACATCCGTCTCCGTCTGCGAAGAGCATCCTGATTCTTCCTTAACAAAAAACACTCCCTGTTCACCGCAGTTATGCGGCGGCAGGGAGTGTTTTTGTTAAGGTTGGCTTGGTCAGGGGACAAGCCGGTCCTCCGGGACAAAGCCATAAACCACCTGATTGGTGCCGGTCATCTTGAATTTGATCATATACCCGGCGGCGCCGGATTCGTAGATCGACATATTTTCCAGGATGGATTCGATTTTCTGCTTATCTGTAATGGAAACCGGGGTACTGACAGAGGCTTGGAACCGGTATTCCTGCTCCGAAGGGAAGCTGTACCGGTCTGCCGAAAGCACCGGATCCATGAGCACCGCCTCCAGATCCGTCACATTGGCCGGGATGAGCTTCACTTTGGTGGCATAACCCTTGGCTGTCATCCAAGCATCCAATTCCTTAAAGGATTTTTTCCAGAGATACCGGGTCTGGTCGTTCTTTCCGGAAGGCAGAACGCTCACCGTAGCCCACTCCAACCGGCCGTCGGTGTGGTCCTCATAGGTCATATTCAGCAGCTCCCGCTTCAGGATTTCCTGGAATTCCTTGATTTCCTGCGGATCCGTGATTACAGCAGTTTTGGGGTTTTCAGCATACCTTCCCTCCGCGTAATACGCCCCCTCCAGTGTAATCCGGTCAATGCTCTGGTCCAACAAATTCAAATCGAAGACCGCTTTTTTGTACCCTTCCGTTTCCATCAACGGCTTCAATTGCTCCTCAATCAGCGGAACCGGAATGGCCGGATACTCACGGGACAGGACGGAACCATCCTCGAGCCAATACGCAATGTTTACATTGATGGTCCGGATGGGGGTGGGGCTATGTGGCAAAGTGCCTTTGGCCCGGGTAACCACCAGCTTCTTGTGCAGATCCCGGATGGCGTTAATGTAAGCCTCATCTCTTTGGCTGTTGGTACGGCTGTTCCGGAACATGGAGTAAACCTGTCCTTCTAGGCTGACGGTGGTTTTCTCCACCTGAGCCGTATCCGGGACGCGGGTGACATATCCGCTGATATTGGTCACAGGCACATACAGGATCAGCGCGCAAAGCAGCGTGTAACCCCCGAAGCGGATCAATGTCTTGCGGCTATAGATCTGCCAGGATTTCTGCAGCAGCATCTCCACCCCGGCAAAGCCGATCACCGCTCCCGCGATATAGCCGAACCAGGTCCAACCGGGGTTATTGTTGGATTGATGAAAATAAGCGCCTGCCACCATCATGGCGCATACCATAACGCCTCCGCGGAACAGAGGGTTAAAGTAGCTGAAGGCGATGGCCTGGGTGGCAGCCTCCGTCTTGCGCAGACGGTACAGGAAAAATGCGGCAGCTCCGAATACACAGGACAAGCCCGTATAGATGAATGCGGAATACCGGTCGAATTGCTCCAAATTCTGTTCCAGCAGTTGGACAAGGGGGGACCAGTTGGACCAGTTCATGCTGTTGTCGACATAATATGTGGAATATCCGTACAAGTAAGTCCGGAAATGAAAGCCCCACAGTTCGCCCAGAGCGGCAGGCAGAAGCAGAAGGATAAACACCACCGCCGTCTGAAGAATGGACTGACCGGTACACACTCCGACGAAGACAGTGAATATGTACATAAAAACGGTAAGGACCAATAAGGTTACCAGCCATTTGAAAAGCACGTACCACCTGAACACATACGCCAGGTCAGGCATCATCTTCACAATAGCCAGTATACAGGCATTGACCAGAATGGGCACAACGAGCAGGATCAGGCCGCTGGCCAGATGGGATAAGAACAGGTGATCACGGCGTAAAGGAAGGCTGTGCTGGAAATCGGCAGAGCCTTTGGACTGGAGATAACGGAAGATAAAAATCCCGGCCGCTACCGGAAACACCATAACCAGAAGGTTCTGAAAATCACCGTTCCCGTCGGAAAACAAATCCTGCAGCACCATCCGCGGAGCGCGGGGAGGCAGCTCGGTCATCATCATTTGAAGCGGAAGAGAAAGCAGGAGTCCGAGCAGATACAGAATGCCGATCCAGCCATGCTGGCGGAGGTCCTGGCGGATGACGCCGGAATTAAAGAAGAATCGGTTGGACTTCATAACCCGCATCCCCCATTTCGTAAAAGAATATCTCCTCCAGCGTCAGCGGCAGGAGGTCCAGCACTAATGGATTCAGGCGGCGGAAGGTTTCCTCAATTTCCCCGCGTTCGCCCTTCACAATGTAAACCCTAACGCTTCCCCGGGACTCAGAATGCAGAATTCTGAGGGTTCCGGGAAGCTCCGGTTCCCCGTCTGCGCTGCAGAAGGCAGTCTGGACCTTGTGGGTGTCCGCCTTCATCACATCCAGATCCTTATTGATGATTAATCTGCCTTGGTGCATCATGCCCACATGGTCGCAGAGATCCTCGATTTCCCGCAGGTTGTGGGAGGAAATGACAGCGGTCATGCCCCGTTCGGCGGATTCCTGGAACAGCAAATTTTTGATCTGGCGGCGCATGATAGGGTCCAAGCCGTCAATGGGCTCATCGAGAATAAGCACCTCCGGCATACAGCTTAAGGCCAGCCAGAAGGAGGCTTGGCGCTGCATCCCCTTCGAGAAGCGATGCAGCTTGCGCTTTTCATCCAATTGGAATACCTGCGACAGCTGCTTATACCGTTCCTCGCTCCACCCGGGGTAAACCGACCGGTAATAATCCGCCATCTGACGCAGGCTGGTTTGGGGGAAGAAGTGGGGAGCGTCGGGGACAAAGATCAAACGCCCCTTATTCACCGGATTTTCATAAACCGGCTGCCCCTCCATCAGGATACTGCCTTCATCGGGCTTCATAATGCCCGCCATCAGCTTCAGCAGGGTGGTTTTGCCGGCTCCGTTGGAGCCCAGGAGGCCAAAGACGGACGCATTATGTATGGTCAGGCTGAGCTCCCTCACCGCTTGCTCCTGTTGGAAGCTTTTGCTGATGCCGCTGATTTCGATCATGTGTGTCACTCCTTTTTCGAGGCTTGCACCTTTTGATAAAGAGATAAAATTTCGTCCTGGGTCATGCCCAGCCGGGCTGCTTCCTCCATCAGTCCGGCCAGTTCCCGGCGAACCTCCGCCAATCTTGCCAGATCGGCGTGGGCCTTGCCGGGGGAGACGAAGCTGCCCTTGCCCGGCAGGGAATAAATGAAGCCCTCCCGCTCCAGCTCCCGGTATGCCTTCTGCACTGTGTTGGGATTAACCGTAAGCTGTGTGGAAAGCGTCCGGACAGAGGGAAGCTGCTCATCCTGCTTCAGGACCCCATAGAGGATGGCATCCTTGATTTTGTCCATGAGCTGCTCATAGATGGGCCTGCGGCTGCGTAAATCCAATTCAAACATGGCTTCGCCCCTTTCTCCCGGTAACGGTCTGCGCTCCCGTTCGTGAACTAACTGTATTAATAGTAATAGTACAGTTCATGAGTGTCAAGGGGGGAGTTGGAATAAGCATGGAAAGCAAGGAGTATGGGATAACAACAGAGAATAAAATATGCTGAACGGGTGGACGGGCAGGGATTATTAATTTGTGGAGGAAACGATGAAGACGAAACCATTGGAAAATACCGCCATAGCCGCAGGACGTCGCCATACTGTTGTTCTTCATGCTGATGGAACGGTAGCGGCAGCAGGCGACAACAAATACGGTCAATGTGATGTAAGCGGATGGCGTCAGATTACTGCGGTTGCTGCCGGCAACGTTCATATGGCCACGAACACGGGTAATGCGCATACAGTTGGTCTTACAACTGACGGTACGGTGAAAGCGACAGGCTGGAATAAGCATGGCCAATGCGATGTTCATAACTGGCGCGATATTACAGCCGTTGCGGCAGGCTGGTGCCGTACTATTGGGGTCAGATCGGACGGTACCGTCGTAGCTGTAGGGCGGAATAACGAAGGGGAGTGCGACGTAGGCGGTTGGTCTGGGATTACAGCGGTCACGGCAGGTGATTGGCACACTGTCGGTCTGAAAGCAGACGGAACGGTCACGGCAACGGGCAACAACAAATACCGCCAATGCAATATAACTGACTGGTGCGGTATGGCGGCAGTTTCGGCGGGGTATCTTCATACCGTGGGGCTTAAAAGAGATGGGACGGTTGCGGCTGTGGGGTGGAATAAACACGGTCAATGCCATGTAAGCGGCTGGCGGGATATCGTGGCAGTTGCAGCAGGGAGTTATCATACCGTGGGGCTTACATCTGACGGTAAGGTGCTTGCTGCGGGTTTGAATATGTATGGCCAATGCGAAGTGGACGGATGGAAGGCAATTAGGGCTGTTGCAGCAGGTTGTGCCCATACTCTCGGACTTCAATCCGACGGTACGGTGGCGGCTGTTGGCGCTAATGATTATGGTCAATGTGATGTAAGGGGATGGGGCTGGATCCGGCAATAAAAAAGACTGTTGAGACGGTCCCAACAGTCTGACTCCGGTATCAACCGGACTTGTAACTTGCCGGGGCAGTTACCGAAGATATAGCCGCCGTAAGCTCTACCGCTCCAGTGCTCCGGGGGGTTTTTCAGCCATTCGAAATCCACCAGGGTTTTGGTCATGCCCTCCGCCAGTATTCCCACCTGTGCGATCTGCTTCAGGTACAGGGCTGCTACATCATTGCGCATGGTATAACTCAGAGCATTGCCGTATGCTTCAATAAGCGTCCCGTTTAAGCCGGCAGCATGGCAGAGCATCAGCCGCTCTGAAAAAAGAGCCTTGGTGGAATTGGTGACCTCTGCCACGAAGGAAACCGGAGCAGGCAGATTATCCTTTTCCAGGACCTTCTCCATGGCTTGTTTGTGGCCGGCAGCCAGCTCCTTCATCCGCACGAACTGCTCTTTGACCTTGGCATCGGAGGATACCTGGGCGAAGCCTGTGCTGATGGCCTCCATCAGCAGGACAAGCTCCATGGAGCTGTATAAGCCGCTGATTTCCATCCCGGTCAACGGCCGCTTGTCACCGAAAAATCCGTTCAAGAAGCTGGTTTTTTGGATAAACTCCGGATGGTCGGGAGCAGTCAGAATAGGCGGTCGGAAATATTCGCCCCGGTTCTGCATCAGAGTCAGCACGGAGTTCTGCAGGCGCTCCGTGGCTTGCAGGCTGTCCGAGGAAAAGAAGCGGACGTCCTCCCGGCAGGCGACACCCAGCGCCTGGGAATAGAAAAGCAGCCCGAGGCGGGTGGCGATGGAGAGGTAGGTGAGATAGAAACGGTCGGAAAAAAGCCGCGGCGCCGACATGTGAACCTCCTCCTCCACGATGAAGCCCTTGGGCAGCGGCATTCCCTCTCCGGACAGAATCCGGCTTCTCCGGTTCACCTGTTCTTGCCCAAACTCCGCGGTGGTTGTCAAGAGGTCCTTGACTTGATTATTGGTGGCATGGCGGCTGTAGCCAGACAGGATGGAGACGGACATGCTGTCCACCGCATAACCTGCCCACAAGTAGCTGATTTCCAGGGCACATAGCCCGGTATGGGTCTGATTCAAGAGAAGCCCCCCTAATCATTTACACCAGTGATTTTATGCCTACCCAGGGTCTTAGCAGGTAAGAGGCGGCGCGCAGCAAATCCACCTGCTTCATGTTAAACAGCTTGTGCCCGACGGGTGTGTCCAGCCACTTGACGATGGAGTCCAGCTGGTCATTGCCGATCTGCTCAATCGCCTTGCGGAGGATCAGGGAATTGTCATAGCTTTTGCGTAAAGAACGGGTCAGCTTCCCGTAGTCTCCCAGCCCGCACATGTCCCAGGCGGCATACACTCCTGTGGCCAGGGAGGAAAACTGCCCGAAGCCAAGAAAGGGCATAATGCTGCCGAAGTTGTTGCCCACAAAAAAAGTATTCCCGATCCGGGACTCCCGGGATATGCCAATGGGATAATGATGAATCTCGAAATCGTCTGTGACAGTGAGCGTCTGTTGCAGGTCGGAGCAAACCCTGGGGAAGAAATTGTCCCACAGGGAATGAATATCCACGTTTTGGTTCATTGGATAATCCGGAAAGGCGATGACGACACTGGCTTCCTTGTCCGAAAGAGGGATCAGATAGCCGTAGCCCTTGGGGCAGTAGGCATCATTCAGCCAGGTATACACCCGGTTAAGGTCGAAGCTCCCCGACACAGTACAGCCCTTCATGGATACCGTCAAGGCCAGATCATAATTTTTGAGCCGACGGGCAATGGTTGTTTCACCTGTAGCCACCACCACATGGGTATAGTCCTCCAGCAATTCCTCATAGGTGACCTGGGAACGGAATCGGATGGGGGATTGGAGCTGCTGCTGGAGGTGCTTTTCCATGGCTTTTTCATGCCGACCCCGGATATTGGAATGACCCAAATTTCCCTCCATCACAGCAGTTTCGCCGGGTCCATGAATGGACATGGTGCGGATCATATAAACGGGATTGAGGTAGATGCCCAGCTCGTTGGCCAGATAGGTTACACAATCCCGGACAGGCCTGGCGGTTAACCCGAAGAAAATCTCCCCGTATACAAACCGGTCCCCTACTTGGGCACCGGTTTCGTAGATATCCGGCATAATGCCGTGTTTCTCTAACGTCAGGGCACAGGACAGTCCGGATAAACCCGCACCCATTATCGCCACTTTCATGAAGACACCACCTTTTACTTATAAATTTGGTATTATCAGTTATTTCTATGCATCCGAAAAACAAGAAAACCACCCTGGAAGAAGGGTGGTTGGGTATTGGAGGGGAGCGGTAAGGAGCGGCCTATAGCATCAGCCTGTAAATGTTGGCCACATCCTCCGCATCCAGCTTGGCAAAGGTGCCAAGGGTGCCTTTGCGCACGTCGCCGTGGCAGGCGAGTTGGGCCATATGTTCAATGTCCTCCGGTTTGGCTCCCAGCTCCCCGAAGCGGGTTGGCATACCAAGAGACGCCCAGAACTGCTTCAGGGCGGTAATCCCCGCTCTGGCGGTATTCTCGGGATGGGCAAAATCCATTTGGCAGCCCCAAACCCGGACGGCTAGCTGGGCGAACCGGCTGACGTTGTGCTCCATGGTATAGGTCATCCAAGCGGGGAACACCACAGCAAGCCCCGCCCCGTGGGCGCAGTCGTAGAGCGCCGACAGCTCATGCTCAATATAGTGGCTGGCCCAGTCCTGAGTCCGGCCTACGCCGCAGGAATTGTTGTGAGCCATCATTCCCGCCCACATGAGGTTAGCCTGGGCCTGGTAGTCGGAGGGATCGGCCATCACCCGTGGGGCTTCCTTGATTACGGCCAGAAGCAGACCTTCGATGAGCCGGTCGGTTACCTCTACATCCTGGGTGGTGGTGAAATAACGTTCCAGGAGATGCGCCATAATATCGGTAATCCCGCAGGCAATTTGGTATGGAGGGACCGTTTGGGTCAGCGCAGGGTTCAGAATCGAGAAGGCAGGGCGGAGATGGTCGCTGTTCGCCCCCCGCTTGTACATGCCCTCTTCCTTTGTGATGACGCAATTGGGTGAGCCCTCGCTGCCAGCTGCGGCGATAGTCAGAATGGTGCCGATAGGCAGCGCTTTGGTGATCGGTTTGCCCTGGTGATGATCCCAGAAATCACCCTCATAAAGAGCCCCTGCGGCAATGGCCTTGGCCGAATCGATGACGCTGCCGCCTCCCACCGCCAGCACAAAGTCCACCTGCTCCTTGCGGCATAATTCTATCCCTTGGTAGACCAGCCCGCTGCGCGGATTTGGCTTTACGCCGCCCAGCTCCACGAAGGAGATTCCCTCCTCCGCCAAGGAACGCTTCACACGGACCATCAGGCCCGAGTGGATCACGGAGCCTCCCCCGTAATGGATCAGCACCCTGCTCCCGCCGAAGCGGCGGACATACGCGCCAACATGATTTTCCTCATCCTTGCCGAATACGAAACAGGTGGGGCTGTAAAATACGAAATTATCCACTGGCTTCCCTTCTCTTCCCGGAATTCCGCTTTATACGCGGTATATATGCTACCCTGAAATAACATGTTCCGAGCCAAACGCTGGATATGTTATGCAAGCCTCAAAATCAGCGAAGCCGGTTTTGAGGGCCTTCTCCGACATTTCATCGGTCTACGGTGCGGCGGCAACCGCAGCATGAGTGGCTATATCAAGCATTATAAGCGCAGAAGGGGATAATTCAAGAAACAATCCGGTTACAGCCGGAGGTTGGAGGGGCTTACGCCATACCGTTCCTTGAAGAATTTGGAGAAATGGCTGAGATCGCAGAATCCCAACGCTTGCGCAATCCCCGTATCAGGCATGGCCGTGGAATGAAGCAGCTCTATGGCCTTATCCGCCTTGGTATTCAGGATATAACGGTGGAGCGGCGTTCCGGTGTGCCGGACAAACTGGCGGTTCAGATAATTGGGATGGAAGCTGAAGCGGTCGGCCAAGGCCCGGTTAGTTAAAGGATGGTGAGGCTGTTTGCTACAGATCAGGGGAGATTCTGCTGACGGGCGGAAGCTTTACCTTGGTGCTTCCCACAGAGGAGGCGCGGTTGTTCACGGTGGCGGAGGCCGGGCGGGCGTGAGGTTGACTACTGCTGCAGGCTGGGCGGCTGGACATGTCCCTCTCAACTGCAAAAGTGCAGTTTGCCGGTCTCCCTCTCCAAACTATACTCCGTCCTGCAAAAGTACATTTATTTTTCTCGAAAAACCCCGTTTGCCCCATCGGCCTAGTGAAAAAACTGCACATATGCAGTTAAGGCCGACTTACCGCAGGAAAGTGCTCAAAATAACTGCAGTTTTGCATTTCGTGTAGACGGTTACAACTCGGAGATAAGGCGGGTCAGCTGTTTTCAGCCGTGATTTGCCTTGGCGAGGGGAATTTTTTACTCCGATTTTTTTCCGGAATCACCCTTGACACACCGAGTAATGTTGCCTATAATAATCCTCAATATTAAGAAAATTGCTGCAACGGCTATGATGAGGACGAAGTGATAAGGGCTCTTATGAACCAGAGAGCAGCGGGTTAGCTGAGACCAATGCCTTAATCCCTTATTAACGAGCTCACCTCGGAGCTGTTTTCCTGAAAAGCATATACGGACGCATAACCGGATATGGCTAGTAGGGGGAACCGGAAGGACACACGTTACCGTGTCGGAGTATCAGGACCGCTGCATGCGCGGTGCTCGTACTTGTCAAGGCAGCCGTTCGCGAGAGCGGCAGCAAACCATGGGTGGTACCACGGAAGCTAACCCCTTTCGTCCCTTCGTACGCTTCTTTAGCGTCGGGACGGAAGGGGTTTTTTGGTTTTCTGGTGAAGCAGCTGACATATGCTTGCTCCATACATTGAGGGGAGGATCACTATGAGTATCGAAAATCAGGCAAAGGTGCTGAATGGGGAACTGAGAGAAAGGCTGCTGGCGCCCGATGTGATTTCCGGCTCGGAAATATTGCTTCGCTGCCTCTTGCTGGAAGGTGTGGAATGCGTCTTCGGCTATCCCGGTGGAGCGGTCCTATATATTTATGACGCCATGCACAATAATCCCGACTTTAAACATCTTTTAACCCGCCATGAGCAGGGCGCCATTCACGCGGCAGACGGCTATGCCCGCACCACCGGTGAAGTGGGCGTTTGCATCGCCACCTCCGGCCCCGGCGCGACTAACCTGGTAACCGGCATCGCCACCGCCTATATGGATTCTGTGCCGCTGGTGGTCATTACAGGCAACGTGGCAACGCCTCTTATCGGCACCGATGCCTTCCAGGAAGCGGATATTACCGGCATCACCATGCCGATTACCAAGCACAACTATCTGGTGCGCAACGTGGAGGACCTGCCGCGGGTGATTCATGAAGCCTTCCATATTGCCAATACCGGACGCAAGGGCCCCGTGCTCATCGACATTCCCAAGGACATTTCGTCCCACACAACTGTATTTAAACCGGCTATTGACGATAAAATCAGCATCCGCGGCTACAACCCCACCACTGATCCCAACAAGAAACAGGTGGAAAAAATCCTGGCGGCCATCCAAAAGGCCGAACGTCCGGTCATTCTGGCCGGAGGCGGCGTTGTTTACGCAGGTGCTTCTGCGGAACTCATCGAGTTCGTGGACAAAACCCGGATTCCCGTCACCACCACTTTGCTTGGCCTCGGCGGCTTCCCCAGCGCCCATGAGCTGTGGATGGGCATGCCCGGGATGCACGGCACCTTTACAGCCAACAAAGCCATCCAGAATGCGGATCTGCTCATCTCCATCGGCGCCCGTTTCGACGACCGGGTAACCTCCAAGCTGGCGGGTTTTGCCCCCAAGGCGAAGATTGCCCACATCGATGTGGACCCGGCGGAAATCGGCAAGAACGTACCTACAGAGATTCCCTGTGTAGGCGATGTGAAGTACGTGCTGGCTTACGCCAACACCAAGGCTAAACGCGCCAACTCGGAGGCCTGGATCGCGGAGATCGCCGAAAGTAAACGCAATTTCCCCCTGCGCTATAACGATTCGGACAAAGAGCTGAAGCCCCAATGGGTCATCGAAATGCTGCATGATACCACCAACGGTGAAGCCATCGTCACCACCGACGTAGGCCAGCACCAGATGTGGGTTGCTCAATATTACAAGTTCAACCATCCCCGTGCATTGGTTACCTCCGGCGGACTGGGTACGATGGGTTTTGGCTTCCCTTCGGCGATCGGAGCCCAAATGGGCAATCCGGACCGGCTGGTTATTTCCATCAACGGAGACGGCGGCATGCAGATGTGCTCCCAGGAGCTGGCAGTTTGCGCCCTCAATAAAATCCCGGTGAAGATTGTGGTTATCAACAATCAGGTGCTTGGGATGGTCCGGCAGTGGCAGGAGCTCATCTACGATAACCGCTACAGCCATATCGATCTGGCGGGCAGCCCCGACTTTGTGAAGCTGGCGGAGGCTTACGGGGTGAAGGGGTTGCGGGCCCGGAACAAAGAGGAAGCCCGGGCGGCCTGGCAGGAAGCCATGGATACCGACGGTCCGGTTCTGGTGGAGTTTGTGGTCCGCAAGCATGAGAATGTTTATCCCATGGTTACAGTTGGAAGCACGATAGATGAGATGCTGATGGGGGATGAAGTGGATGAAGCCAACGAAGCACACTATATCAGTTCTTGTGAATGACCAGCCCGGGGT